>JBAUTZ010000201.1:0-50478 GCA_049582445.1 Burkholderiales bacterium
AGCACCACGGCATCGTACTGGGCGAGCAGCTTCTTGGGATCGACCGGCTTCGCCTGCTTGTTACCGGAGCCGACTGGCGCATGACCGATCACGTGGTTGACGCGGAACTCTACGCCTTCGGCTTCCATCTGGCCGAGACGCCGGTCAATGAGCCACTTTTCCATCTTGAAATCGGGGATGCCATAGCGCAGCAATCCGCCCGCACGGTCGTTCTTCTCGAAAACGATGACACTGTGGCCGACACGCGCCAGCTGCTGGGCGCAGGCAAGTCCTGCGGGGCCCGATCCGATCACCGCGACCTTTTTCCCGGTCTTGTGCGACGGCGGCTGGGGCCGCACCCAGCCCTCTTCCCATGCTTTGTCAATGATCGCGTGCTCGATCGACTTGATGCCGACCGGGTCGTTGTTGATGCGAAGGGTGCACGCCTCCTCGCAGGGCGCAGGACAGATGCGGCCGGTGAACTCCGGGAAGTTGTTGGTTGAATGAAGCGTCTCGATCGCGGTCTTCCAGTCCTGGCGGTACACCAGATCGTTGAAGTCCGGGATGATATTGTTGACCGGGCAGCCCTGCATGCAGAACGGAATGCCGCAGTCCATGCAGCGCGCGCCCTGTACCTTCGCCTCGTCGTCCGAAAGGTGCAGGACAAACTCGCGATAATGCTTCGTCCTCTGTTCCGGCGCCTCGGACGCTTCCTGCAGACGCCGGTACTCCAAAAATCCAGTGACCTTGCCCATGGTCAGGCGGCCGCCTTCTTCTGAGATGCCGCGAGCTCCAACAGCGCGCGCCGGTATTCCCTTGGGAAGACTTTGACAAACCGCGAGCGGAAGTCGGCCCAGTTCTCCAGAATCTTTCGGGCACGCTGACTGTTGGTATAACGCGCGTGGTTGTCAATGAGCCGCCTGAGAACGGCTTCGTCGGACTCGCCGAGATGCCACAGATCGGCCGACAGCTTGGCGCCCTGCTCCGACTCGGAAAGCACCGGCTCGAGATCCACCATCGCCGTGTTGCAGCGCTTGATGAACTCTGACTCGGCGTCGAGTACGTAGGCGATGCCACCAGACATCCCCGCGGCGAAGTTCCGCCCCGTGGGGCCGAGGACGACCACCGTGCCCCCCGTCATGTACTCGCAGCAGTGATCACCAACGCCTTCGACCACCGCATGCGCGCCCGAGTTGCGAACGGCGAATCGCTCTCCGGCGACGCCGCGGAAATACGCCTCGCCGGCGATTGCGCCGTAAAGCACGACGTTGCCCGTGATGATGTTGTCGCTGGGCTCGCCGCGGAACTTGGGCGAGGGCTGCACGGCAATCCGTCCACCGGACATGCCCTTGCCGCAATAGTCGTTCGTGTCGCCGGTAAGATCTAGGGTAATGCCTCTCGCGAGAAAGGCACCGAAACTCTGCCCCGCCGAACCCGCGAGCCGGACGTGGATCGTTTCGTCTGGTAACCCATCGTGACCGTATCGACTGGCGATCTCCGACGAAAGCATGGCGCCGACCGTGCGGTTGATGTTGCGGATCGGCATCTCGATCTTCACCTTTTCTCGGCGCTCGATTGCGGGCGCGGCCAGCTCGATGAGCCGGTTGTCGAGGGCCTTGCCGAGGCCGTGATCCTGCTGCTCGCAGTGACTGCGCGCGACGTCGGGCGGCATCTTCGGCATCTGGAAGACCTTCGAGAAATCCAACCCGCGGGCCTTCCAGTGCTCGATGCCGCTTTTCATGTCGAGGAGTTCTGTGTGGCCGATGAGATCCTCGAACTTGCGTACGCCCAGACGCGCCATCAATTCGCGCACTTCCTCGGCGACGAAGAAGAAGTAGTTCACCACGTACTCTGGCTTGCCAGAGAACTTCCTGCGCAACACGGGATCCTGCGTGGCGACACCGACCGGGCAGGTGTTCAAGTGGCACTTGCGCATCATGATGCAGCCCTCGACCACCAGTGGGGCGGTCGCGAAACCGAATTCATCGGCCCCGAGTATGGCGCCGATGACAACGTCGCGGCCTGTCTTGATCTGACCGTCGACCTGCACCGCGATCCTGCCGCGCAGCCGGTTCAGTACCAGGGTTTGCTGAGTTTCGGCGAGTCCCAGCTCCCACGGCGTGCCCGCGTGCTTGATGGAGCTCCAGGGCGAGGCACCGGTGCCTCCGTCGTGGCCGGAAATGGTCACGTGGTCGGACTTCGCCTTCGCGACTCCGGCCGCTACCGTGCCTACGCCCACTTCGGACACGAGCTTCACCGAGATCGAGGCGCGAGGATTCGAGTTCTTGAGGTCGTGGATCAGCTGCGCCAGATCCTCGATGGAATAGATGTCGTGATGCGGTGGCGGCGAAATGAGCTCGACCCCAGGCGTCGAGTAACGCAGCTCCGCGATGTACTCGGAAACCTTGCGCCCGGGCAGCTGCCCGCCCTCGCCAGGCTTCGCGCCCTGCGCCATCTTGATCTGGATCTGCTCGGCCGACGCGAGGTATTCGGCCGTAACCCCGAAACGCCCCGACGCGACCTGCTTGATCTTCGACTTGAGCGAATCGCCTTCCCGCAATTCGATGTCCCTTTCGACGCGGCTGCGGCCAAGGCGCGAGGCGAGGGTCTCACCCGGCTTGACGGGGGCATAGCGACGTCTGTCCTCGCCGCCTTCGCCAGTGTTCGACTTGCCACCGATGCGGTTCATCGCCACGGCGAGCGTCGTATGCGCCTCGGTGGAAATCGAGCCGAGCGACATGGCCCCGGTAGAGAAGCGCTTCACGATCTCGGCGGCCGATTCGACCTCCTCGATCGGTACCGGCTTCACCTTTTCGAATTGGAATTCGAACAGTCCGCGAAACGTCATGTGACGCTTGGACTGGTCATTGATGATTTGCGCGTATTCCTTATAGGTCGACGGCGAGTTCTGGCGCGTAGACTGCTGCAGCTTGGCGATGGCGTCCGGCGTCCACATGTGCTCTTCGCCACGCGGCCGCCAGGCGTACTCGCCGCCTGAATCGAGCGCAGTCTTCAACACGGGATCATCCTCGTCGAACGCTGCGCGATGGATGCGAATCGCCTCCTCGGCGACCTGGAAAACGCCGATTCCCTCCACGGATGACGTCGTGCCGTTGAAATACTTGTCGACAAGCGCGCGCGACAGTCCCACCGCCTCGAATATCTGGGCACCGGTGTAGGACATGTAGGTGGAAATGCCCATCTTGGACATTACCTTCGCCAGTCCTTTCCCGATTGCCTTGATGAAGTGCTTGCACGCCTTGTCGCCGTCGACGCCTTTCGTGAGCAAACCCCGATCGGCCAGATCGATGAGCGTTTCGAACGCGAGATACGGATGCACGGCCTCGGCCCCGTAGCTGCCGAGCAGCGCGAAGTGGTGCACCTCCCGCGCCGAGGCCGTCTCGACGACCAGACCCGTCGATGTGCGGAGCCCCTTTCCTACCAGATGCTGGTGAATAGCCGATAGCGCAAGCAGGGCAGGGATCGCCACGTGGTCGCGGTCGATCCTGCGGTCCGAGATGATGATGATCAACGTCCCCGAACGGACCGCATCCTCCGCCTGAGCACACAACGAAGCGAGGCGTGCTTCGATTGCCTCTTTGCCCCATGCAAGGGGATACGTGATGTCCAGTTCGCAGGACCTGAACTTGCCGTCGGTGTAGTTCTCGATGTGCCGGATGGTCTCCATCTGCTCGAAATCGAGCACCGGCTGCGAGACTTCCAGCCTGAGCGGCGGGTTCATCTCGTCGATGCCGAGTAGGTTCGGTTTGGGGCCGATGAACGACACCAACGACATCACCAACTCTTCGCGGATCGGGTCGATCGGCGGATTGGTAACCTGCGCGAAAAGCTGCTTGAAGTAGTGATACAGCGTCTTGTTCTTGTTCGACAGCACAGCGAGCGGAGAATCGTTGCCCATGGAGCCCACGGGCTCGTGGCCATTCTCGGCCATCGGCACCATCAGGAACTTGACGTCCTCCAGCGTGTAGCCAAACGCCTGCTGGCGATCGAGCAAGCTCTCTCTCGCCGGTTCGCGCTTCTCCTTCGGCGCAGGTAGCGCATCGAGCTTGATACGGATGCGCTCGATCCATTCGGCGTACGGCTTGGCCGATGCGAGCGAGTCCTTCAATTCCTTATCGTCGACGATGCGACCCTTTTCCAGATCGACGAGGAACATCTTGCCTGGCTGAAGCCTCCACTTCTTGGAGATGCGTTCCTCGGGCACCGGCAGCACGCCAACCTCGGAGGCCATGATGACGAGGCCGTCGTCGGTGACGATATAACGCGAGGGCCGGAGCCCGTTTCGGTCAAGAGTCGCACCGATCTGCCGACCGTCAGTGAACGCGATCGATGCCGGACCATCCCAGGGTTCCATCATTGCCGCGTGATATTCGTAGAAAGCGCGGCGCGCAGGGTCCATAAACGCGTGGTTCTCCCATGCTTCGGGGATCATCATCATCATGGCGTGCGCCACCGAGTAGCCACTCATGACGAGCAGCTCCAGCGCATTGTCGAACGACGCCGAATCGGACTGCCCTTCGTAGATCAGGGGCCAGATCTTGTCCAGATCTCGCCCCAGAACCGGGCTCGAGATCGCGCCTTGGCGGGCACGAATCCAATTGCAGTTGCCGCGCAGGGTATTGATCTCGCCATTGTGGGCGATGATGCGAAACGGATGGGCAAGATCCCAGCTCGGGAAGGTATTCGTCGAGAAGCGCTGGTGTACGAGTGCAAGCGCCGATTCGACGCGCGCGTCCTTCAGGTCCCGGTAATATTCACCAACCTGATGGGCAAGCAACATCCCCTTGTACACGATCGTGCGCGCCGACATCGACGGTACGTAGTATTCCTTGCCGTGAGCGAGATTGAGAGCGCGAATGGCATGTGCGGCGCTCTTTCTGATGATGTAGAGCTTGCGCTCCAAAGCGTCCGTGACCGTAACACCCTTGCCGCGCCCGACGAATACTTGCCTGATTACCGGCTCGACCTGCTTGACCGACTCGCCGAGATCGGACCCGTCAACCGGCACGTCACGCCAGCCGAGCAGCACCTGGCCCTCGTCCTTGATGGCGCGCTCCATCTCGTACTCGCACGCGATGCGGCTCGCGGGCTCGCGCGGCAGGAATACCATGCCTACACCGTACTGGCCCACGGGGGGCAACTTGACTCCCTGCTTGCCCAACTCGTCGCGAAACAGCTTGTCCGGAAGCTGGATCAGGATGCCAGCGCCATCGGACGCCTTTGGGTCAGCGCCCACCGCACCCCGGTGCGTGAGGTTGCGCAGGACGGTTAGCCCTTGATCGATGATCGCGTGCGACTTCTTCCCCTTGATGTGCGCAACGAAGCCGACACCACAGGCATCGTGCTCGTGGCGAGGATCGTACAAACCTTGCGCGCCTGGCGAATATCGCTGGTCCACGACTAAATCCCTTTAATCCAATGACTTGCGCCCGTTTCGCCGCTCTGCACAAAAACGATGGGCGAACTTGGAAATATACCTGCTTAGATTTGGTGCTACAAGGGCTTGGCTGCGAGGACCGGCTTAGTGCGATGCAGCAGCGGCCGAGCTTGTGGCGGCGGAGATAGCCTCCCGCACCGTCCTCTCGTCGAGATCGGCGCGGAGTAGGCTTCGGCCAATACCCTCAAGCACGACGAATCGAATGCGACCCCGGGCGACCTTCTTGTCGATCGCCATCAGTTTCAGATAGCGGTCGGGTGACATGTCGGGGCCGGCCACGGGCAAGCCCGCGCGCGAGACTAGGTCGCGAATCCGGCCCAACGCGATCTGATCGATCATGCCGTTGCGCGCCGAGAGCTCCGCCGCCATGACCATGCCTGCAGCCACGGCTTCGCCGTGCAGCCAGTTGCCGTATCCAATCCCCGTCTCAATGGCGTGAGCGAACGTGTGGCCGAAGTTAAGCAGTGCGCGCTGGCCCGTCTCATGTTCGTCCGCCGCCACTACCTTTGCCTTGAGTTCACACGACCGCTGCACAGCGTAGGTCAAAGCCTCCGGATCGCGCGCGAGGAGGCGCTCGATATTGGCTTCAAGCCATTCGGCGAATTTTGCGTCCAATGCAAGGCCGTGCTTGATCACCTCCGCAAGGCCGGCGCGCAGTTCGCGTACAGGAAGAGTATCAAGCGTCGCGACGTCCGAGATCACGGCGCGCGGCTGGTGAAACGCGCCGATCATGTTCTTGCCGCGCGAGTGGTTGATGGCGGTCTTGCCTCCGACCGACGAATCGACTTGCGCGAGCAGCGTGGTGGGCACCTGGATGAAGGCAACACCTCGCTGATAGACTGCCGCGGCAAATCCCGCCAAGTCCCCGACCACCCCGCCGCCCAGGGCCACGATCACCGTTTGCCGGTCGCAGCGAGCGTCAAGTAGCGCATTGAACACCCGGTCGAGGGTGCGCCAGTCCTTGGCTTGCTCTCCGTCCTCGACCACGATGCTGATCGCGTTCGCACCAGCGGACGTAAGCGCCGTGTGCAGGCGCTTGAGGTAGAGCGGCGCCACCACAGCATTGGTCACTATCGCCGCCCGGCCGTCCCGGAGATGCGGCGCATAGAGCGAAGACTCGTCGAGAATCCCCTTGCCGATGTGAATCGGATATGCGCGCTCGCGCAGTTCTACGCGGATAGTTTGCATTGTTCCCCGAGCTTTTGAAGAAGCTCTCCCGCCAGAACCTGGACACTTTGGGTGCCGGTATCTATTACGAGATCGGCCACCTCGCGATAAAGCGGATCACGCTGCACATACAGCTCCTCCAGTCGGGCACGTGGATCCGGCGTCGCGAGTAACGGGCGATTCCGGTCATGCCGTACGCGTCGATAGAGATCCGCCGGGCACGCGTGAAGGTACACCACCGTCCCACGTGCTGTGAGCAGGCGTCGGTTTTCCTGCGCAAGCACTACGCCACCCCCGGTTGCAAGGACAATTCCGTCGAGCGCAGTGAGTTCCGAGATGACCTGCGCTTCACGACTGCGGAATCCGGGCTCACCTTCAACATCGAATATCACTGATATTCGAACGCCGCAGCGTCGCTCGACCTCCTGGTCTGCATCGATAAAGCGACGCTTGAGACGGCGTGCGAGCAACTTCCCGACGGTGGTCTTACCCGCACCCATCATTCCGACAAGGTAGAGGTTTGGGGGGCCGCATTTCATGCGACTATTGTAGCGGCGGTGCATCTCCACAAAAGAAAACGGCCGGGAGGTCCCGGCCGTACCGTCCAGAGGAGACGCAGCAAATCAGCGGGCAACGAGGCGATCGTTCACGATCTTTGGCGTGATAAACACCAGCAATTCGGTCTTGTTGGTCGATGTCTGCTTGTTCTTGAACAGGAAACCCACAACCGGCAGATCGCCGAGAACCGGAACTTGGGTAATGTCCGTGCGGTCGCTTTGCTCATAGATACCGCCGATGACTACCGTACCGCCATTCTCCACCAGCACCTCGGTTTTCACGTGCTTGGTGTTGATCTGCACGCCGGCAGGCGTGGTCGTACCCGGTTGATCCTTGTTTACGTCGAGCGTCATGATGATGTTGCCGTCGGGCGTGATCTGAGGCTTCACCTTGAGCGAAAGGTTGGCCTTACGGAAGGACACGCTGGTCGCGCCGGAGGACGTCGCCTGCTGGTACGGGATCTCCGTGCCCTGCTCGATCACCGCCTCCACCTGGTCCGCCGTGAGCACACGCGGGCTCGAAATCACCTTGCCCTTGCCATCCGCCTCAAGCGCGTTGATCTCCAGGTTCAAGAACTGTGTCATCGCGCTGTTGAACAGGATGAACGAGAACTGACCGGCATTGAACCCGTTCAGGCCGGCCGCCGGCAGGTTGACGCTGCTTGCATCATTGATGAAATCCGGCGTAGTGGAGCTCTGGCCAGTGTGGAAGCCCGTGTCGGCCAATCCGCCGCCGGCGTTGAATCGCGTATTATTGCTGCCGAAAACGCCGTGGCCGGGCGGGTTGCCGTTGTCATGGTAGCCAAGACGAACGCCCAGGTTTCTGCTGAACGTGTCGTTCGCCTCGACGATCCGCGCCTCGATCATGACTTGGCGCACCGCGACGTCGATCTTCGCAATCAGCTTGCGCACTTCCTCGAGCCGGCTGGACGTATCCTGCACGAACAGCGTGTTGGTGCGCGCATCAACCACTGCGCTTCCGCGCTTGGACAGCATTCGTTGCTGCGGGTCGGAGAGCAGCTTCTGCACGTCGGCTGCCTTCTGATAGTTCATCTGGAACGACTCCGTGCGCGTCTGCTCCAGATCGTTGATCTGTTGTTGTGCTTCAAGAGCCAGCTTCTCTCGCGTAGCCAGTTCATCGCGCGGCGCAATCCAGATCACGTTGCCGTTTCTGCGCATATCGAGACCGCGCGTCTTCAGGATGATGTCGAGCGCCTGGTCCCAGGGGACATCCTTTAGACGCAGGGTGATGTTGCCAGTCACCGTGTCACTGGTAATGATGTTGAGGTCGGTGAAGTCGGCGATGACGTTAAGCACCGCCCGAACCTCGACATTCTGGAAATTAAGCGAGAGTTTCTCGCCGGTGAACTTGCCAGCCTGCGTGAAAGGCCCCTTGTCGGGCGCGGCGGGTTTCACTTCCACCACGAACTGGTTGTCCGATTGGTACGCGTTGTGCTCCCACTGTCCCTTGGGCTCGATCACTACGCGCGTGTTGTCGCCTTGCTGATAGGCGCTCACCAACTGAACCGGGGTGGCAAAGTCGACGACGTCGAGGCGACGGCGCAAATTCTCGGGGAGCGAGGTCTTGAGGAAGTCCACGACAATGTTCTGGCCTTGCTGCCGGATGTCGATTCCGGTAGACGGATCGGACAAGTCAATCACCACGCGGCCCTCGCCCGAGGGTCCGCGGCGGAAGTCGATACCACGAACGGTGTGGGTTGCATCTGCCCGGCCTTCCGCGAAATGTGAGACTGGCCCAGGCGCGGTGGCCGCGGGCTCGGACAAGGTGATCACGAGCGCGCGCCCGTCGATGGTTGCCTCATGTGGCACCGGGCGGCTGAGGTTGAGAACGAGCCTCGTGCGGGTGGCGCCCGGGACCAAATTCATGCTACGGAGGTCGCCTTGCCCGATGTCTTGGCTGGTGCGGCCCAAGGCGTTCACGGTATTCGCAAAATCGAACGCGATGCGCGCGGGCGTCGTGATCGCAAAATTTGGAGGGACGCTTCCGAGAGGCTCCTTGGTGGTGACGCGCACGACGACTTTTCCGCCTTGCTGGGTGACGTCGAACGCCTCAATGCTGTTCGCTTGGGCAAGGGCAAGGCCCATCCCCCCGAGCCACAGCAAGAGCGCATAGAAAGCGGATAGTTTTTTCATCGTTTGCTCACCTCCTGCAATTGCAGTGCGCTGGCACGTTCAACCCACTCGCCACTACTGTCCTGGACCAGTTCCTTTAGATCGATTTGGCCCTCTACGATCGACGTTATTACGCCGAAATTCTGGCCCATGTAATTGCCTTTCCTAACGCGATAAAGGTTGGACCCCGCTTGAACCAAGCCGAAGGTTTCCTTGCCCCGAGTAATGGTACCGACCATGTGGATCGACTCCAGCGGGAACGCCTCAAGCGGCTCTTTTGGCCGATTCGGATTGGGTGCCAGCTTGCCAACGCCGCTGGGCTTCGTCCCCGATTGGGCGATGATGATTCGGTCCGGCAGGAACGGATCGACCAGCGCCTCGGCAGTATAGGGCACCGGTTCGTACGGCTTAACCTGGGGCAATGGGTTGACGTGCCCGCGCAGGTCCTTGGTGAGGGCGTTAAGCTCCTGCTTCAGGTCACTATGCTCGTCGCTGCCGCATCCCACCAGCAAGACCAGACTTGCCAGAACAATGATTGTCTTCATCGTCCGCCCTTCTTGACAGCCTGCTGAGCCTTGCGCTGGGCGGCGATTTCGTCTTCGTCGAGGTAGCGGAAGGTACGCGCCGTCGCCTCCATCTGCAGGGTGCCATCCTTCATGGCATCAATGGACACGTCGTTAAGCGTGACAATGCGCGACAGCTGTCCAACATCGCTGGCAAATGCCCCCATGTCGTGATAGCTGCCATCGACTTTCACCTGAATGGGGAGCTCCGCATAGAACTCCTTGACGCTCTCCGATGGCGCAGGCTTGAACAGTTCGAACTGCAGCCCTCGTCCGAGCCCGGCCTGGTTGATGTCTACCAACAGCGCGTCCATCTGCGACTTGTTCGGGAGTTGCCGCAACAGAGCGCCAAACTGGGTATCGATCTCCCGCAATTGCTGCCGATAGAGATCAAGATTGATCGCCTGTCGCTTCTTGTTGAGATAATCATCTTTCAGCTTCTTTTCCTGAAGCTGCCCCGCGTTAAGGTCCTCAAGTTGAGCCTGCCAATCGAGGAAATAGGCGGCTATCGGTATTACGACAAGGACCGCGAGTAGCGCTGCTATCTTCGGGATGGCCGGCCAAGTGCCCGGATCGCGCGGGTTAAGGTGCTTAAAGTCCTCGACGATCTGACTGAAATTGATCGCCATGGCCTACCCCTTCTTCACCGGTGCTTTGGCGCCTTTGTTGCCATTTTTCTCTTCTTCCGGCTTCAGACGCTTGAGCGACAGATTTAGGTTGAACTCCGAGACCCGCCTCTTGTCGACGGTGGTCGCCTTGATCTCGATGAGTTTCGGCTTTTCCAACCAAGGCGACGATTCGATGTTTCGCATCAGAGTCGATACGCGAGCATTGGATTGCGCGTAGCCGACCAGATTGACCGACAGCCCCTTTTGCTTGACCGATTTGAGGTAAACACCCTCCGGCATCTGTCGCACGAGTTGGTCCAGCAGGTGCACCGTTTGGGCGCGATCCGCCTGAAGGGTCTCGATGACCTGCTTGCGCGCGAGAAGCGCCTGAATCTCGTCCCTTAGCTTCTTGATATCGGCAATCTGCTTGTCCAGCTTCGCGATCTCGCTTTTCAAGAAGGTATTGCGGTCCTGCTGAGCCGCCACACGTTGGGCATTGATCACGTGAACTGCACCTACGATGACCAAACCGAGAAGGACGGTCATCGCGCCAAGTACGGCAAAATGCGTACGCGCGCGCTTACGTCGCTCCTCGCGGTGCGCAAGCAGGTTGATGCGAATCGTGGTCATAGCGGATCAAACCTCCGCATCGCAAGCCCGCAGGCGACGATCAGCGACGGAGCATCCACGATTAGGCGCTTCAACTGGATGCGGGACGAGGTTTGCATCGTGGCAAATGGATTGGCAACCATGCACGGCACCTGTGTGCGCGCGTGCACCGCTTCGTCCAAGCCGGGGATGACCGCCGAACCGCCAGCGAGCAGAATCTGATCGACGCTGTTGTACTGCGTAGAAGTAAAAAAGAACTGCAGTGCCCGCTGCACCTCCATGGAGAGGTTATCCATGAATGGGCGCAGCACTTCCGCGTCGAAATCGTCCGGCAAACCGCCCGAACGTTTCGCGTTTTCGGCTTCATCAACGCTCATCCCGTAACGACTGACGATATCCTGGGTGAGCTGATTGCCGCCAAACGCCTGCTCCCTCGTGTACACGGACTGTTCATTGCGCAGGACCGTCACGTTCATCACGTTCGCGCCGATGTCGACCACGGCGATGTTCTGGTCCTTAGCGCCGCCCGGCAGCTGCTGGACGACCAGAGAAAGCGCGCTTTGCTGCGCGTAAGACTCGACGTCCATGACCAAGGCCTTCAGCCCGGCGGACTCGGCCACGGCGACCCGGTCTTCTACCTTTTCCTTGCGCGTGGCAGCGATCAGTACCTCTTCCTCGTCCGGGCTCGACGGTGCGGCTCCTACACGCTGGAAGTCGAGGTTTACCTCGTCCAGGGCAAACGGGATGTACTGGTTCGCCTCGGTCTCGACCTGTACTTCAAGTTCTTCCTCCCGAAGACCAGCTTGAACAATGATTTTCTTGGTAATGACCGCGCCTGACGGAACCGCCATGGCGACATGCTTGGTGCGCGTCGCGAGACGCTTGTGGGCGCGCTTTACGGATTCGGCCACAGCCTCGAGGTTATTGATGTTGCCATCTACGACCGCTTCCCGGGGCAACGATTCGATGGCGTAGCGCTCGACCCGATAGGCACCCTTGCCGGCCTCGACGATTTCCAGCATCTTCACCGAGGACGAGCTGATATCGAGCCCAAACAGGGGCGGCGTCTTCGGCTTGAAAATGTCCAGTTCCATCGTTATTTTCCTTTGCCCACCGGCCTGTTAGGCGCAATACGTAGAAATCGCGTTAAATGCTAGCAACAAGCCTAGCCAGTGTCTAGTGAATTTTCCACACAGGTACTATCCCTATAATGCCCCCCTTCCCCTACCCGGCACATAGCGCGCCCTGTCCCGCCTAACTCCCTTGATGTGGCGTCGTTTTTTGTATTTCCCGCTCGCCCTGCTCGCGGGCCTGATCGTGCTCGGCGCAGGCTCCGGCGCGCTGGTTCTGTTGCTGGCCTATCCAAACCTGCCGTCCCTCGACGCGCTTACCGATTACCAACCCAAAGTACCGCTGCGTGTGTACACGTCGGACGGTGCGCTGATCGGCGAATTTGGCGAGGAACGTCGCTCGGTGATCTCGATCGCCGACGTGCCGCAGCAGTTGAAAAACGCGATCATCGCCGCGGAGGACGAACGCTTCTATCAGCACCAAGGCATCGACTATGTAGGCGTTCTGCGCGCCGCGTACTCGAACCTTGTCGCGGGGGGTCGTCGCCAGGGCGCGAGCACGATCACCATGCAGGTTGCACGGAACTTCTTCCTCTCCTCGGAAAAGACTCTCACGCGCAAACTCTACGAGGCGCTGCTCGCGTTCAAGATCGAGCATAGCTTGAGCAAGGACCAGATCCTCGAGCTGTACATCAACCAGATATATCTCGGCCAACGCGCGTACGGTTTTGCCGCCGCCGCCCAGACTTACTTCGGAAAGCCGCTCGACAAACTGACGTTGGGCGAGTGCGCGATGCTGGCCGGGCTACCAAAGGCCCCCTCTAGCTACAATCCCATCTCGAATTCGCAACGCGCCAAGCAACGCCAGGGATACGTGCTGCGTCGCATGCGGCAGCTCGGCTATATCACCGAGGCCCAGCAGGACGAGGCGCTAAAGGCACCGTTGCGCCGTGCGCACACCACTGCAAGCGATTATGCGGTGCACGCTGACTATGTGGCGGAAATGGTGCGCCAGTCGATCTACGAGCAATACCCACACGATGCCTATACCAGGGGATTCAGGGTCTACACCACGATACGCAAGGCCGATCAAGAGGCCGCCTATGAGTCGCTGCGAAAGGGCCTCATGGATTATGACCAGCGACGCGGTTACCGTGGGCCCGAGGGCTTCGTAAACCTGCCGGACGATGCGCACGATGATGACTACGACGCGGCGCTGGCAGACTATCCGGACAGCGACGATCTGCTCGCTGCGGTAGTGCTCTCCGCAAACGCCAAGGCAGTATCTGCCGTGTTGCACACCGGCGACGAAATACGAATTGCCGGCGACGGGCTCAAGTTTGCTTCGCCGTCCTTGTCCCCCCGGGCAACGCCGCAAAAGCGCATTCGGCGCGGTGCAATCATACGCGTCCAACGATGGGAAAAAGGCCTGTGGCGGATCGTGCAACTGCCTGATGCAGAGGGGGCCTTCATTGCTGTCGACCCTCAGAACGGCGCAATACGCGCGCTGGTAGGCGGATTTGATTTCAATCGAAACAAGTACAACCACGTCACCCAAGCGTGGCGCCAGCCGGGCTCGTCGTTCAAGCCCTTCATTTACTCTGCAGCGTTGGAGAAGGGCTTCACGCCGGCCACTGTTGTTCCCGACGAGCCGATCATCATCGAGCCCGAGGTGACCGGCGGCCAACTCTGGGAACCCAATAACTTCGACGGCAAGTTCGAGGGCCCCATGCGCCTGCGGACTGCGCTGGCGAAGTCGAAGAACATGGTCTCGATTCGGATTCTGCAGGCCATCGGCCCCAAGTACGCACAAGACTACATTACCCGCTTCGGCTTCGACGCCGACAAACATCCACCCTACCTGACGCTGGCCCTCGGCGCCGGCTCGGTAACCCCGATGCAAATGGCGGAGGCCTACTCGGTATTTGCGAATGGCGGGTATCTGATAAAGCCCTTCTTTATCCAGAAAGTCGTCGACGATCGCGGCGAGGAGCTCGGCGTCGCACATCCACAGCGCGCCGACGACGGAGCGGTGCGCGTGATCGACGCGCGCAATGCCTTTATCATCGACAGCATGCTGCAGGACGTCACAACGTACGGTACCGCCGCGCGCGCCGCGCGCCTCGGCCGGCACGACATCGCCGGGAAGACCGGGACCACGAATGAATTCATCGACGCGTGGTTTTGCGGTTATCAACCCACGCTGGTCGGCATCGCGTGGGTTGGCTACGACCAGCCGAAGACACTGGGCCGTAACCAGACCGGCGGGGCGGTAGCGCTACCGATCTGGATGGGATTCATGGAAGAGGCGCTAAAGTCCGTGCCGGAGATGCCGCGCGTGATGCCGCCGGGTGTCGTGCGAGTGGAGACCGGCCCCGACCCCACCATTCCAAACGACGCCGGCCCGATTCCAGAATACTTCTACGAAGAAAACGTCCCGAAGGAGCAGCCGGCTCCGGTATTCCCGCCGGTGGACAACTTCGTCAAGCCGCCAGATTAGTGAGTGCGGCTCGACACACACCGGTCTAGCTTCTCAAGACCACGCCCAGTCCGCTCTGCGCCGACACCAACCTCGACAGCGCCGCGAACAGCTCGCTGCCGTCGCGAGTATCGCGCCAGGCAGCGCCGTCCCAGCGATAGTGGAACCCGCCGCTCTTGGCAGCGACCCATAGCTCCCGTAACGCGGCATTTCGGTTGATCACCATCTTCGTGCCATTATCGAATTCGATCTCCAGCACGCCCCCGGACTTGCTTTGCACGTCAGCGTCCACACCGCTCGCCTCGAGAGCCACTTCGAACCGATCGAGCGTCGCATCGGTTAGATCCTCGAACTCGGAGTCGGTCATCTTGAGAATAGCGTGCGTGATAACATGAGAATTTTAGCCGTTGCCACGCGATGCGTTCCGCTTTTCTCCTTGCCGTAAGCGCTGCGTTCGCGGTGGCGGGCTGTGGACAGAAGGGCCCGCTCTATTTGCGCGACCATCCTCCTCCCGGCGTCCAGCCGGAGAAGGAAGCGCCCTACCGCCCAGTTCCCTATCCGAAGACGAAGGACTCGACGCCTGAGGGTGCCGGGTCTGATCAGCGTTAGGCGCGTCATGCCATTCACATACCTTGGCGGCGCCTTGTGCGCCGAACGGGTGCCGCTGGAAAACATCGCGGAACGCTTTGGTACCCCCTGCTACGTCTACTCGCGTGCCGCGATTGCGTCCGCCTACGACGAGTTTGCGCGAGCTCTAGCGGGGCGCGATGCCCTAGTGTGCTATTCCGTCAAGGCCAACTCAAACCTCGCAGTGCTCGCGCTCATGGCCCGCCTCGGCGCGGGATTCGACATTGTCTCCGGGGGCGAGCTCGCCCGGGTGCTCGCCGCAGGCGGGGATCCGCGCAAGACGGTCTTTTCCGGCGTTGGCAAGAAGGAACTCGAGCTCGAAAGGGCACTTGCCGCCGGGGTGCGATGCATAAATCTCGAGTCCGAGGCGGAGCTCGAGCGGGTGAATACGGTCGCGCAGCGGCTGGGCAAGCGTGCACCGATTGCGTTTCGGGTTAATCCGGACGTCGACCCGAAGACGCATCCCTATATTTCCACAGGCTTACGGCGCAACAAGTTCGGGGTACCCCACGAGCAAGCCGAGCGACTATACGCCGCAGCCGCAATCCTTCCCGGGATCGAGGTCGTCGGCATCGGCTGTCACGTGGGGTCGCAGATCACCGACCGCGCACCGTTCGTAGAAGCGGTAGAACGCCTCGTCGAGCTCGCCGGCCGTATTGCGGCGCGCGGAGTCCGGCTGAAGCACATTGACGTCGGGGGCGGGATTGGAATTCGCTACCGGGACGAAAACCCCCAGTCGATCGCCGAGTTTGTTGCCGGAACCCTCGCCGCCCTCGGGGGGAGGCGCGAGACCCTGATCTTCGATCCCGGCCGCTCGATTGTCGGCAATGCCGGCGTGCTGCTCACCCGCGTCGAGTACGTCAAACCGGGACCAGCAAGGAATTTTCTGGTAGTGGACGCCGCAATGAACGACTTGCTGCGGCCGGCACTTTATGACGCGTGGCACGACGTGCGACCGGCGCGCGAACCGCAACCCGGTGCCGCGACCATGGCCTATGACATCGTGGGTCCAGTTTGCGAAAGCGGTGATTTTCTCGCCAAGGACCGGTCACTCCAGGCGATGCAAGGCGACCTTTTGGCTGTCATGTCAGCAGGTGCCTACGGCATGACCATGAGCTCGAACTACAACACGCGCCCGCGCGCCGCCGAAGTGATGGTCGATGGTGATCAGGCGTACCTTGTGCGCCGCCGCGAGCAGGTGGAGGATCTCTTTGCCCTGGAACAGCCATTGCCGTAAATTGTCCGCTCAGCGGATCGAGCGTTCGGACACAGCGGCATCTATCAAACTGTTCACCGACACTCCTTCGGTCCCTTAGATGACCTTCACCCTTCGCCGCAAGCGGTTATTCGTAGTGCTCGCGTTGCTCGTCACAGGGGCGACCGGCGCGGCGCTCGTGTACCTTGGCGGCGATATCCGCGCCAGGGAGAAGCAGCGTCCCGCGAGTGCTCCACCAGTGCCCGTATCGGTGGCCAGCGCGACGGCGCGGTCCGTTCCCGTCTATCTGCGTGCCATTGGCAACGTCGACCCCTATTCGTCGGTGGCGGTCAAGGCACGCGTCGACGGCCAGATTGTCGAGGTAAATTTTCGGGAAGGGCAGGCGGTGCGCAAGAGCGAGGTGCTGTTCCGCCTTGATGCGAGGCCCTTTCAGGCGGCGCTGCGTCAGGCCGAAGCGAACCTGGCACGCGATACGGCCAACCGCGACCAGGCGCGCGCGCAGGAGCGGCGATATCTCGATTTGCTCGACAAGAATTTTGTCTCGAAGGAGGCTTACGCGCAGTTCCGCACCAACGCAGAGACCGCCGAGGCCCAATTCAAGGCCAGTCAAGCGGCGGTCGAGACGGCGCGGCTCAATCTGGAGTACTGCACGATCCGCTCGCCGATCGATGGCTACGTCGGCCGCATCATGCTGCAACTCGGTAATCTGGTGAAGGCGAACGACGTCAATGCCCTGGTCGTAATCAACGAGGTCAAGCCCGTATACGTCACATTCGCGATCCCCGAGCAGAGCCTGCGGCAGATCCGCCGGCACATGAACGAGGGGCCCCTCGAGGTCTCCGTGACCGGCTCGGATACAGCGCAGCCGCCGATCGCCACCGGCACGCTCGTTTTCATCGATAACGCAGTGGATCAGAGTACCGGCACGATCAAGCTTCGTGCCAGGTTCGCGAACAACGATCTTGCCCTCTGGCCAGGGCAGTTCGTCGCCGTCAGGGTGAAACTGTACGAGCAGAGCAACGCCGTAGTCGTTCCAGCGGCCGCGGTTCAAACCGGGCCGCAGGGGGAGTACGTGTACGTTCTCAAGCCCGACTCGACGACCGAGATGCGTAAGGTGACTGTGGCGCGCAGCGAGGGCGACTATAGCGTCATCTCACAAGGGTTGGCGCCCGGGGAGACGGTCGTGACGCGCGGTCAGTTGCGGCTTAGCCCAAAGGCAAGAGTGGTCGTCCGGCCGGAAGCGTCGTGAATCTTTCCGCGCTCTTCGTGCGGCGTCCGGTAATGACCGTACTCGTCATGGCCGGCATCCTGATCTTCGGCATTGCCGCATATCGTTTGCTTCCGGTGAGCTCGCTCCCGAATGTCGACTTCCCGACCATTCAGGTGACCGGGGAGCTTCCCGGCGCGAGCCCGGAAACGATGGCGTCCGCCGTCGCGACCCCGCTCGAGAAGCAATTCTCCACGATCGCCGGAATCGATTCCATGACTTCGGTGAGCGGCCAGGGGATTACCCAGATCACCATTCAGTTCGCACTGGACCGTGACATCGACGCCGCGGCGCAGGACGTGAGCTCCGCGATCGCAACCGCGGCGCGTCAGCTGCCGCCCACCATGTCGACCCCGCCGTCGTTCCGCAAGGTAAATCCCGGGGACTTCGCGATCTTCTACCTCGCGCTGACCTCCGATTCGCTGCCGCTATCGACGGTGGACGAATACGCCGAAACGTTCCTGGCGCAGCGCATCTCCACGATCAGCGGGGTGGCGCAGGTGCAGGTGTTCGGGCAACAGAAATATGCCGTCCGAGTCCAGGTCGACCCGAATGCGCTCGCTTCGCGCGGTGTCGGCATCGACGAAGTTCAGCAGGCGATCGCCAGTGCGAACGTCAATCTGCCGACCGGAACCCTGTACGGCAAGGATCGCCTCTATGCGGTGCAAGCGAGCGGCCAGCTGCTCGACGCGGCAGCCTATCGGCCAATCATCGTCAGCTATCGCAACGGTGCTCCGATCCGGCTCAATCAACTCGGGCGCGTGGTCGACGGCGTACAGAGCGACAAGGTGGCGGCATGGTTCAAGGATAAGCGCGGCATCGTACTCGCGATCTTCCGGCAGCCCGGCACCAACACAATCGAGGTCGTGAATTCAATTCGCAAGCTCCTCCCGACCTTCCGCGCAGAGGTGCCCGCGGGGGTCAGCATGGAAGTGCTGTTCGATCGCTCCGTGACCATCCGGCAATCGGTCGAGGAGGTGCAGTTCACCCTGGTACTGGCGCTCGCGTTGGTCGTCATGGTGATCTTTCTGTTTCTGCGCAATGTCTCCGCGACGCTGATCCCGAGCGTTGCGCTTCCGATGTCGATCGTCGGCACGTTTGCGGTCATGTACGCGCTCGGCTATAGCCTGGACAACATCTCCTTGATGGCGCTCACACTATGCGTCGGGTTCGTGGTCGACGATGCGATCGTGATGTTAGAGAACATCACGCGCCACATGGAGTCGGGCAAGAGCCGCCTGCAGGCAACGTTCGACGCGTCCAAGGAAATCGCCTTCACCATCCTGTCCATGACCATATCGCTGGCGGCGGTGTTCCTCCCCGTGCTGTTCATGGGCGGCATCCTCGGCCGACTGCTACACGAGTTCGCCGTCACCATCATCGCCGCCGTGCTGATCTCCGGGTTCGTATCGCTCACGCTTACGCCGATGATGTGCGCGCGGCTGCTGCGTCCCGAGCACGAGAGGACACATGGCCCTCTGTACCGGGCGTTCGAGCGAGGGTTCGACTCAGCGCGCGATGTGTATCGCGGGACGCTGTCGTGGTCGTTGCGCCATGCGCGCTTGACGATACTCGTGTTCCTAGCAATCACGCTCGCCACGGGGTACATGTTCAAGCACATGCCGAAGGGATTTCTCCCGCCGGAGGATACGGGGCAAATCTTCTGCTTTACCGAAGCACCGCAGGACATTTCCTTCGACGCGATGGCGAAGTTGCAGCAGCAGGTCTCCGAAATCATCCGCAGCAATCCGAACGTCGAGGCGGTCATGTCGTTCATCGGGGCCGCCGGGCTCAATTCGTCGCTCAATCTCGGGCGGATGTTCATCACCCTGAAGCCGCATTCGGAGCGCGTATCGGCGGAGGAGGTCATTCAGCAGTTGCGCCCCAAGCTTGCGGGCCTGGTGGGAATCAAGGCCTATCTGCAGAACATTCCGACGATTCGCATCGGTCTGCTCACGAAGAGCCCTTACCAGTATGTGCTTCGCGATACCAGCACTGAGGAGCTCTATCACTGGGTACCGATCATAGAAGCGAAGCTCAAAACCCTTCCGAGCCTGGTAGACGTCACCAGCGACCTTCAAATTCGGCAACCCCAGGTGCTAGTCGCGTTCGACCGCGAAAAGGCGGCTGCCCTTGGCGTCACGGTTCAGCAAATCGAGTCCGCTCTCGGAACGGCGTATGGCTCGCAGCAGGTATCGACGATTTATACCGCCACCAATCAGTACTGGGTCATCCTGGAGGTCGAGCCTCGATTTCAGACAGACCCATCGGTGTTACCGATGTTGTATGTCCGCTCAAACACCGGAGCACTGGTGCCGCTCACGGCCGTGGTCAATCTGTCGTACGGCGTGGGCCCGCTTTCGGTGAGCCATCTCGGCCAACTGCCATCGGTCACCATGTCCTTCGACCTCGCGCCAGGGGTGTCGCTGTCGCACGCCATCGACGAAGTGCGCGCCGCGACCTTCGATCTGCAGGTTCCGCCCACACTCAGCGGCAGTTTTTCGGGAACCGCGCAGGCGTTCGAGGCATCGCTGCAGGGAATGGGCCTCTTGCTGCTTCTGTCGATCGTGGTGATCTACCTCGTCCTCGGCATCCTCTACGAGAGCTACATCCATCCGCTCACGATCCTCTCCGGCCTGCCCACCGCCGGCCTCGGGGCACTGGTAACATTGTGGGCCTTCGGCATCGACCTGAACATGTACGCATTCGTCGGAATCATCATGCTGGTAGGCATCGTCAAGAAGAATGCAATTATGATGATCGACTTTGCGATCGAAGCGCAGCGGCAGCACGGCAAGGCTCCCCACGAGGCGATATTCGAAGCCTGCATGGTGCGCTTTCGCCCGATCATGATGACCACCATGGCTGCCCTCATGGGCAGCCTGCCGATCGCACTTTCCCTAGGCATCGGTGGTGAAGCCCGCCGGCCGCTGGGCCTCGCGGTCGTCGGCGGGCTGCTGTTTTCCCAGGTCCTCACGCTGTATCTCACCCCAGTGATCTACCTGTACTTCGAGCGGCTGCAAGCGTGGCTCCACAAGGGCCGCGTAAGCGAGCCCGATGCCGGCCGGACCGGCGCGCCGCTGCCGGTCGGACCGCTGTCGCCAAAGGAAGCGGAGTAGTCGCATGGCGGCCGCCCAGGAAACCCGCAACATGGCGCTGTTCTGTGACTTCGAGAACATCGCGCTCGGTGTGCGGGACGCGAAGTACGCGCAGTTCGACATCAATCGCGTCCTCGAGCGCCTGTTGCTCAAGGGCAGCATCGTAGTAAAAAAGGCGTACTGCGACTGGGAGCGCTACAAGGAGTTCAAGACCGTCATGCACGGCGCGTCATTCGAGCTGATCGAAATTCCGCACGTGCGCCAGTCCGGCAAGAATTCGGCCGACATCCGCATGGTTGTCGACGCCCTCGACCTTTGCTACACGAAGTCGCACGTCGATACGTTCGTCATCATCAGTGGCGACTCGGACTTCTCGCCGCTGGTCTCCAAACTGCGTGAGAACGCGAAAACCGTGATCGGCGTCGGGGTCAAGAACTCCACCTCCGACCTGCTGATCGCGAACTGCGACGAGTTCATCTACTACGACGACCTGGTGCGCGAGGAGGAAGCCAAGCGCCGCGCCGCCAAGAAGCGCAGGGAAGGACGCCCCGCCGGAGCCGTCAAGGATGCCGGCAAGGGCGAGGAGAAGAAGCAGGAGGCGTTCGACCTGATTCTCGAAACCGTCGATGCCCTGCTGGCCGAACGCGGCGAAGGCGAGCGCATCTGGGGGTCGATGGTCAAGCAGGCGCTCAAGCGCCGCAAGCCCGAGTTCAACGAGTCGTACTATGGCTTTCGCGCTTTTTCAGACCTGCTCGAGGAAGCCGAAAAGCGCAAGCTCTTGTCGCTGGAACGCGACGACAAATCCGGCGGCTACATCATCCGCCCGGGCTGAACGCGCAGCGTGGCGGAGCCCGCGCGCTCCCGCGTTCCGCGCTGACGCAGCGCCCAGACTGCACGTGCGCCAAGCAGACCTGCCAGCACAAGCGCGAATATCGCCGGCTCGGTGACGTCGCGCTTCACCAGCCACCAGAAGTGCAGCACCCCGAAAATCGCAATCAGGTATACGAAGCGGTGTAGGCGTTGCCAGCTGCGGCCGAGCCTGCGCCGCATGTTGTCGGTCGACGTGATGGCAAGCGGAATCAGCAGCAAGAAACCGGTAAAGCCGACCGTGATGTACGGGCGCTTGAGCACGTCTTTGGCCATCGCCATGACATCGAACCACTGGTCGAGCCAGACGTAGGTCAGGAAATGCAGCACGACGTAGAAAAACGCGAACAGGCCGAGCATGCGCCGCAGCTTGAGCAGCCAATTGGCACCGGTAAGGCGCCGCAGAGGCGTCACCGTGAGCGTCGCGCAAAGGAGGAAAAGCGTCCACCAGCCGGTGGAATGCGTTACCGCCTCGACCGGATTGGCGCCCAGCGCGTCGTACGCCACGCCCCAGACGAGGCGTGCAAAGGGCACGAGGCACAGGGCGAACAACACCGTCTTGATCGCTGCGAGCTGCGGTCTGGCGGGCTGCCACATGCTGCGCCGATCAGAAATACTTCCTCAGGTCCATGCCAGAGTAGAGGCCGGCCACCTCGTCGGCGTAGCCGTTGAACATGAGGGTCTTGCGCTTGGGCGTAAAGAAGCCGTCTTCGCCAATGCGGCGTTCGCGTGCCTGGCTCCAGCGCGGGTGATCGACGTTCGGATTCACGTTGGAGTAGAACCCGTATTCGCCCGGCGCGGCCGTGTTCCACGCCGTGCGCGGCTGCTTGTCCGTGAAAGTGATTTTGACGATCGATTTTGCGCTCTTGAATCCGTATTTCCAGGGCACGACCATGCGTAGCGGCGCGCCGTTCTGATTCGGCAGCACTTCGCCGTACAGACCGAAGGTGAGCAGGGCGAGCGGATGCATCGCCTCGTCCATGCGCAGCCCCTCGACGTACGGCCAGTCAAGCATCGGCAGGCGCGTGCCGACCATCGATTCCGGGTCGAGTCTCGTGGTGAACGCAACGTACTTCGCGTTGCCCGTTGGCTCGACGCGCTTGATCAATTCCGCGAGCGGGTACCCGACCCAGGGAATCACCATCGACCAAGCCTCGACGCAGCGATGACGGTAGGTCCGGTCTTCCAACGGCGCGAGCTTTAACAGATCCTCGATGCCGAATTCCCCCTTGCGTTTGACTTCGCCGTCCACTGTGACGGTCCAGGGCCGGGTCTTCATCTTCGGCGCATACATCGCCGGGTCGCTCTTGCTTGTTCCGAACTCGTAGAAGTTGTTGTATGTCGTGACGTCCTTGTAGGGCGTCGGCTTTTCGTCGGTGCCGAACGGGCCTGGCCGGCCTGGCAGCTGGCGCGCTGCGGCGCTCTGCGCGCTCGCCGGCAGCAGCCGTGCGCCCAGGCCGAGCGCCACGGCCTGCCTAAGAAACGTGCGACGGCGCCGGTACACCGATGGCGACGTGATTTCCGATTGCGCGATGTCCGAAGGCCTGCGGATCAGCATGGGTAATCTCCTTGCTGCGGTGGGTCGCGCGGGACGGCGTAGACCTTACACACCCATGATACGCGTGGAGTCCTGCCGCGGATCCAGCTTACAGGCCCTTGTCAGGGATTGAGTTGCTTGTAGACGGAGTCCGCGACCCGTAGCAGCTCCGTTCGATCCAGGTCCGCGGTAGATAGTGCGTAGCCGAAGCCGTGGTCGATCCAGTAGAACACCCGTACGCTGCCTTCCCGAGCGAAGCGGAATGCCGTCTCGCCGCGGTTCGCCGCTTCGGTGCGCACATAAAGTGTGACGCGCTGCCCTCTTGCGCCCTGATACATGAATTGCGCGACCGGCGCGGGAGGAACGTTACTCGCCCGATCCGCGTCCCCCGGCAGCAGGCGGCCACCGACCAGCGTCAGGCCGACTGCGTCCAGCGCCGGCACGCGCAATTGCGCGCCGAGCCGCTTCGACAGCCAGGCCACCAGATGCGCTTCCTGATCAGCACCGACCTCGACCGGGTGACGGACTTCGGGCGAATACGTTACGTGAGCTACCGCCGCGCTCCATGCGATCGACGGCCCCCTTGCGCGCGCGAGCGATTCTTGCGCTTGCCAGGCCCGCAGCTGCCAGCCCGCCATGACGCCGAGTGCCGCGCCGAGCGCTATCCATCCAGCTACGCGGGCATAGCCTAGCAAACCCGGTCGACGGCGTGCGATTTTCTGCAGCCGCTCGGGCACCGGTTCGTCAAGCACCGGATCGTAGAGCGCACGCAGCATCTCGGCCTGGTCGCGATACTGCGCGACGCGCTCCGCCTCCTCGGGACGGCTCGCAAGCCAAGCCTCGACCTCGGCGCGACGCCCCGAGGCGAGGCGGCCATCGGCGTAGGCATGCAGGTCAGCTTCGGAAATAGGCAGTTCGGCAGTCATCGCGTCAGCTTACTTCACGACCTTCAGCTTTGCTGTCCCGGGCAGGCCAAGCATCATGCTGCGCAACTTCTCGCGCGCGCGGGAAAGCCGTGACATGACCGTCCCTATGGGGATGCCGAGCGTGCGGGCCACCTCGTCGTAGCTCATGTCCTCCAGGGCAACGAGCAGCAGCACCTCACGCTGCTCGTCGGGCAACCGCACGATCGCACGATCCAGATCGCGCACCATGAGCGCATCGCCCTGCGGCGCGCGATGCGCCAGCTCGGGCATCTCCTCGTCAAGCAGCTCGGTAGCACGCACCGCGCGAACGCGGTTGACATGAACATTGTGCATTACCGTGAACAACCAGGCGCGCAGGTCCGTACCATCGCGATACAGGTGGAACTTAACCCATGCGCGCTCGAGCGTGTCCTGCACAAGATCGTCTGCCGCGGCGCGGTCGCGCACGAGGGCGCGGGCATAGCGCCGCAATCGAGGGATTAGGTCGACAATGGCGGACGGCTCAGTCATGCATCGATTATCCCGCCGCCTCGCCCGCGCCGCGAGGGCCCGGCTACTGGCGCGCCACGTGCCAAACGCCGCGGAATCCGTCGCCGGTCTTGTCACCAGGTTTCTGGTCCTTGACCCACAAATAGAGCGGCTTGCCCTTGTACGCCCACTGTCTGCCACCGTCATTGCGCGTGATGATGCTCCAGTCGCCACTCCCGGAATCACTCGCGTTCGCAGCAAGCGGCGGCCAGTTCATCGCACAAGGGCCGTTGCACATGCTCTTTGCCCCGCCGGCCGGATCATTATCGAACGTGTAAAGCGTCATGCCCGCCTTGTCGGTCAATCTGCCGTCGGTCACGCGCACGTCGCCGGGAGAACCCATGGTCGAACAGGCCGCTGCAGCGACTACCAGCAAACCAGCAACCAGGAATTTGTAAACTTTCTTCATCGGATTCTCCATTCGGGTTATTCGACTATCCCGTAAACAATCCGATGGCGCCTTCTATTCCGTCCCGGTCAAAGCGGTGCCGGGAGGCCCCACGACGCGACCAGTGTCTCGGCCGCGTTGAGAAACTCCTCGCTGCGGCTCGGGTGATTGAAGCAGGCGGTAGACAGGCGTTCGAGCAAGGGTCCGCGCGCGGCGCCATGCCCAGCCAGGTGTATCAACTCGCCGGCTTGCACACCGGCAATCTCGCAGCCGAGTAGCGAACCATCTTCGCGGCCGACCAGCACGCGCACATAGCCCTCGGGCGAATCCTCTCCAAGGGCCGCGGGATTGACGGCGAAGGCCGAAAAGCCGACCGCATACTCCTTGTCCGCATCGTCGAGCTCATCCTCGGTGGCGCCCGTTCGCGCGAGCTCGAGTGCCGAGTAAATGACCTCTGGCACCCAGTCGTGCCGAATGTGCCGCGAGCCCGGCGCAATGATGTTCGCCACGGCCACCGTCGCCTCCGCAAGCGCGTGGTTCGCGGTCATCGCCGGATTGGCGCAGTCGCCGATGGCGAAGATACTGGACGCCGAACTGCGCTGCGCTTCGTCGACCACGACGAATCCATCCGGCGAGGTGCGCACGCCGGCAACATCGAGCCCGAGCGCTTCCGTATTGGGCAAGCGTCCGGTCCCGGCAAGCGCCCAGTCGACGCGTTCGCGTGCGCCGCCGGGGAGGTCGAGCACGATGCCGTCGCCTTCGGCGATCACGCTCTGCGGACGGCTGTGCGTTCGCGCCTTCACGCCCTGCGCGGCGAGCGCCTCGAGAAGCCGCTTGCGGGCGCTCGCGCTGAATCGCGACTGCGACAACGGCTCGTTGCCGGTTAGCCACACCAGGTCGAAACCGAGCTGCGGAAGGATGAACGCCATCTCCGTGCCGACCGTCCCGCTGCCCAGGAGCGCGACTCGCCGACCCGACGGCAACGGCTTCTCGAACAGATCATCGGTGGTAAGCACGCGTGCCGCCCCACGCAGATTCTCGGGAATGTTTGGTCGGGAGCCCGTGGCCAGCACGAAGCTCTTCGCAGAGTGCACTTCCTTGCCGACCGCGATGCGCTGAGCGTCGACGAATCGCGCGGAGCCCTGGAGCAGCTTCACGCCCAGACGCCCGAGGTAATCGACGTAGCTCGCGCGTACTGCTTCGACTATAGATCGCTGGTGCCGCCAAGCTGCTACCGGATCGGGCTGAAGCGTAACGCGCAGGCCGCGCGCGGGGTAACCCCTTGCTGCTCGCGCGATGCACGCGGTGTGGTACCAGTCCTTTTTCGGCACGCAGCCCCGATTGAGGCAGGCGCCGCCCCACGTGTCTCTCTCGACGATCGCAACCGAAAGGCCTCGTTGCGCCGCCAGCACCGCGGCACGATATCCGCCCGGACCGGAGCCTATGACGAGCAGATCGAGCATGGATGGCAAAGGGCGATGTCGCGCTCGCCCTGCGCCGGGGCGCGGCCCGCGCCTACCGCAGACCGGCGGCGTACTGCGCGACCGCCTTGATCTCCTGGTCGGTCATGCGCGCCGCAACGCCGCGCATCATGCCGTTCGGATCGTTGGCGCGGGTCCCGGCTCTGAATGCCTTGAGTTGCGCCTCGATGTAGTCGGCGTACTGGCCACCAATGCGCGGGTACTCGCGCGGATTGCCGGCCCCGGTCGGGCCATGGCAACCGCTGCACGCTGCCACGCCGCTCTGCAGGTTGCCGCCGCGATAGAGATTCTGGCCGAGTGCCGCTAAATCCTTGTCACGCGCCCAGTCGGGGCGCAGTTTCTGGCTGGAAAAATACGCCGCGACGCTGTGCATGTCCGCGTCCGATAAATTGGCGACCATTCCCGCCATGATCGGATTCTCGCGCTGCGCAGGCTTGCCGCCTTGTGCCTTGAAATTCGATAGCTGCTTGTACAGGTATTCTGGGAACTGTCCCGCAAGCTTCGGGTTCGCGGCAGCCACGCTGTTGCCGTCAGCCGCGTGGCAGGCCGCGCACACCTGTCCGGCGATCTGCTGGCCCTTGGCGAGATCGGGCTTCGCGGCGTCTTGAGCGAGCGCCGCGCCGGCCCACACTAGGGCCGCGGCACCGACCGCCAGTACTCGAATCATTCGGCTACTCCCTCGGTTCCCGTCAAAGCGCGCAATTTTATTACAATTCCTCCCTTTTCCGGCGGCACATGACCCCGTTTTCGCAGGCCTCTTTTATTGCCTCGGTCGGGAAGCTCGACCAGTTGCCGCCCGAGGGCGCGCCGGAGATCGTCTTTGCCGGGCGCTCGAACGTGGGCAAGTCGAGCGCCATCAACATCCTTGCAAAGCGCCGTCGGCTGGCATTCGTCAGCAAAACGCCGGGTCGCACGCAGACGATCAATTTCTACGACCTGGGTATGCGCGGCCGTCTGGTCGATCTGCCGGGGTACGGCTATGCACGCGTCCCGCACGCCATACGCTCGCAGTGGGACGAGCTGATCGGCGGCTACCTCAGGGCCCGCACCAGCCTCGCGGCGGTGGTCCTCATCATGGACGCGCGCCAGCCGTGCAAGCCAAAGGACATGGCCGTGATCGAATGGATCGCGCCGCTCGCCTCAAGGATCCTGGTTTTGCTGTCGAAGTCGGACAAGTTGTCGCGCGCCGAAGGCCAGCGGGTCCTTGGCGAAACACGCCACCAGCTCGGCAGCCGTGCGCCTGGAACACAGGTCAGGCTCTTTTCGAGCGTAACCGGGGAGGGGGTCGACGAGGTCCGCACCTTGCTGGAGCGTTGGCTAACTGATGCGAATCGCCCCGCGCGAAATAAAAAAGCCCCCGGTAAAGGGGAATAAACCGGGGGCCAAAACGCCTTAATCAGAATTAAGGCACCCGCTCAGGGAGGAGAAGCGGGAGACGAAAAACACCGTCTAAGCGTAAGATGGGCCCCGCCGGCAAAAGTTCCCATCCAAGTTTCGTCGAAAAATCAATGACTCTTCCATATGCCTGCGGCATGCGTGCGGGCATTTTCGAGAGGTCGCTCAGCGATGAACGTCTACGGTAGCTTCCCCGCGGTCCGCATGCGGCGCATGCGGCGCAACGATTTCTCGCGCCGCCTGATGCGTGAGAGCGTCCTCACGCCAGATGACCTGATTTACCCGGTGTTCCTGCTGGAGGGCCTCAGGCGGTCCGAGAAGGTCCCTTCCATGCCGGGCGTCGAGCGCTTGACCATCGACCGCCTGCTGCCCGTTGCCGAAAGCTGCCTCGAGCTACGGATACCGGTGCTCGCGCTTTTTCCTGTGATCGATCAGCGCTTGAAGACTCCCGATGGGCGCGAGGCATTCAATCCCAAGGGGTTGGTGCCGCGCGCGGTCGCGCAACTGAAGAAGCGGTTCCCGGAGCTGGGCATCATGACCGACGTCGCGCTCGACCCGTACACCTCCCACGGGCAGGACGGGGTGATCGACAAGACGGGCTACATCGTGAACGACATAACGCTGAAGGCACTGGTCCGGCAGGCCCTGACGCAAGCCTCGGCCGGCGTGGACATCGTCGCGCCATCGGACATGATGGACGGCCGCATTGGCCGGATCCGGGACGCGCTTGAGGCCGCAGGGCACATCCACACCAAGATCATGGCCTATTCGGCGAAGTACGCGTCCGGGTTCTACGGCCCGTTCCGCGACGCGGTCGGATCGGCAAAAAATCTCGGCCGGGGCGACAAGAGAACCTACCAGATGGATCCGGCGAACTCGGACGAGGCCCTCTGGGAAGTCGGTCTCGACCTTTCCGAAGGCGCGGACATGGTCATGGTCAAGCCCGGGCTTCCGTATCTGGATATCGTGAGGCGGGTCAAGGACGAGTTCAAGGCGCCGACTTTCGTCTACCAGGTGAGCGGCGAATACTCGATGCTGCGCGGTGCGATCGACAAAGGCTGGTTGCCCGAGTCCTGCATCATGGAGGCGCTGCTCGCGTTCAAGCGCGCCGGGGCCGACGGCATCCTGACCTACTTCGCGCTGGACGCCGCCAAAGCGCTGAAGGCCTAGCCGAACACCAGCGCGACGCCGTGGGCCTCGGTGGCGCCGACGGCACAGGAACCGTCGGGCAACCGGGCAGGCCTGAACCCTCGTCGATCGAGTACCGCCGCCGCCGCGTTGCGGTCGGCCACGCGAAGAAAGAGCGCCGCCACCATCGGCCGCGCGCGCAACGGAAGCTCGACGCCCGGGAGCCTGCGGCCGAGCTTCCAGCGCGCCGCGACGGCGATGGGCGCGCTACCCGTCGAGACGAGCAAGCCCTCGTCGATCTTGTGCGGCGTCACGCCGAGCAGCGTCGCGTAATCCCGCGCCGCCGATACCGCATCCTCGGCGACGACCGCTACCGCCGCGAGGCCGGTCACTCCGAGCGCGTGCGACTGATAGTCCGCGCGCCACACCAGGTCCCTCGTGTAGTGCTGACACAGAAAGCTGCGGCAACCGGGCGTCAATGCCGGCGGCAGCTGCACAATGCGAAACGCGGCGGCGCGCTCGCCCTCCGCAAGCCGCACCGGGCGCGAGAAGTCGAGCGGCGCATCGGCCGCTATGCCGGCCGCGTCGAGCTCGGCAAATGCCGCATTCGCATCGTCGGTCGCGAACGCCAGGGCCGCCAGCCCGTCGCCTTTGCCGAGGAAATCCGAGTAATAGGCAAGCGCAGGATGCGGCTGGGGCAGCGCAAGCAGTTCGATGTAATCGGAGCCGAACATGATGCAATGATTCGCCGAACCGAGTGTGTGGTAGCCGCGCGGCGTGAGCGTGAACCCGAGCCGCTCGAAGGTGTGTTGCGCGCGATCCAAGTCGCGCACCGCAACGACGACGTGATCAATGCCGCGGATCGCGCGCCGCATATCAGGGCGCCGTCGCGACTTCCAGAGTCCTCAGGAAGCGCCCCGCGTCCTGGTATCCCACCACCCGCAATCCCTGGATCTCGCGGCCCCGCGCATCGAAAAATACGATGCCCGGCGGGCCGAACAGGGAAAAGCGCTTGAGCAGCAGCTTGTGTTGCTCGGAATTCGCGGTGACGTCGGCCCGCAGCAGCAGCATGCCGTCCATCTTTGCGCGTACCCGCGGATCACTGAACGTGAAGGTCTCCATCTCCTTGCATGAAACGCACCAGTCTGCGTAAAAGTCCAGCATCACCGGCTTGCCCGGCGCGCGCAGCGCACCCTCGAGCTCGGAGACGGACGCAACGGAGACCCACTTGGTTGGCGTCGCGGCTGGCGCCCCGGCCGCTGCGAGTCCGGCAAGCGGACGCAGCGGATCTCGATTCCCGGCGAGGGCGCCGACCAGCAGGGCCACTCCCGCGACCAGGGCGATCACGCCGACGCCCTTCCACAGCCGCGCGTAACCCGACGCATCGACCGGCAGCGGGTCGATGGCCCGCAGGAACACCGCCGAGCCGACGAGGAGCCCCGCCCACAGCAGCATCTGCGCCGCGGCGGGGATGACCGGCGACACGATCCAGATCGCAACGGCGAGCAGCAGCACGCCGAAAAATTTCTTCACCCCGTTCATCCACGGCCCGGCCTTCGGCAGCAAGGCGCCTTCGGAAACGCCGACCACCACCAGGGGCACACCCATGCCGAGCGCCATGGCGAACAGTGCCGCGCCGCCGAGCGCCACATCCTTGGTCTGCGAGATGTACAGCAGCGCGCCGGCAAGCGGAGCAGCGACACAGGGGCTGACGATCAGCGCCGAAAGCACGCCCATCGCCGCCACCGAGGCGATGCGTCCGCCCAGCAAGCGCTGATGCGCCTTCGAGACGTGGTGCTGCAGGAAGCCAGGCAGCTGGAGGTCGTGGAAGCCGAACATCGATAGCGCCAGCCATACGAACACCAGCGCAAAGGCGCCAAGGACCCATGGATTCTGGAGGGCGGCTGCGAGCATCGAGCCCGAGTAGGCGGCGGCCACGCCGGCGGCTGCGTAGGTTACCGACATCCCGAGCACGTAGGACAGCGACAGGGCGAGCGCGCGCGGTTTGTTGAGGCTCTTGCCCTCGCCCGCGATGATGCCCGACAGGATCGGCACCATGGGCAGCACGCAAGGCGTAAACGTGAGCAGCAACCCGAAGCCGAGGAAGATCACGATCACCCGCCACAGGCTGCCCTCGAACAAGCTCGCGATGTCGCGATCGCTGGCAAAGAGCGAAAAGCGCCCATCCGGTTGCACCGAGCGCGGCCCCTCGGTCAGTTGCGGCGTGCCTTGGCCGCCGCCAGCCGCGGCGCCGGTCAGCGCGGCAAGCTGGATGGTCGCCTTCGAGTCCATCGGCACGTAGCACACGCCGAGGTCGGCGCAGCCTTGCGAGCGAACGCTGAGCTGGACCGCGCGCGCCGCGCCCGCGTCCACCGGGATGCGGATGTCCACCCTCTTGCGGTAGGTCTCGACCTCGCCGAAGAATTCGTCCTTCTTGCGGATTCCCGCCGGCATCTCGGGCGTACCGAGCGTGACTCCGGCCGGCCCGTCGACCGTGAAGCGGAATTTGTCCCGATAGAGGTAGTAGCCGTCGGCAATCACGAAGCTCACCTCGATCGCCTTGGCGTCCAGTGCGCGCGCGGAAAACTGGAACGCCTTCTCGGGTTCGAGCAGGTCATCGGCCGACACCCCGAGCTTGAGCTGGGCGAATGCCGGCGCCACCGCGAGGGACAGAGCAACGACGAGAAGGCCAAGCCAGTGTTTCATGCGGTGCTCGTCTCCTTGCCGACCCAGTCCAGGTAAGCGGGCAGGCCGCGCTCGATTGGGACCGCCACGATCTCGGGAAGTTCGTAGGGATGGGCCGCACGGATCGCGCTCTCCAGCGCGGCGTAGCGCTCGCCGGTCGTCTTGATGAGCATCGGGTGCTCCTCGTCGTGCTGCACAGCGCCCTGCCAGCGATATACCGAGCGGCAGGGAGAAAGGATGTTGATGCAGGCCGCGACACGCTGCGCGACGAGTTGCTCGGCGAGCTTCTCCGCAGTCTCCCGGTCCGGCAGGTTGGTAAGCACCAGCAGCGCGCTCATGCAGGCTCCTTCGCAGCGCGCAGCCCGTCGTACACGGTGGGGTAGTGCAAACGCACGCCGAGCAGTTCCTTCATCTTGCGGTTATCCAGGCGCCGCGACTCGCCCATGAACGAAAGCAGCGCAGGCGGAATTCTACCCTCGGCGTCGCGCCGCGCGACGCGCGGCGGTCGCGGCAAGGCGTAATGCTCGGCGACTAGGTCGAGCCATTGAGCCATTTTCAGGCGGCTGTCGTCCGAGGCGTTGTAAACGCCCGGCGGCGCATTGGCCTCGAGCGCGCGAAGCGCGATCGCCGCGAGATCGTCCGCATGGATATGGTTGGTGTAGACGTCGTCCTCGTCGCGCAGCACGGGCGTGGCCGCGCGCAGCCGCGCCAGCGGCAGGCGATCGGCCGCATAAATGCCGGGCGCGCGCAGCACTACGAGCGCCACGTCGCGCGCAGCGCACCAGTTTCCGAGCATGGTCTCCGCGGCAAGCCTGCGCCGGGCGCGCGGCGAGCGGGGATTCGGCGCACGCTCCTCGTCGACCAGTTCACCCGCGCAATCGCCGTACACCCCGCTAGTGCTGATGTAGACCAGACGCGCTGGTAGAATGCCGCGCTCCAGGATCCCGAGAAGTTGCGCGGTTCTTGGATCGCCTTCGCCGGCATCGGGTGGCGGGGCGCAATGCAGGACCGCATCGGGCCAGCCCGCAAGATCCGACAGCGTATCCGGTCGATCGAGGTCGTATCCGGCGCTGCGCGAGACGCGCCGCAACTCGATGCCGAAAGGCAGCAGCGGCACGAGCCGACGTGCGATGTCGCCGAATCCCGCGATCAGCAAGCGTTTCATGGATTTATTGTAACCAGCGCACACAGTGAGCAATTTCCGGGTCACCCTTCAGCCAAGCGGGCACCAATTCGAGGTCGAGGAGGGCGAGTCGATCCTTGCCGCCGCGTTGCGCCAGGGCTTTGTCCTTCCGTATGGCTGCCGCAACGGCGCCTGTGGCAGCTGCAAGGGCAAGATCCTATCCGGCAGCGTCGATTACGGGGTCTACCAGGCGAAGGCTTTGCCGGAGGCCGAAAAGCGAGAAGGCAAAGCGCTCTTCTGCCAGGCGAAGCCGCTTTCCGATCTCGTGCTCGAGGCGCGCACGGTCGGCGCGGTCAAGGATATCCCGATCAAGACCCTGCCCTGCCGCGTGCAGAAGATCGAGCGGCTCGCCGAGGACGTGATCGTGCTCTACCTCAAGCTGCCGGCCAACGAGCGTTTGCAGTTCCTCGCCGGGCAGTACATCGAATTTCTCCTGCGTGATGGTTCACGGCGCAGCTTCTCGATGGCCAACGCGCCGCACGATGACGAGCTCATCCAGCTTCACGTGCGGCACGTCGTGGGAGGACAATTCACGGACCACGTCTTCGGCAAGATGAAGGAGCGTGACATCCTGCGTTTCGAGGGCCCGCACGGGACCTTCTTCCTGCGCGAGGACTCTGCGAAGCCAATCGTGTTCGTCGCCTCGGGCACAGGCTTCGCGCCGATCAAGTCGGTGATCGAGCATGCGTTCTACAAGGGAGTCGACCGGCCGATCACGCTTTATTGGGGTGGCCGCCGGCCGCGCGACCTCTACATGAACGAGCTGCCGGCGAAGTGGGCCGCCGAGCACGCGACGTTCAAGTACGTGCCCGTGATCTCCGATGCGCTGCCCGAGGACCACTGGGGCGGCCGTACCGGCTTCGTGCATCGTGCGGTGATGAAGGACCTTCCGGATCTGTCCGGTTACCAGGTGTATGCCTGCGGCGTGCCGGTAATGGTCGACGCCGCCCGGCGAGACTTCGTCGCAGAGTGCGGGCTGTCGGAGGAGGAATTCTTCGCCGACTCGTTCACCACCCAGGCCGATCTCGCTCAGCCCGCGCCCTCACCCAAGTAGGCCTCGCGCACCCGCGAATCGGCTAGCAGGCTTTTCGCTTCGGCGGCAAGCGAGATTGCGCCCGACTCCATGACGTAGCCACGCCCCGCGATTTCGAGGGCCAGCTTGGCGTTCTGTTCCACGAGCAATATGGTGACGCCCTGGCGCGCGATCTCCCGCACGATGTCCAGGATTTTCGCGACGAGCATCGGCGCAAGACCCATCGACGGCTCGTCGAGAAGCAGCAGCTTCGGTCGGCTCATCAGCGCACGGCCGATCGCGAGCATCTGCTGTTCGCCTCCCGACAGCGTCCCCGCTGTCTGGCCACGGCGCTCGAGCAGGCGCGGGAAGAGGCGGTGCATGCGCTCGAGATCGTCGGCTACCTCCGCGTCGCGGCGCGCATAGGCGCCCATCGCGAGGTTCTCCGCCACGGTAAGCTGCGGAAAGATGCCGCGGCCTTCCGGCACCATCACCAGTCCGCGGCGCGGCAGCGCATGCACGGGCAGGCCGGACAGGTCCTCGCCGGCATAGAGGACCCGCCCCAGGCGCATCGGCACCAAGCCACATATGGCCTTCAGCGTCGAAGATTTTCCGGCGCCGTTGGCACCGATCAGACATACCAGCTCACCCTCGTTAACCTCGAGGTCGATGCCCTTCACGGCGCGGATTCCACCGTACCGAACCTCCAGGCCGCGGACCTCGAGCAGGCTCATGCCGTCGCAGGCGTTCCGAGATAGGCCTCGATGACCTTGGGGTTGCGTTGCACCTCGCCCGGAACGCCTTCCGCGATGCGCTCGCCATAGTCCAGGACCAGCACGCGGTCGCAGACTTCCATCACAAGGCGCATGTCGTGCTCGATGAGCAGCACGGTGAAGCCGCCGTCCCTAATCTTCCCGATCAGCCGGCCCAGCGCGAGCCGTTCCGACGGGTTCATACCCGCCGCCGGCTCATCGAGCGCCAGGAGCTTTGGATCGGTGGCGAGCGCGCGTGCGATCTCGAGGCGGCGTTGATCGCCGTAAGGCAGGCTGCCCGCGGTATCGTTGGCGCGTTCGCGGATGCCGACGTATTCGAGCAGCTCGATGGCGCGTTTCTCGATGGCGCGCTCCTCACCGAGCGTCCCGCGGTCGCGCAGGATCGCGCCAAGCACGCCGGCCCTCGTGCGCACGTGACGCCCGATCATCACGTTCTCCAGCGCCGACAGATTGGTGAACAGCCGGATATTCTGAAAGGTGCGAGCGATACCGAGCGCCGCGACCTGATGCGCCCTGAGGCCAGCGAGCGGCGCGCCGTCGAACGACATCGACCCGGTGTCGGGGGGATAGATGCCCGTAAGCACGTTGAAGAACGTCGTCTTGCCGGCGCCGTTCGGTCCAATCAAGCCGTAGATCTCGCCGCGACGAATCGCGAACGACAATTCGGACAGGGCCTGCACGCCGCCGAAGCGCTTGCCCACTCCGTCCGCGATCAGCAATTCGCTCACTCGCGCTCCGACAGCTCGCGTTTCCTCACGGCCGAGGGCAGGAGCCCCGCGGGGCGGAACAGCATCACGAGGACCAGTGCCAGGCCGAACAGCAGCATTCGTATCACCTCGGGTTCGATCAGGGTGCGGCCGAACAGCGCCAGCTGCACCGGCTCGACGCTCCAGCGCAGGATCTCTGGGATGAAGGACAGTAATACCGCGCCAAGCACCACGCCCCAGACGTTGCCCATGCCGCCCAGAACCACCATCGATACCACCATGATCGACTCGACCAGAACGAAGCTCTCCGGGGAGATGAACTGCTGGGTGGCGGAGAAGAAGCCGCCGGCAATGCCGCCGAACGTCGCGCCCATCGCGAATGCCAGCAGCTTGAGCTTGGTAGTGTCAATGCCCATGGCGCGCGCTGCGGTCTCGTCTTCGCGTATCGCCTCCCAGGCGCGACCGATGCGCGAATTCTTCAGCCGCAAGTTGATCACCACCACGCAGACCACCACGAGCACGAGCAAATAGTAGTACTTGGTCGGGCTGCTGAATTGCAGGCCGAGCAGTTTGCTCGTCGTCGCGAAATTCAGGCCGTCGATGCGGAACGGGTCGATACCGGTCACTCCCTGGGGCCCGTTGGTGATGTTCACCGGCTGTGAAAGGTTGTTCAGGAAAATGCGCACGATCTCGCCGAACCCCAGCGTGACGATCGCGAGGTAGTCGCCACGCAGCTTGAGCGTAGGTGCGCCGAGCACCACGCCGAACAGCGCCGCGATGGCGGCGCCGATCGGCAGGATCACCCAGAACGGCAGATGAAGCCCGAATTGGGGGCTCGCGAGCAGGGCATACGTGTAGGCGCCGACGGCGTAGAAGGCGATGTAGCCCAGGTCGAGCAATCCAGCGAAGCCGACGACGATGTTGAGGCCGAGCGCGAGCAGCACGTATAGCAGCGCGAGGTTGGTGATCCGCACCCAGCTGGTGCCGATTTCGGTGAGGACGAACGGCAGCGCAATCAGGGCGAGCGCGATCAGGGCGATCGCGAATCCGAGCATCAAGGGAGACTTGGTGCGCCGCGGCGTCACGCTGTACCTTTCACGCCCGGTCGCCCACCCGCTCGCCGAGGAGGCCGGAGGGCCGGAAGATAAGCACGAGAATCAGGACCAGGAATGCGAACACATCCTGGTAGTTGGAGCCGAACAGGACGAAATGCCCGCCGCCGGCGCAGCGCTGGGTGAGCCAGTCCGACATTCCGGAGATCCGGCACAGATCGGTGAAATCGCCGATGTAGCCCGCGCCCAACGCCTCCACCACGCCGAGCAGCACGCCGCCGAGCATCGCGCCCGGAATATTGCCGATGCCGCCGAGCACCGCCGCGGAAAACGCCTTGAGTCCGAGGAGCGACCCCATCGTGTATTGCGCAACGCCGTAGTAGGTGCCGACCATCACCCCCGCAATCGCCGCGAGCCCCGAGCCGATGACGAAGGTCGATGCGATGACGCGGTTGATATCGATACCCATAAGCCCCGCAACCTGGGGATTCTGTGCCGTTGCGCGCATCGCGGTCCCGAGCCGCGTGCGGTAGACGAGTACCGCGAGCCCGATCATGATCGCGACGCAGGCGAGCAGGATCACGACCTGCACGTTCGTGATTGCCGCACCGGCGACCGTGTAGACCTGCGTCTTGATGATCTGGGGAAAGGCGAGCACGTTGCGGCTCCACACCAGCATCGCCAGGTGCTGCAGGATGATCGACACGCCAATCGCCGTGATCAGGGGCGCAAGCCGCGGCGCGCGACGCAGCGGCCGGTAAGCCAGCCGCTCCATGGCGTACGCCACGAGCATGCAAACGGGAACGGCGCAGCCAGCGCCAATCAGCACGATCGCGAGCGGCGGCAGCCCGCTGTCCGCAAGCAGGTTGATGACGCTGAGCGAGACCATGGCGCCGATCATCACCACTTCGCCGTGGGCAAAGTTGATGAGCTGGATGATCCCGTAAACCATGGTGTAACCGAGCGCGACGATCGCGTACACCGCGCCCAGCGTCAGCCCGTTGACAATCTGCTGCAGGAAGATGTCCATGCCCGGCGAAGCCTAGCAAACACCGCGTCGGGCGCCAAAACGAAAACGGCACCCGAGGGTGCCGTTGCGTGGCCGGATGGCGAGACCGGAGGCGGCTACTTGCTCCCACCCATGCTCTTCAGAAATTCGTCGTACGGGAGCGTCTTACCCGCCTTGACCACGGCGATCGGCGCGATCTTGCCGTTCTTCATCGAGAAGATCGTGATCTCCGCGTCCTTGCGATCCCCCTTGGCATCGAACTCGATCTTGCCCGTGGCGCCCATGTAGCTGATCTTGTGCAACTCCGGGAGGTACTTGGCCGGATCGGCCGAATCGGCCTTGCGCATCGCCTCGATCAGCAGGTTGGCGGCGTCGTAGGTGAAGGGCGCGTAGAGAATCGGATCGGTGTTGAATTTCGCCTTGTACGCGTCGAGGAAAGTCTTCGACGCCGCTTGCGGAGGGATGCCCGCCTGCGAGCAGAGCATGCCCTCGGCTGCCGGACCGGCGAGCTCCGCCATCTTGTCGGTGCAGGCGCCATCGCCGAATGCGAACACCGCGCTGATGCCCAGCTCCTTGCCCTGCTTGAGGAGCGGGCCGCCGGTGGCGTCCATGCCGCCGTAGAACACCGCATCGGGTTTCTCGCCCTTGATTTTCGTGAGCACCGCCTTCCAGTCGGCCGTCTTGTCGGTGCCTTTTTCGCGCGCAAGTACTTTCACGCCGCCCGCCTTCAGCGTTTTCTCGACCTCGTTGGCGAGGCCTTCGCCATAGGCGGTCGCGTCATCGATTACGGCAACAACCTTGGGCTTGTCGGTCGCGGCGAGGTAGTTGGCGATCGCCGGGCCTTGCTGGTCGTCGCGCCCGACCACGCGGAATACGTTATCGAAGCCTTGCTCGGTGAGCTTCGGATTGGTGGCCGAGCCGGTGATCATCGGGATGCCGGCTTGATGGTAGATCGCCGATGCCGGGATCGTGGTGCCGGAGTTCAGGTGTCCAACCACGCCAGCGACCTTCGCATCGACGAGCTTCTGCGCCACGGTGGTGCCGACCTTCGGATCGGCCTGGTCATCCTCCGCCAGCATCTCGAAGTGCGCCAGCTTGCCGCCGATCATGATCTTGGCTGCGTTCGCCTGATCGATCGCCAGGCGCGCGCCGTTCTCGTTGTCCTTGCCCAAGTGCGCGATGCCACCGGTGAGCGGCGCAACGTGGCCGATCTTGATGTCGATCGTCGGGACCGCAGGCGCCTCGGCCTGCGTCTTCGCGGGCTCGGGTTTCTTCTCCTCACCGCAGCCGACGACGGCGAACGCGGTGAGCGCGGCGAGAAGGGAAATTCCAAGCTTGGGAAACTGCATACGACCTCCGGACGAAGTGGGAAATACGGGCGGTTTACTACGCTTTCATGATAGCACCGCCCCTCCGGGCGGCTCCCGGAAACGAAAAGGCCGGGCGAACCCGGCCTTAATCGCTGCATTGCGGCGGCTACGCTACTTGAGCGACAGAATCCACTTCACGAGCGCCTTGACGTCCGCATCGGGCACCGCGCTGTTGGGAGGCATCGGGATATTGCCCCAGACGCCCGAGCCGCCCTTTTCCACCTTTTGCACCAGCTTGGCCTCGGCGTCTGCCTGACCGGCATATTTCTTGGCCACGTCCTTGTAAGCTGGGCCGACGAGTTTCTTGTCGATCGTATGGCAGGCGAGGCAGTTGTACTTCCTGGCCATCGCCTCGTCCGCCTTGGCGGGAAGCGCGATCACCAGCCCCGCGAGCATGAGGGGGAGTACGACGCGTTTCATCAACGTCTCCTATGTAATGAGTAGAAAATCTGTTCGGCTCCAGGCCGCAGAAAGGGCGCCATGCTAACTCAATGCGGCCTCTTTGCAAGCACCCTTCAGTGCCGCAAGGTTCGTCAGCGGCTCAAGGCAAGTAACGCCGCGACATAGCCAGGCGTTGACCGACTCGGGCCGCCGCGGCTTGTCGAGCGGCGGCGGCAGCCCCTGTGTGCCGTCGGCGATCGCCAGCACGGTAGTGTCGGGTAGCAGCTCGCGCGCCAGTTCGGCCGCCCACAGACCTAGGGAAGCGGGCTCGCCGCGCAGCACCAGCACGGCCGGCGGTGTGATCGTTTCTTCGAGCGCCGCCACCATCGCCCCGAAACCCGCGGGGTGCTGGCGCATGGTGGGGTAGAACAGCGCCACCGTCCGCTCCGCAGCCCGCGCATAACGGTCGTCTCCCGTGAGCGCGGCGAGCCTCCCGAGCGCCCACGCGGCCACCGCGTTGCCCGAAGGCGTGGCGTTGTCGTGTCCGGGCTTAGGGCGATGGATCAGCTTCTCGTGATCGCGCGAGGTAAAGAAAAATCCGCCTGACTCCGGGTCCTCGAATTGCCCGAGCATCACCTCCGCGAGCTGCTCCGCGAACTCCAGATCCGCGGCCGAGAAGCGCGCCTGCAGCAGCTCCAGAAGCGCAGCCAGGAGGAACGCGTAGTCGTCCAGGTACGCATTGAGATGGGCGGTCCCATCCTTGTAGGTCGCGACGAGCCGCCCGCCCTGCCACATCCGTGTGCGGACGAACTCAAGCGCGCGCCGCGCAGAGTCGATCCAGTCCTCGCGCCCGAAGACGCGCCCGGCATGCGCCATGCCGTGCATCGCGAGCGCGTTCCACGAGACGAGCACCTTGTCGTCGCGGCCCGGGCGTACGCGCTTGTCGCGCCGAGCGAGGAGCTTCGCGCGCGCCGACGCCAGCAGCGCCTCGTCGCCCGGCGCGAGCGGCTCCGCGACGTACAGGTGCCAGTTGCGCCCCTCGAAGTTCGGTGCGCGGCTCAGGCCGTAATGCGCCGCCACGAGCGCGTATTCATCCTGGCTGAGCAGCTCCTGGACCTCCTCGCGCGTCCAGACGTAGAACTTGCCCTCTTCGTGCTCCGAGTCAGCATCGAGCGAGGAGTAGTAGCCGCCCTCCGGCGACTGCATTTCGCGCATCACCCAGCCCGCGGTCTCGGCCGCGCATCGCGCGAAACGGTCCGCGCCGGTGGCGAGCCACGCGTCCGCCAGCAGTCCGAGCAGCGGGCCATTGTCGTAGAGCATCTTTTCGAAATGCGGAATCATCCACTGCGCATCGACGCTGTAGCGGCAGAACCCGCCGCCCAATTGGTCGTAGATGCCGCCGTCGCACATGCGCGCGAGTGTCGTGTGCGCCATCTCGAGCGCCACGCGGTCGCCGTTTCTGGCATAGGCGCGCAGGCACAGCGCGAGGTCGGTCGGGTGCGGAAACTTGGGCGCATCGCCGAAGCCGCCGAGGCGCGCGTCGAAGCTCGCATGCAGGCTCTCCAGCGCTGCGCGCAGCGGCGCACCGTCGACCACCGAGCGCTGCGCGCCCGAGCGCGGCAGCATACGCGAGAACGCGCCGACCACCTGCTCGTTCTGCTGTCCGATCTCAACCTGCTTTTCGCGCCAGATGGCGGCGATGCGCTCGAGCAAGTCGGGGAATGCGGGCATGCCGTAGCGCGGTGTTTTGGGGAAATACGTCCCGCCGTAGAACGGCGTGCCGTCGGGCGACAGGAACATGGTGAGCGGCCAGCCGCCGGGGCGCTGCGCAAGCATCTGGTGCGCGGTCTGATAGATCTGGTCGAGATCGGGACGCTCCTCGCGGTCGACCTTTACATTGACGAACAGCCGGTTCATCAGCGCCGCGACCTCTTCATCCTCGAAGCTCTCGTGCGCCATCACGTGACACCAGTGGCACGCGGAATAACCGATTGAGAGAAGCACGGGCTTGTTCTCGTCGCGTGCGCGAGCGAGTGCCTCCGGACCCCAGGGATACCAGTCCACCGGGTTGTCGGCGTGCTGCTGCAGATAGGGGGAGGTCTGTTGCGCGAGGCGGTTGCGCATGTCGTATGCTCCGAGCCGCAGATTATTGCAGGATTCGACAATGCGACCGACGAAAGACCCTCGCGCTGAACAGGTCTTGCGATTCTGGTTCGGCCCAGAAGACGAGTCGGGCAAGCGGCGCAAGGAATGGTTTCAGAAGGACGCTGCTTTCGACGCCGAGATCCGTGCCCGCTTCCTCGATTTGCACGGGCAGGGCGCCGTCGGAGCGCTGTCGAGCTGGAAGGACGGCGCAGACGATTGCCTCGCCCTCACCGTCCTGCTCGACCAGTTTCCGCGCAACATGTTCCGGGGCACAGCGCGCGCATTCAGCACCGACGCGCTCGGGCTCGACGCGGCACGCCACGCGCTCAAGCAGGGATTTGATCATGGGCGATTGCCGGTCGAGCGATTGTTCCTGTACCTGCCGTTCGAGCACAGCGAGAGACTGGAAGACCAGCTGCGCGCCTGCGAGCTGATGCGGCCTCTCGAGGCGTTCGAAGAGACGAAGGACGTGTATCAGTATGCGCTGCGACACCATGAAATCGTCGCGCGCTTCGGCCGCTTTCCCCACCGCAACGAAATGCTCGGCCGCCCGAGCACCGCGGAGGAAATCGAGTTCCTCAAGCGGCCCGGTTCGGGCTTCTAGTCAACGACCGATCGCCTCGAGCAGCTTGGCGCGGCGCTTGAGCCACCAACCGTAGGGTTGCGGCCAATCGGCGAACTCGGCGTCGAGCCCCAGGGCGCGCGCGGCATGGTGTGGCCAGAACGGGTCGAACAGCGCTTCGCGCGCCACCGCGATGAGGTCGGCCGCGCCGGATTGCAGGATCGCTTCGGCCTGGGCGCCGTCCAGGATCAGCCCGACCGCCTGGGTCGCGACGCCGGCCTCGCGTCGCACCGCGGCGGCGAACGGCACCTGGAAGCCGAGCTCGCGCGGCACCATGGCCGAGGTGACGGGACCCGAGATGCCGCCCGAGGAGCAATCGACGACGTCCACGCCCCTCGACTTGAGCGCACGCGCAAGCGCGATGGAATCCTCGATGCACCAGCCTCCGCTGCCGGCGCCGTCGACCGACGAGATGCGGAAGAATAGCGGCTTGCTCGCCGGCCATGCGTGACGCACCGCATCGACGACATCGAGCGCGAAGCGCATGCGCCCTGCGAGGTCTCCGCCATAGCCGTCGGTGCGCGTGTTCGACAGCGGCGAGAGAAAGCTGTGGATCAGGTAGCCGTGCGCCCCATGGATCTCCGCGATCTCGAACCCGGCGCGATCGGCGCGCCGCGCGGCGTCGGCAAAGGCGCCGACCACGACGTCGATGTCGGCTCGCGCCATCGCCCGCGGCGCGAGCCATCCTTCGGCCGCCGGCTCGTCCGTCGGGCCGATAGTCGGCCACGGATGGTCGCCGCGCGCAAGGTCCTGCGCGCCGAGCGGCCCGTTGCCGAACCACGGCCGCTGCATGGCTGCCTTGCGCCCCGCATGTGCCAGCTGGATCGCCGGCACGGTGCCCTGCGCCTTCAGCCACGGCGCGATGCGAGCGAGCGCCTGGGCGTGTGCGTCGGACCAGATTCCGGCGCAGCCGTGCGTGATACGTCCGCGCGCTTCGACCGCGGTCGCTTCGACGAACACGATACCCGCGCCGCCGAGCGCGAACTTTCCCAGGTGCACCAGATGCCAGTCGGTCACCATGCCGTCCTGGGCGGAGTAGGTACACATCGGCGAGATGACGACGCGGTTGCGCGCGGTCACTCCGCGCAGGGTGATGGGCGTAAACAGGATCGGATTCATGGCGCGATTCTGGCACGCGCGAGATGCCGCGAGAAAGCGCCCGTTGCTACAATTTCGCGCCGCATGGATATCGAGCACGCCTTCGAGCAGGACTTTGTTACGCTCGCCGAGTTGATCGGCGCGCACGCGGCGCGCCAGCCGCAGCATGCCGCACTGTTGCAGGGCGAGCGCTCGCTCGATTACGCCGCGCTCGAAGCGCTCATGGACCAGGTCGCCGCATCACTGCAGCGCGACGGGGTCCGGCCGCGCGAGGTGATCGCGATCTGCGCCGCGACCACGATCGAATGCGGGGTGCTCTTCCTCGGAGCGTTGCGTGCCGGGGTCGCCGTCGCGCCGCTCGCGCCCTCGGCGACCGCGGAGAGCCTGGCCGACATGGTCGCCGATTGCGGGGCGAGATTGCTGTTTCTCGATCGCGCGGCGGCAAAGGCGCTCGAGCCCGTTAGCGCGCGCATCGGCGCGACGCGCGTCGGCCTCGAAGCCGGCGATTTCGAGCGCTGGCTCGCGCCCGCCGGCGCGCAACCGGCGCCAGTTGTAGTCGAACCCGACTGGCCCTTCAATATCATCTACTCCTCCGGAACGACCGGTGAGCCCAAAGGCATCGTGCAGTCGCACCTCATGCGCTGGGGCCACGTGCGACGCGGCAAGAGCTACGGCTACGGACCCGAGGCGGTGACACTCATCTCGACGCCGCTTTACTCGAACACGACGCTGGTGAGCTTCTTTCCCACGCTCGCGCTTGGCGGCACCGTGGTGCTAATGGCCAAGTTCGACGTCGCCGGCTACCTGGCGCTCGCCGAAAAGCACCGCGTCACGCACACGATGCTGGTGCCGGTGCAATACCAGCGCATCATGGCTCATCCCGATTTCGGCAATTTCGATCTCTCGTCGTTTCGCATGAAATTCAGCACGAGTGCGCCTTTTCCGGCAGCGCTCAAGGCCGATGTGCTCGAGCGCTGGCCGGGAGGATTGACCGAGGTCTATGGCATGACCGAAGGCGGAGGCACCTGCATCCTCCAGGCGCATCTGCACCCGGACAAGCTGCATACGGTGGGCAGGCCGGTCGAAGGCCATGACATCCGGCTCATCGACGAGCAGGGTCGCGAGGTGGCACGAGGCGAAGCCGGCGAAGTCGTCGGCCACTCGAAGATGATGATGAACGGCTATCACAACCAGCCACACAAGACCGCCGAGGCGGAGTGGCGCGATGCAAGCGGCAAGCGCTTCATCCGCACCGGCGACGTCGGCCGGTTCGACGAGCAGGGGTTTCTCACGCTGCTCGATCGCAAGAAGGACATGATCATTTCGGGTGGCTTCAACATTTACCCGAGCGACCTGGAAGCGATCCTGAGAGAGCACCCCGCCGTGGCGGAAGCGGCCGTGATCGGCGTGCCCTCGGAGCGTTGGGGGGAGACGCCGGTCGCGTTCGCCGTGCTCAAATCCGGCGTCCACGCAAGCGCACCGGAGCTGCTCGCCTGGGCCAACGACCGGCTCGGCAAGACGCAACGCCTCGCCGATCTCAGGGTTACGCCGGAGTTGCCTCGCAGCCCGATCGGCAAGGTGCTGAAACGCGAGCTGCGCGACGCCTACCGGGCCGTGACGGCGCGCTCTGATTACTGATCGGTAATCGCGCCCTTCGAAGCGGTCGAAACGAGCTTCGTGTACTTCGCGAGCAGGCCGCGCGTATAGCGCGGCTTGGGCGACTTCCACTTCTTGCGGCGTGCGGCGAGCTCCTTCGACGAGACGTTCAGCTGCAACAGCCGCTTCTTGGCGTCGATGGTGATCGAGTCGCCTTCCTTCACCAGCGCGATGTTGCCGCCGACGTAGGCTTCCGGCGCCACGTGGCCGACCACCATTCCCCAAGTGCCGCCTGAAAAGCGCCCATCGGTCAGCAGGCCCACCGACTCGCCCAGGCCTTGGCCGATGAGCGCCGAGGTCGGCGCCAGCATTTCCTGCATCCCGGGGCCGCCCTTCGGCCCCTCGTAGCGGATGACGACGACGTGACCCGCCTTGATTTTCTTCGCCAGGATTGCCTTCATCGCCGCGGGCTCGGAGTCGAACACGCGCGCCGGGCCGGTGATCGAGGTGCTCTTCAGCCCGGTGATCTTCGCCACGCAGCCTTCCGTGGCGAGGTTGCCCTTAAGGATCGCAAGGTGTCCCTGGCGATACATGGGATCCGACCACGGACGGATGACTTGCTGGTCGGCGCGCGGCTCGTCCGGTAGGTCTTTAAGCATCTCGGCCATGGTCTTGCCGTGGATCGTCATGCACTCGCCATGCAATACGCCGTTCTTGAGCAAGATCTTGAGCACCTGCGGGACCCCCCCCGCGCGGTGGAAGTCCACCGCGACGAAGCGCCCCGAAGGCTTGAGGTCGCACAGCACCGGGACCTTGCGGCGCACGCGCTCGAAATCGTCGATGGTCCACCTCACGCCGGCCGCGCTTGCGATCGCCAGGTAGTGCAGCACCGCGTTGGTCGAGCCGCCGGTCGCCATAACGAGCGCGACCGCGTTTTCGATCGACTTGCGCGTGATGATGTCGCGCGGCCGCAGGTTGTTGTGGACGGCCTGCACCAGCACGCGCGCCGACTCGGCGGCCGAGTCCGCCTTTTCGGCATCGGGCGAAGCCATCTGCGAGGAGCCGAGCAGGCTCATGCCGAGCGCCTCGAACGACGAGCTCATCGTGTTGGCGGTAAACATACCGCCGCAGGCGCCGACGGAAGGGCAGGCGTTCCGCTCGATGCCGTTGAAGTCCTCCTCGCTCATCCTGCCAGCGGTGTAAGCGCCGACCGCCTCGAACGCGGAGACAATGGTCAGATCCTGGCCTTTCCACTTTCCGGGCTTGATGGTGCCAGCGTAGACGTAGATTCCAGGCACGTTCATGCGCGCCATGGCCATCATGCCGCCTGGCATGTTCTTGTCGCAGCCGCCGCACACCAGCACGCCATCCATGGCCTGGCCGTTAACCGAGGTCTCGATCGCGTCCGCGATGACCTCCCGCGACACGAGCGAGTACTTCATGGCCTCCGTGCCCATGCCGATGCCATCGGTGACCGTCGGCACGCCGAACACTTGCGGCTTGGCGCCAACCGCCTCGAGTCCCGCGATGGCCCGATCGACGAGCGGCTGGATACCGGCGTTGCATGGGTTCATGGTCGAGTGGCCGTTCGCCACGCCGATGATCGGCTTGTCGAAGTCGCCGTCCTTGAATCCCACCGCGCGCAGCATGGCGCGGTTGGGCGATCGCGCCACACCCTGCGTAATGAGCCGGCTCCTGCGGTTGTCAGACATGGCTTTCCTCCTGAAGATAGAATTGAATTCTACCGTGCTGATCCATCCGAATTTCGACCCGGTCGCCATCTCGATCGGCCCGTTGACCGTGCGCTGGTACGGCCTGATGTACCTCGCGGGCTTTGCCATCGGCTGGTGGCTCGGCATCGGGCGCATCAAGGCCGGCGCCGCGCCGATCACGCGTGCTCAACTCGACGACCTGCTGTTCTACGCCGTGCTGGGAGTGATCTTCGGTGGACGACTCGGTTACGTGTTGTTCTACAAGCCGGGCTACTATCTCGCGCATCCGCTCGAGATCTTTGCGGTTTGGCACGGCGGGATGTCGTTCCACGGCGGCTTTCTGGGCGTGCTGCTAGCGATGGCATTCGCCGCGCGCAAGTACCAGGTGCGCTGGCTCGCATTGATGGACTTCCTCGCGCCGCTGGTGCCGATCGGCCTGGCGGCAGGCCGCCTGGGCAACTTCATCAACGGCGAGCTTTACGGCCGCGTGACCGACCTCCCTTGGGGCATGGTGTTTCAGGCTCCCGGAGCAGGGCCGCTTCCGCGCCATCCATCGCAGCTGTACGAGTTCGCCCTCGAGGGCGTGGCGCTATTCGTGCTGCTGTGGTGGTTCTCGGCGAAGCCGCGCCCGCGCGGTCAGGTTTCGGCGATGTTCCTGATGGGCTACGGCATGTTCCGGTTCATCGCGGAGTTTGCGCGCGAGCCAGACGACTTCCTCGGTTATCTCGCGCTTCATCTGAGCATGGGCCAATGGCTCAGCCTGCCGATGATCGTGGCGGGCGTATGGCTCTTCGCCCATAGCCGGCGGGCGGGTTAGGCCAAGGCAGCGGCGAGCACCCGCGCGACGTGCACCGCCCCCCGGCGCGCGCCGTCGGCGATCTGGTGGCGGCAGCTCGTGCCGTCGGCCACGAGCAGGGCGTCGGCGGGGGCGGCGCGCATGGCCGGCAGCAGGCTCGCCTCGGCCATCTTCATCGAGATTTCGTAATGTTCCGCCTCGTAGCCGAAGGCGCCGGCCATGCCGCAGCAGCTCGATTCCACGGTCGTGACGTTCAGATCGGGCACCAGGCGAAGCGCGCGCTCGGTCGCTTGCATCGCGCCAAAGGCCTTCTGGTGGCAATGGCCATGCAGCAGCGCCTCCCGCGCCACACGTTGCAGCCGGAGATTCAGCCTGCCGGCATCGGCTTCACGCGCGACGAATTCCTCGAACAGCATCGCCAGGCCGGCGAGCTCGCTCGTTTCCCGGCCAGGAATCATCGCCTTGAACTCGTCGCGCAGGCTGTACAGACAGGAGGGCTCCAGGCCCAGGATCGGCACGCGGCGCTCGCGCCACGGTGCGAGCGCGTCGAGCACGCGGCGCGCCTCAAGGCGCGCCTCATCGACCAGGCCGGCGGATAGGAAAGTGCGTCCGCAGCATAGCGGGCGCTCGCCTTCGGGTGGTTGCGCAACGTGAGTGCGGTAGCCCGCGGCATCCAGCACCCGCAGCGCTGCACGGGCGTTCTCAGGTTCGAACCAGCGATTGAAGGTATCGACGAACAGCACCACCTCCCGTCGTCCGGACAGCGTGCGTACGCGGTCGACGAAAGGACCGCGGTGCCATCTCGGAAGAGATCGCTTCTCCGAGATTCCGGCGATGCGCTCGCGGCCGGGCAGCGACTGCAGCAGGTTGGCGACCGGCGCGACGCGCGCGGCCCAGGGCGCGTAGCGGGGCAGGTAAGCAACCAAGCGCTCGCGCAGGCTGAGGCCGTGGCGCTTGCGGTACTGCGCCAGAAACTCGATCTTCATGCGCGCCATGTCGACGCCGGTCGGGCATTCCCGCTTGCAGCCCTTGCACGACACGCAGAGGTCGAGCGCGTCCTTCGCCTCGTCGAAGGCGAGTCGTCCGGAAAGGGCAAGCCTCAGGGTGTTCGCGCGGCCCCGGGTCAGGTGAGTTTCGTCGCGCGTGACCCGGTACGACGGGCACATCGTTCCCGCATCGAACTTGCGGCAATGACCGTTGTTGTTGCACATCTCGACTGCCTTGTCCCAACCGCCCCATTCGTTCCAGTCGAGCTCGGCGTACGGCACGCTCGTGGTGTATCCGGGCGGAAAGCGGAACAATCGCTTGTCGTCCATCTTCGGCGGATTCACGATCTTGCCGGGATTCATGAGACCCCTGGGATCTAGCCAGGACTTGATCTCCGCAAGGCACGCGGTGAGCCGCGGGCCGAAGAAGGGCGCGATCCATTCGGAACGCACCAACCCGTCGCCATGCTCGCCGGAGTACGCCCCCTTGTACTGCTTCACCAGCGCACAGGCCTCTTCGGCGATGGCGCGCATTTTCTCGGCGCCATCGCGCCGCATATCAAGCACCGGTCGCACGTGAAGCGTGCCGACCGAGGCGTGGGCGTACCATGTGCCGCGCGTGCCGTGCCGCGCGAACACCTGGGTCAGCCGGTCCGTGTACTCGGCGAGGTGCTCGAGCGGAACCGCGCAGTCCTCGATGAACGACACCGGCTTGCCGTCGCCCTTCATCGACATCATGATGTTCAGGCCGGCCTTCCTCACTTCCCAGATGTCCTTTTGCGGCTGCGCGTCGGTCACTTCGACCACGCTGCCTGGAAGGCCCAGATCGCCCATCAGCTGCGCGAGCTGCCGGAGCTTTCCGCGCTGCGCGGCGTGATCGTCTCCGGAGAACTCGACCAGCAGGATCGCCTCCGGCTCGCCGCGAATGAACGCGTTCACCGTCGTCCTGAATGCGCTGATATCGCGCGCAAGGTCGATCATGGTGCGATCGACCAGCTCAACCGCGGAGGGCCCGAGCTTGACGATGTGCTGAGTGAGCTCCATCGCGGTGTAGAACCTGGGGAAGTGCACCACGCCCAGCGTTCTCGCGGCGGGCAGCGGGCTAAGCCTGAGCAGCAGCCGCTCGAAGAAAGCGAGCGTCCCCTCGGAGCCGACCAGCAGATGCGCGGCATTCGCATGCGGCGGACCGAGGTGATCGAGGTTGTAGCCGGCGACCTTGCGCAGGACCTTCGGGAAGCGCGCGGCGATCTCGACCTTCTCGCGCTCGTAGAGCACGCGCAGCTTGTGGACAAAATGGCGATAGCCGGGGGGGCCGGACGTGTCGCTTATCGGCCCGAAGCGCCAGCGCTCGCCGGCCGTCGTGAGCGCATCGATGGCGAGCACGTTGTGCACCATGTTGCCGTAGGCGATCGAGCGCGAGCCACAGGAATTGTTTCCCGCCATGCCGCCGAGCGTCGCCTGGGCGCTGGTCGAGACGTCCACCGGGTACCAAAGGCCGTGCTTGCGCAGCCGCGCATTGAGGTCATCGAGCACGATGCCCGGCTGCACGAGCGCGGTGCGCCGTTCGAGGTCGAGCTCGAGCAGGCCGTTCAGGTACTTGGAATGGTCGATCACCAGCGCCGCGCCCACCGTCTGGCCGCATTGCGAGCTGCCTGCGCCGCGCGGCAGGATGGGCACGCCTTCGTCCGCCGCAACCTGCAGCGCCGTGCGCGCCGCCTCATCGCTGCGCGGGATCACCACGCCGATCGGCTCGACCTGGTAGATCGACGCGTCGGTGGCGTAGCGGCCGCGGCTCGCCCGGTCGAACAGCACCTCGCCGTCGACCTCTCTAGCGAGCCGCGCGGCGAGCGCGGGCGAGCTCATGCCGCCTGTGGCTCGCCGAGCGCCCCGAGCACGGCCGCGAGCTTGGCGGCCAGGTGGTCGCGCAGCAGGGCCTTGAGCCTCGGCGCATCGCGCTCGACGAGCGCACGCAGGATTTCCTCGTGCTCGCGCACCGCCTCGTCCCAGCGCTCCTTGGACAGATTCGCCATGTAGCGCGCGCGCCGCGCGCAGGCGTTCAGCTGGCGGTAGGTATTGGCCAGCACCGCGTTACCCGCGGCTTCGACGATCTTGATATGGATCGCCTGGTTGAACTTGAAGTACCCGGCGAGGTCGCCGCGCGCGTGCATCGCCAGCATCTCGTAGTGCAGGGCGCGAATCTCTGCCAGACACGCGGAGTCGGCGTGCGCGCAGGCGAGTTCCCCGGCGAGGCTCTCGAGCGCGCCCATCAC
>JBAUTZ010000202.1:0-7637 GCA_049582445.1 Burkholderiales bacterium
CTGATTGCCGGGCTGCAGGCCAACATCATCCGCCGCACGCTCAACTACATGGCGCCGATCGAAATCGTGCCGCCGGAGCAGGTGGCGCGGCCGCAGCGCTCCGACGCGCCGGGCTCGGTCGCGGCGACGGTGCAACCGCGCTCGCAGCAGCTTCGCTCGATCGACCAATGGCAGAAGGTGCGCGCCCAGGTCGACCAGGTTCGCGGCGTGATCGCGGCGACGCCGGTGGTCTCCGGCCCCGGCTTCGCATTGCGCGGCGACGCCAACAAGGCGGTCAACATCACCGGCATCGAACCGGAAACCTATCTGCGCGTGATCGGTCTGGCGGACAAGATCGTCGCCGGGAAGATGGCGCTAGGAACCTCCGACATCGTGATCGGCATCGAGCTGGCGAAGGACCTCGGGGCCGGCGTAGGCGACAAGCTGCGCCTGACCACCGCCACCGGGGCAGCGGAGACGCTCACCGTGGCGGCGCTGTTCGACTTCGGGAACAAGGGCGTGAACGAGCGCAACGTCTACATCGGCCTGCGCACCGCGCAAAACCTGCTCGACCTGGTGGGCGGTGTGTCGAGCATCCAGATCAAGGTCGACGACCCGTTCGATGCCGAGAACATCGCGCAGGACATCGAGTCGCGCACCGGCCTCGAGGCCGACAGCTGGATCAAGACCAACGCGCAATTCTTCACCGCGATGGCGGCGCAGCGGCTGTCGAACACGCTGATCCGCTTCTTCGTCGGCCTGACCGCCGCGCTCGGCATCGCGAGCGTGCTGGTGGTCTCGGTGGTGCAGAAATCCAAGGAGATCGGCATCCTGCGCGCCATGGGGGCCTCGCGCGGGCAGGTGCTGCGCCTGTTCTTGCTGCAGGGGGCCTTCATGGGGCTGGTCGGCTCCCTCATCGGCAGCGGCATCGGCTGGGCGTTCCTGCTTGCGTGGCGCGGCATCGCGCGCAATCCGGACGGCACGCCGCTGTTCATCATCGTGGTCGAGCCGCAGCTGTTCATGCTGGCCGCCGCGGGCGCGACGCTGGTCGGCACGCTCGCCGCGGTGGTTCCGGCGCGGCGCGCCGCGCAACTCGATCCGGCGGTGGCGATTCGTGGCTGAGCTCGCTGAAACGCTGCGCCTGGAGGGGGTGAGGAAATCCTACAACCCCGGCACGCCGCTCGAGGCCGAGGTGCTGCACGGCATCGACCTGCGGCTCGCGCGCGGCGAGTTCGCCGCGCTCATCGGTCCTTCGGGCTCGGGGAAAAGCACGCTGCTAAACGTCATCGGCCTGCTCGATCCGCCTAGCGCAGGGCGGCTCTATCTGGAGGGCAGGGACACCGGCGGACTCGACGACGCGGAAATGACGCGCCTGCGCGGCCGCGCCATCGGCTTCGTGTTCCAGTACCACTATCTGTTACCCGCCTTCACGGCGCTGGAGAACGTGATGATGCCTGCGCTCGCGGCGCGCGGCCGCCCGGACGACGAGATGCGCACGACCGCCGCGGGCCTGCTCGATCAGGTGGGGCTTGCGCGCTGGCGCGACAAGAAGACCGGCGAGCTCTCGGGTGGCCAGCAGCAGCGCGTGGCGGTCGCGCGCTCGCTCGCCATGAAGCCGGCGCTGGTGCTCGCGGACGAGCCGACCGGCAACCTCGATACCGCTTCGGCGGACGGCGTATTCGACGTGCTGCGCGAAGTGAACCGCTCGGGCGGCACCACCTTCCTCATCGTGACCCACGACCCGCGGCTCGCGCAGCGCTGCGACCGCATCATCGAGCTGGTCGACGGGCGGATCGTCGCCGACCGCCCGAACGTGCCCGCTAGCCGCGACCTACAAATGGCATCTTCGTCGCCATGATGGTCATGAACTGGACGTTCGTCGCGAGCGGCAGGTTCGCCATATGCAGCACCGCCGCGCCCACGTGCGCGACGTCCATCAGCGGCTCGACGCGGATCTCGCCGTCGGCCTGAGGCACGCCCTTCGCCATGCGCTCGGCCATCTCCGTGCGCGCGTTGCCGATGTCGATCTGGCCGCAGGCGATGTCGTACTTGCGCCCATCGAGAGAGGCGCACTTGGTGAGGCCGGTGACGGCGTGCTTGGTGGCGGTGTAAGGCGTCGAATTCGGGCGCGGCGCGTGCGCCGAGATCGAGCCGTTGTTGATGATGCGCCCGCCGCGCGGCGACTGGTCCTTCATGATGCGGAACGCTTCCTGCGTGCACAGGAACATGCCGGTGAGGTTGATGTCGACCACGTTCTTCCACTGCTCGTAGGTCAGTTCCTCCAGCGGGATGCCGGGGGCGTTCACGCCGGCATTGTTGAACAGCACGTCGAGCCTGCCCCATTTCGACTTCACCGCCGCGAATAGCGCCTTCACCGAGTCGGGCTTTGCCACGTCGGAGGTGATCACCAGTGCGCGCTCGCCCGCGCCCGAATCCGCCGCGACCCGCTCGAGAGGCTCCTTGCGGCGGCCGGTGAGCGCCACGCGGTAGCCGTCCCCGAGCAGCGCCAGCGCCGCCGCCTTGCCGACACCGGTCCCGGCGCCAGTGATGAGCGCGACCTTGACTTGCGTAGTCATGTTTTGATCTCCGTGATTGTTGGATGGCTCGGCTTTGGTGTCGCCGCGGCGTGACCCAGTTCTTTGACGCCGCGCGCCGTCTCGCGTACAAGAAATCTTAGCGCACTTGGGCCAAGAGGACGGAATGCAGCTGAACGTCAACGGCAAGACCGTCGAGGTCGACGCCGACCCCTCCATGCCGCTGCTGTGGGTGCTGCGTGAGCTGCTCGGGCTCACCGGCACGAAGTACGCCTGCGGCATCGGCGTCTGCGGCGCCTGCACCGTGCTGGTCGACGGGCGGGCGACGCGCAGCTGCGTGGTCGCGGCGGGCGAGGCGGCGGGCGACATTCGCACGATCGAGGGCCTTGGAGGGGAAACGCTGCACGCGCTGCAGCAAGCCTGGATCGACCGGCAGGTGCCGCAGTGCGGCTACTGCCAGTCGGGAATGCTGATGGCCGCGGCGGCGCTCGTCGCGCAGAACGCGGGCCCCAGCGACGCCCAGATCGACGCCGCCATCACGAACATCTGCCGCTGCGGGACCTACCAGCGGGTGCGCGACGCCATCCGCATCGCGGTTCGCTCGGTGCGACGCACGCTGTGAAGCGGCGCGGTTTCCTGATGACCGCCCTCGGCACGGGGGGCGCGCTGGTCGTGGGCTGGTGCTTCCTTCCGCCGCGCAGCCGCATGGGCGACCGCGACACGCTGCCGCCGCGCCGGGATTCGGTGTCGCTGAATGGGTGGGTGCGCGTCGAGCGCAACGGCAACGTGGTGCTCGCGATGCCGCGCTCGGAGATGGGGCAGGGGGTGCATACCGCGCTGGCGATGCTGCTGGCCGAGGAGATCGACGTGCCGCTCGAACGCGTCGGCCTCGAGCAGGCCCCGACCGACGCCATCTACGGCAACGTGGCGACGCTGGTCGGCAGCCTGCCGTTCCACCCCGAGCAAAGGAACAGCGCCAAGGTGCGCGCGAGCGAATGGATCGTGTCCAAAATCGGCCGCGAGCTCGGACTGCAGATCACCGGCGGCAGCTCGAGCGTGCGAGACGCCTGGCTGCCGATACGCCAAGCGGGCGCTGCGGCGCGTGCCATGCTGATCGAGGCTGCGGCGCGCACGTGGAAGGTCGCGCCCCGCGACTGCAGCATCGTCGATGGCGCGGTGCGCCACATGGACGGGCGGCGGCTGGAGTTCGGCGAGCTGGTGGGAAAGCTGCGCGAGGTCCCGATTCCCGGCGAGGTGACGCTCAAGGATCCGACGCGCTTCGCGCTGATCGGCAAGCCGGCGCCCCGGCTGGACGTGCCGGACAAGGTCACCGGGCGAGCCCGTTTCGGCATCGACGTCAGGCTTCCCGGAATGCTGTACGCGGCGGTGCTCACCTGCCCGACCCTGGGGGGCACGCTGCGCAGCTTCGACGGCGACGCGGCGCTCGCGGTGCCCGGCGTGGTACGCGTCTCGCAGCTGTCCTCGGCCGCGGGCTCCGCACCCGGCGTGGCGGTCGTGGCGAACAGTTGGTGGCGCGCGACGCAGGCGCTGGACAAAGTGCGCGTCGACTGGGACCCCGGGCCGCACGCGCGGCTCGGGAGCGCGGCATTGATCTCGGACATGAAGCGCGCGCTCGAGGCCGGGCCGGGGGTCACGCTGTACCGGCGCGGCAAGGGAGAGGCGGCACTGCTCGACGCGATCAACGTGTTCGGCGCCGAGTACCGCGCGCCCTACCTGGCGCACGCGACCATGGAGCCTATGAACTGCACGGCGCAGTTTGGCGGCGGGCGGCTCCGGATCTGGGCGCCGACGCAGGCCCCGAGCATCGTGCGCGACGTCGCGGCGCGCGCCGCGGGAATCCCGGCCGACCGCGTCGAGGTGAACGTGACGCTGCTCGGGGGCGGCTTCGGCCGGCGACTCGAGGTGGACTTCGTGCCGCAGGCGGTATGGATCGCGCGCGATGTCTCGCCCGCGCCGGTACAGCTCATCTGGTCGCGCGAGGAAGACATGACGCGCGACTTCTACCGCCCGGCTGCGCTCGCGCGCATGCGCGCCGGCCTCGACGGGCAGCGCATGCCCTTTGCCTGGGTGACGCGCACGGTAAGCGACGCGATCGTGCCGCAATACCTGGCCCGCACCTATCCCTTGCTCGCGCTCGACGTGTCCGATCGCACCACGATCGAGGGGCTGTTCGACCAGAGCTACGAGTTCGCGCACCGCCAGTGCTCTCACGTGACCTACCGCTCGGCGGTCCCGGTCGGCTCCTGGCGCAGCGTGGGCCATTCGCACAACGCGTTCTTCACCGAGAGCTTCATCGACGAGCTGGCCTACGAAGCGAAGCTCGATCCCTACGATTTCCGGCGCATCCTGCTGACGCGGCACCCGCGCCACCGCACGCTGCTCGAATACGCCGCGGTAAAGGCGGGCTGGGGACGGCCGCCGAATGGCCGGGCGCAGGGCATCGCGATGCACGAGTGCTTCGGCACGATCGTCGCACAGGTGGCCGAGGTCTCGGTCGCCAACGGCGCGATCCGCGTGCACCGCGTGGTGTGCGCGGTCGACTGCGGCACCGTCGTGAACCCCGACATCATCGCGCAGCAGATGGAAAGCGGCGTCGTGTTCGGCCTGACGGCGGCGCTGTACGGCGAGATCACTCTCAAGAACGGGCGCGTCGAGCAACGCAACTTTCCGCAGTACGACATGGTGCGCATGGCCAACGCGCCGGTCGTCGAGACCTATCTCCTGCCGAACGGAGGAACTCCGGGCGGGATCGGCGAGCCCGGAACGCCGCCGATTGCGCCGGCGGTGGCGAACGCCGTGTACCGCCTCACCGGCAAGCGCCTGCGCTCGCTGCCGCTCAGCCTCTAGCCCTAGCGCACGGCCGCGAGTTGCCGGGCCCGGTCCACTTCCGCGGCGGCCTGTTTTGCAGCCGCCTGCGCGCGGTCGTGGGCATCGCGCACCAGCGCGGGATCGATCAGCGCGGCCTGGCCGATGAGCGGCGCGAGCCGGTCGCGGGTCTCGGCGTAGGAGTGGGTCAGATCGCCGAAGGCGTCGCTCGCCTGGCGGTAGTCGAAGTAATTCTTTTCCAGCAGATCCTTCTTCTGCATGGCTTCGCCGATCCAGCCGCGCGCGCGGCGATCCGCGGTGCGCATGTGCTCGGCGAGCGCCCGCGCGTCGGCGCCGACTTCGCTGCGCAGGCGGTGCATCCTCGCCTGGTACACGGCGATCTGGCGCGCGGTCGTCAGGTAGTCTTCGGCGGCCTCCGCCAGCGGCCGGTCGCGCGAAGTGTCCATCGCGTGCAGGGCCGAGACCTGGTGGTCGAGCCCGGCGGCGATCTGCTCCAGCCGGCTCACCGCCTCGGGGGTGTCGGCCGCATTCTGGTCCGACTCGACGCCGAGGGCGGCGCGCAGCTGCGCGCTCGCCTCGGTGAGCAGCGCGGCGATGTCGCTGCGGAACTCGACCTTCTTGTGCTGGCCCCAGAAAAGGCTCGCGGCCACGACGATCACCAGCAGCGCCGCGACGCCGGCGACGGCCTTTAGTGTCTTGCTCATGCGAGGATTGTCGCTCGCAAAGGGGGGCGTGTATATATGAGATATTTCCGCATCGAGTGGAGAACGCGATGACCTGGGAATGCTTCGAGGTGAGCATCGAGAACAAGGTGGCGCACGTCAGGCTGTCGCGCCCGGAGCGCATGAACGCGATGACATCGGGCTTCTGGCGCGAATTGCCGCAGATCGTGCGCGGCCTCGATTCGGGCGGCGGCGTGCGCGCGGCGGTCGTTTCCTCCACCGGCAAGCACTTCAGCGCCGGCATGGACCTGTTGGTGTTCCAGGACGCGGCCACGCTCGATACCTCGACCGTGGCCGCGCGCCGCAGGTTCGCCGCCAAGCTGGCCGAGTTGCAAGGCTCGCTCAATGCGCTCTCGGAGGCGCGCTTCCCCGTGATCGCCGCGCTGCATGGCGCATGCATCGGCGGCGCGGTCGACCTCGCCACCGCCTGCTGCCTGCGCTACGCCACGCGGGACGCGTACTTCGTGATCCAGGAGATCAACATCGGCATGATGGCGGATGTCGGCACCTTCAACCGCATGCCCAAGCAGCTGCCTGAAGCGGTGGTGCGCGAGCTCGGCTACACCGGGGACCGCCTCACGGCGGAGCGTGCCGAGCGCCTGGGGTTCGTCAACGGCCTGTACGACACGCACGAGGCGTTGGTGGCGGGAGCGCTCGGCACCGCGCGCCGCATCGCCGCCAAGGCCCCGGTGGCGGTCGCGGCGACCAAGCAGATGATCTCGTACGCACGCGACCACGGCGTGGCCGAAAGCTTTACCTACCTGAACGCGCTGCAGCCCGGCATCTTCAGCGTCGAGGACATCCGGCGCGCCGTGTCCGCGGCGAAGACGGGCCAGGCCGCCGAATTCGACGACCTGCCGCCGGCCTGAGCGCGCCGTGAGTGGCAATGCGAAGCTGGTATTCACGATCCTTCTGGTGCTCACGGGAATGTCGATCTTCGCCACGTCCGACGCACTGCCCCTGCGGGTGGCGATACGCTTCGGCACGAACGACCTGGCGGACGGCTGGATGAGCCGCGACCGCTACCTGGTGTTCACCCTGTGCGTGTCGCTCGGCGTGCCGCTCGCGCTGGTCGCGGCCATCGGCTGGCTGCCGCGCGTGGACTTCCTGCGCGAGCACGCCTACCGGCTCGGAAGCGTGGCGCTGCTGTTCGCGCTCGGCGTGCACCTGCTGGTGCTGCAGGCGAACGAGGCGCAGCCGCCCCGGCTCGCGAGCGGCTTGCTGGTCGGGCTGCTGGCGCTGCTCGTCGCGGCGCTCGCGGCCTGGTCGCTCTCACTCCTGCGGCACGTTCGCAAGCGCTGAGCGCGATGCGATCGAGCGAGTCGCGCATCCTGACCACGCACGTCGGCAGCCTGCCGCGGCCCAGGGACCTGGTCGAGCTCCAGCTGCGCGCGAGCCGTGGCGAGCACGTCGATCGCGAGGCGCTTTCGCAGGCGGCGGCACGCGCCACGCGCCGTGCCATCGTGCGCCAGCTCGAATGCGGCATCGATGTCGGCAACGACGGCGAGCAGCCGCGCGAGAGCTTCTTCACCTATGTGCGCGACCGCATGAGCGG
>JBAUTZ010000203.1:0-1568 GCA_049582445.1 Burkholderiales bacterium
CGGCAGGCGCGCGAGCGTCGCGCCTTCGTAGCGCCGGAACGGATCCGGCTGGTTCGCCCATTCCAGCCGCCCCGGCCCGGCGGCATAGCGGCTGAAGTGATGCTTCGTGCGCTCGTGATACCGCATCACGGATTCGAGCTGCGAGACTTCCGGCACGCCGGAAACCTTACCTCAGGTCGCCAGCAGGCGGGGTACTCGAGTGCGCAGGCCTCGGTACTGCTTTCTTATGAAGCGATAGCACTCGCACGCCTTTCGCTCGAGCCCTCGCTGATCGAGAACGCTGATGCGGCCGCGCTGATAGCGGATCAACCCGGCAGCCTGAAGCCCCGCGGCGGCGGTCGAGACTCCAGCGCGCCGCGCTCCCAGCATCGCGGCGATGGACTCGTGCGACATCATCCATTCGTTCGGATAGGCGTAGCCGTGCATCGTCAATATCCAGCGCGCGAGGCGCTGCTCCACGCCGTGGTGCTGGCTGCAGGCGACCAGCTGGCTGATCACGGCCAGGAGCACCTGCGTGTAGTGGATCAGCACGCGCTGCAGCGGGCTGCCGAGCCGAAGCTCCGTTTGCAGGTCCCTGGATCTCATTCGCAGCGCGCCGCCGGAAAGCTGCACGATGGCCTTGTCGGGCGTTCTGAGGCCGCCCAGGAAGATATTGATGCCCGTCATTCCTTCCCTGCCGATGACGCCGACCTCGACGGTGCGGTCGTCCTGCGTGGTGTCCACCATGGCGACCACGGCGTCCTCCGGGAAGTACACGTACTCGATGTCCTGCCCGGCTCGATACAGGACCGCGCCGCGCGCCAGCTCGACATGCTCCATCTTGGCGACCAGGCGCCTGTAGTCCGTGCGCAGGAGCGGGCTGAGCAGGCCGTTCCTTGCGGCAATGGCCGCACCGGACGACCTGCTCTTGCGCGTCATATCACGCGCCGGGGTGCCACGTATTCGATGCCGGAGCGTTCGATGGCCAGGAGCGCGGGAAGCACATCGCTGCGAACGATGGAGAGCGGCGCGACGATCGCGCCATCGACGCAATGAACCTTGGTCGCCCCGCCGCAAAATCTTTGCTTCGCGAGGTCTATCGATACGGGAATCTGCTCTCCTCGTCCATCCGTCGTGTAGATGGGGACGAGGCAGGCGAGCGCAGCCGCGGCAATGTCCAGCGCGTAGGCGTATTCGTGCGCGGACAGCAGTTCATCGTCGTTGCGACGCGTCTGGTGGAATGTGAACGCTGCCGCCACGGAAAGCGGCACCAAGGACTCCTGGCTGCCACCCCATATCTGCGCGACCTGCGCGCAGTCTTTGCGAAGGTCTACCACGGCACGGGCAGCCCGCTGGATGGCATCGCGCCGATCAAAAAAAGAGACCCCGCTGGAAAGGGCGGGGCCGGATTCCCACATACGCGATAAGGGGAAGGAGGAGACACGTATGCATGGGACAAGAAGACAAACAGCAGTGCGCTCGGATCCACACGCCTACTGTCTGCCGCAGCTACTATTGCCCCTTCGGCATTGCATTTCTGTGCGGTAGCGCACATAGCGAATATACTTTTCGGACAGCATCCCTGGTCA
>JBAUTZ010000204.1:0-3245 GCA_049582445.1 Burkholderiales bacterium
TGCCCGGAGCGCGCGAAAACCGCTGGGCCCACCTGCTGAGCGGCACGCCGCAGGCGGAGGCGCGGCCGCCGCGAGACGCGGGCGCCGGCGACGTATCGCTCGGCGAGATGGCGGCGCTCAAGGCCAACGTTGCGCGGCTCGAGCGCGAGCTCGACGAGCTGCGCGCGCTCGTATCTCGAATCTCGGAGGAACTTGGGATAGCGCCGAAGCGCGGCTAGCCTGCCTCAATCCGGATCCGGCGCCACGCGGACCATCCGCTTGCCGCGGTTCTTGCCCGCGAGCAGCCCGATGAGCGCAGCCGGAGCGTTCTCGAGCCCATCGACGATGTCGTCGACCACCTTGATCCTGCCCTCCGCGACCCAGCGCTTCAGATCGGCCTGGGCCTGCGCGTCGTCGGAGGCAAAGTCCATCACGATGAACCCCTCCATGCGCAGGCGCTTCACCACGATCATCCCCGGCACGTTGCGCGGGCCGGCGGGAGCGGCGCTGTCGTACTGGCTCACCGCGCCGCAGCAGACGACGCGGCCCTTCGGGTTCATCTGAAAGAGCGCGGTCTCGAGGACGCTTCCCCCCACGTTGTCGAAGTAGACGTCGATGCCCTCGGGACACGCCGCCTTGAGGTCCTTGAAGAGATTCCCGGCCCGGTAATCGACGCAGGCATCGAAGCCGAGCGTTCCTTTCACCCAGGCGCACTTGTCGGCGCCGCCCGCGATGCCCACCGCCCGGCAGCCGAGCGCCCTGGCGATCTGGCCCACGTACATGCCGACGGACCCGGCCGCCGCCGACACGACGACCGTATCGCCCGCCCGCGCGCGCCCGACGCCGAGCAACCCGTGGTATGCGGTCTTGCCGGCGATGCCGTAGACCGACAGCAAGTTGGAAAGCGGCCTGATGTGCGGCAGCTTCCGCGCGCGCCGCGCCTTCACCGCCACGAATTCGGTCCAGCCCGATTCCACCGCGACGATGTCGCCGCGCGCGAGCGAAGCATCGCGGGACTCCAGTACCTCTCCGATCGCGTACGTGGGCATGACATCGCCCGCCTTGACGGCGTCCCGGTAGGTCGCGCCCTGCATCCAGGCGCGGTTCGCCGCGTCGATCGACATCAGAATCGTCCGGATCAGGGCTTCGCCCTCCGCCGGGGTCGGCCGAGCGGCCTCGCGCATCTCGAAATGTGCTTCGGTGAGCGCGCCCTCGGGGAGCGCACGAACAATGATCTGACGGTTCGCGGGCACGGGGCTAAGGAAGAATTCAGGCGTTCAGCCCGGCGAGCACGCGCAGGTGCTGCACCACGCTGCGCCCGAGCGCGGAGAGCGCATAGCCGCCCTCGAGCACCGAGACGATTCGCCCCGAAGCGTAGCGGTCGGCGACCGCCTTTACCTTCTCCGTCGCCCAGCCGTAGTCGGCGTCGGCGAGGTTGAGCATCGCCATGTCGTCCTCGGCGTGCGCGTCGAAGCCTGCGGAGAAGATCACGAGCTGCGGCTGGAAGGCGTCGAGCGCGGGAATCCAGGCCTCGTCCACCGCCTCGCGGAACTGCTTCGATCCGGCGCCCGCAGCGAGCGGCACGTTCACCATGTTCGGCGCCGGATCGTCGGTGCCCGAATACGGATAGAACGGATGCTGGAAGGTCGAGACCATCAGCACGTTGTCGTCGTGCGCGAAGATGTCCTCCGTACCGTTGCCGTGGTGCACGTCGAAGTCGATGATCGCGACGCGCTCCAGGCGGTGCGCATGCACGGCGTGGCGCGCGGCGACCGCGACGTTGTTGAAGATGCAGAATCCCATCGGGCGCGCGCGGCAGGCGTGGTGCCCGGGCGGACGCACCGCGCAGAACGCGTTCGCCGTCTCGCCGCCCATCACCAGGTCGGTGGCGAGCAGCGCCGCGCCCGCGGCGCGCAAGGCCGCCGCAAGGCTGTATGGATTCATCGCCGTGTCCGGGTCGAGGTGAACGGTGCCCTGCGCCGGGGCCACGTCGCGGATCGCACGCACGTACTCGATCGGGTGCACGCGCGCGAGCTGCTCATCACTCGCGAGCGGCGCTTCGTAACGGGCGAGGTACTGGGCGACGCCGGAGGCGATCAGCTGGTCCTCGATCGCACCGAGCCGATCGGGGCACTCGGGATGGTGCGCGCCCATGTCGTGCCTGAGGCAATCCGGATGCGTGACGAAGGCGGTGGTCATGCGAGCAATCCTTCACGGAATCTTATCCGAAAGCGCGCTGCCGCTGGGAATGCGCGCGCGGCCTTTCGAGTACAATCCGCGCATGCTTCTCACGCGACCGCGGCAGCCCGCACCCAGCGCGCCCGCCGAGCGAGTGCTCGAGGCCGCCGGGCGAGTGATTCTCGGCAAGGAACAGCAACTGCGCCTCGCCCTCGCCTGTCTTCTGGCGCGCGGCCACCTGCTGATCGAGGACCTTCCGGGCGTGGGCAAGACCACGCTCGCGCACGTGCTGGCGAAGCTGCTCGGGCTGCACTTCCAGCGCATCCAGTTCACGAGCGACATGCTGCCGGCCGACATCCTCGGAGTGTCCGTATACGAGCGCGACACGGGCGGCTTCAAGTTCCATCCGGGGCCGATCTTCGCCCAGCTGATTCTCGCCGACGAGGTGAACCGGGCCACGCCCAAGACGCAAAGCGCGCTGCTCGAGGCGATGGAGGAGCACCAGGTCACCGCCGAAGGCGAGACGAGGAAGCTTCCCGAGCCGTTCTTCGTCATCGCGACGCAGAACCCTTCGGAGCAGGTCGGGACCTTCCCGCTGCCCGAGTCGCAGCTCGACCGCTTCCTCATGCGAATCGAGCTCGGCTATCCCGGGCGCGAAGCGGAGCGCGCGCTGCTCTCGGGCACCGACCGGCGCGACCTGCTCGCCACGCTCGAGCCGAGCATGACGCCGGCCGAGCTGGTCGAGCTGCAGGACAATGCCCGCGGCGTGCACGTCGCGCCCGCCCTGCTCGATTACGTGCAGGCGATCGTCGAGCATACGCGCCGCTCGCCGGATTTCGTGGCCGGCCTGTCGCCGCGCGCCGCGCTCGCGGTGGTGCACTCGGCACGCGCCTGGGCCCTGCTCGAGGGCCGCGACAAGGTGATCCCGGAAGACGTGCAGGCGGTCCTGCCCGGCGTGGCCACCCACCGGCTGCGCCCGGCGCACGACGAAGCGCGCCGCATCGACGTCGGCGCGCAACTGCTCGCCGCTGTCCCGGTCCCCTAGCCGGCCGGAACCTTTTCCTGCAGGAACTGCAGCACCGCGACCT
>JBAUTZ010000205.1:0-3690 GCA_049582445.1 Burkholderiales bacterium
GCTTGAAGTGCGGCGGATCGCCGACCCCCGGCGCGTGCGCGTGGCGCAGCAGCAGAACCCGCCCCGGTTGGGCCAGCTCGGCGAGGGGGTCTGACTCCGCCCCTCGGGCCGATCCGGCCGCGAGCGCGAGCTGCGCCGTCAGCGCGCCCGCGAACAGGGTGGTGACCACATTGGCCAGGTGCATGCGCAAATTATCCCATCGAAAAAAATGGGCTGTCCCAATTTCGCCGTTTGAACGTAACATTGACCCGTTCGACAGCTCGGAACTGACGTCATCCCAAGGCTGCCATGAAGACTGCGATCGATGCACTGCTCGGCCGCGCTGTCGATATGGGAGACGTTCCGGGCGTCGCCGCGATGGTGACGAGCCGCGAGGGCACGCTCTACGAAGGCGCATTCGGCAAGCGCATGCTCGGCGGCGAGGCGCCGATGGAGCTCGACACCGTGTGCTGGCTCGCCTCGCTCACCAAGGCCCTGGTGGCCGCGGGTGCGATGCAGCTCGTCGAGCGCGGGGTGCTCGACCTGAACGAACCGGTGCGGCGCCGGCTGCCCGAGCTGGGCGAGGCGATGGTGCTCGAGGGCTTCGACGACGACGGCCGCCCGCGCCTGCGCGCGCCTGCGCGCGCCATCACGCTGCGCCATCTGCTGACGCACACCGCGGGCTTCGGCTACGAGTTCTGGAACGCCGAGATCATGAAGTACCAGCAGGCCACCGGCACGCCGGGCACGGGCTCGGGGATGAACGCGTCGCTCGGCACGCCGCTCCTGTTCGAGCCCGGCGAGCGCTGGAACTACGGCATCAACATCGACTGGACCGGAAAGCTGATCGAAGCGGTGAGCGGCATGAAGCTGGGCGAATACCTCGCGAAGAACCTGTTCGTGCCGCTCGGGATGGACAGCACCGGCTTCAGGATCACGCCGGACATGCGAGCGCGGCTGGCGAAGATACACCAGCGCGACAGCCACGGCGCGCTCGCGCCGGTCGAGCGCGAGGTGCGCCAGGATCCGGAGTTCGAATCGGGCGGCGGCGGCCTGTACTCGACGGCGCGCGACTACCTGAAGTTCGTGCGCATGATGCTCGGGCACGGCGAGATCGGCGGCAGGCGGGTGCTCAAGCCCGACACGGTCGCGCTGATGGCGCGCAACCACATCGGCGAGACGCGCGTCACGCCGCTCAAGGCGCAGTTCCCGGCACTGTCCAACGACGCCGAGTTCTTCCCCGGCGTGCCGAAGAGCTGGGGCCTGAGCTTCCAGATCAACGAGGCGCCGGCGCCCACCGGCCGCCCCTCCGGCGGGCTGATGTGGGGCGGGCTGTCCAACACCTACTACTGGATCGATCCGTTCAACGGCGTGGGCGGCGTGTACCTCACGCAGATCCTGCCGTTTTGCGACCTCAAGTCGCTGCCGCTTTTCTACGCTTTCGAAGCCGCCGTCTACGCCGCGCTGGATAAATAGGGTCAGATCCGATTTTTCCAGGGCGCGGGCTTGAGCGCGCCGCTGAGGTAGAGCGGATGCGCCGGCTCGCCGCCGGCGTTCACCTTCAGTACGTGCAGCGCCTTGCCGGTGCGCGCGAGCACCTCGAGCACGCGCGCCGCGCGACCCCCGTGCAGCGCGTGATTGCCCCAGGCGCAGACCACCAGCGCCGCCTCGCGCGCCGCATCGGCGATGGCGCGATCGTTGCCGGGCCCGACCGGATCGGCCGCCGCCTTCATCGCCGCGGGGTCGGTCGCACGCCAGGCGAACACGTTGGTGACGATCAGCGCGCCGTAGCCCCAGCGCATCGCGTAGCCCTGCGCGCGCGAGCAGGTCGGGTCGAGGTCGACCTCGTCGGCGGTGCTCGGGTTGAGCATGAGGAAGTTCACCGTCGGGCGCGCTTCGTCCCAGCGCCGCCACAGCAGGTAACGCCAGCGGCGGCAGGGTGAGAATGCGGCGCCCGCGGCGCTCACGGCGATCGCCATCAGGCGAGCGCCTCGCCGGCCTGGCGCGGGGTGACGATGCGAAACGGCGCGTGCCGCGCGAGCACGAGGAGCTCGCGATCCTTGGTCACCAGCAGGTCGGCACCGCAGTCGCGCGCGAGCTCGAGGAACTTCTGGTCGTCCGGGTCGCTGCAAGGCGGCAGCACGCAGGAAAGCGGCGCCGCGCGCTCGCCCGCCCGCACCACTTTCCGGCACTCGGCGAGACAGGCGGCCTGGGCGCTCGAGTCGAGCTGCGTGCGGCCGAGCGGATAGGCGAGCACGCGCGCGAGCTCGGCCTCGCAAGCCTGGTCGATGTACACCTTCGCCCGGCCCCGCTCGACCGCAGTGCGGATCGGCGCCACGCAAGCGTCCGCGAACACCAGCCAGTCGAGCCAGACGTTGGTGTCGAGAACCAGGCGCAGCGTCATCGGCCGGAGCATAGCGCAGCGCGCCGTCAGCGTCCTGCAAAGGGGGCACCGGGCTGCGGCGATACAATTGCCACGCAACGCCGAGACCAAGAAAAACTCCGGCCAGGGGGGCCAGGCATGGGGAAGACGGACACGGTTGCCGCGCGGGACCGCGACGCGCCGGTGCACACGCTGCGCGCGGAATTCACCGGCAGCGGCGGCGAATATTTCCGCGTCTGGGTGGTCAACCTGCTGTTCAGCCTGCTCACGCTCGGGGTCTACTCCGCCTGGGCGAAAGTGCGCCGCAAGAAGTACCTGTACGGCTGCACCCGGCTGGACGGGGACTCGTTCGACTACTTCGCCCGCCCGCAGGCGATCCTGAAGGGGCGCATCGTCGCGGTCGCCGCGCTCGGCGTCTACGCGCTCGTCGGCGAGCTTTACCCCGAGTCGCGCATCGCGTTCTGGGGCCTAGCGGCGATCGCCGCGCCCTGGGTGATCGTGCGCGCGCTGATCTTCAATGCGCGCAACTCGGCCTGGCGCGGGCTGCGCTTTCACTTCAACGGCACGCCGGGCCAGGCCGCGCGCATCTTTCTCGGGCTGCTCGCGGTCAGCGCGCTTACCGCGGGCCTTGCCTATCCGTGGTTCGTCGCGCGCCAGAAACGCTTCGTGCTCGGGAGCCACGCCTTCGGCGCCAGTCGGCTCGGCTGCGACGCGTCGACGCGCGCGTTCTTCGGGCTGTACCTGCGGGCCGGCCTGTTGTTGCTCGCGCTCGTCGCGCCCCTGATGGCGCTCGCCGGCTACGCCGTGTTCGCGCTGCGCTCGCACGCCTCGGTCGCCCCGCTGGCGTTTGCGCTGCCGCTGATCGGCGTGTACGCCGCGTACCTCGCGGTCTACGGCTACGTCCAGGCGCGCTCGACGAACCTGCTGTGGAACAGCGCCTACGGGCCGGGCCTGCGCTTCTCCAGCTCGCTCGAGGCGAAGAAGCTGATCGGCATCTACTTCGGCAACATCGTCGCGGTGGCGTGCAGCGCCGGACTGCTGATCCCCTGGGCGGTGGTGCGCACCCTGAAGTACCGGCTGCGCTGCTTCGCGGTGCTCGTCGACCAGGAGCTGGAGCACGAGGCCGACCCCAACTTCGCGCGCGTCGGCGCCACCGGGCAGGAGCTGGGCGATTTCTTCAACCTGGATCTCGGCGTATGAGCATCCTGCGCGCGCGCTATTTCGACGGCAAGCGCTCCGTCGGCCACGACGTGAGCGTCGTGCTGAGCGGCGGCGAATGCAAGCTCGTCGGCCGCGAGGTCGATCTGCGCTACAAGGCGCGGGACGTG
>JBAUTZ010000206.1:0-5653 GCA_049582445.1 Burkholderiales bacterium
GGAAGCGCTATGCGCTGGTGACGATGTGCATCGGCGGCGGGCAGGGGATCGCAGCTATCTTCGAGCGCCTGGACTAGCCGAATGCGGACGCGCAGGCTGGGAACGAGCGGTCTCCAGGTCTCGGAGCTGTGCCTGGGGACGATGATGTTCGGCGACCGCACGGAGGAGGCGGAAGCATCGAGTATCGTCGCCTCGGCACGCGACGCGGGAGTCAATTTCGTCGATACGGCCGATGTCTACGCCGCGGGTGAATCCGAGCGCATGCTCGGGCGCCTGATCAAGTCCGACCGGGAGCGCTGGATCGTTGCCACCAAGGTCGGCAACGTGCGGGTGCCGCCGCCCGATGACGCGGACCTGTCGCGCCGGCACGTGCTGCATGCCATCGACGGCTCGCTGGCGCGGCTGCAGACCGACCACATCGATATCTACTACCTGCATCTCGACGACCTGCGTACGCCGCTGGAGGAGACGCTCACGGCGCTCGATGACCTGCTTCGCGCCGGCAAGATCCGATACTGGGGCCTGTCGAATCACCGCGGCTGGCGCATCGCCGAGGCCGTGCTGCTCGCGGCCCGCATGGGTGTGCCGCGCCCCGTGGTGTGCCAGCCGTATTACAACGCGATGAACCGGGTGCCCGAGGTCGAGATCCTGCCCGCGTGCAGCCATTTCGGGCTGGGCGTGGTGCCGTACTCGCCGCTGGCGCGCGGCGTGCTGACCGGGAAGTACCGGCCCGGCGAACCCCCGCCCGGGGAGACGCGCGCCGGGCGCGGCGACAAGCGCATCATGCAGACGGAGTTTCGCCAGGAGTCGCTCGAGCTGGCGCAGACTATCAAGTCCCATGCCGAGCGCCGGGGCCTGAGCGCGGGCCAGTTCGCGCTCAACTGGGTGCTCAATTGCGGCGCGGTGTCCAGCGCGCTCGCCGGGCCGCGCACGCTGGAGCAATGGCAGGCCTACCTCGGAGCGCTCGAGCATCCGTTCGCCGCCGAAGACGAGGCGCTCGTCGACCGGCTCGTGCCGCCGGGCCATCCGTCGACCCCGGGCTACTCCGACCCACGCTATCCGCCCGCGGGCCGACAGCCGATCGTCGCCTAGCCTGCCTCCCCGGGCAGCGGCGCCACGGCCGGTTGCCCGGCGCGGTCGGCTGCAAGCAGCATGTACATCGCCGGCACCACGAACAGCGTGAACAGGGTGCCGATGGCGATCCCCGCGGCGATCACCAGCCCCATGTTGAAGCGGCTCACCGCTCCGGCGCCGCTCGCCGTGATGAGCGGCACCACGCCGAGCACCATGGCGGCGGTGGTCATGAGGATCGGGCGCAACCGGATTCCGGCGGCCATTTCGATCGCCTTGCGCTTTGCCTGCCCCTCGAGCTGCAGGTTGTTGGCGAACTCGACGATCAGGATGCCGTGCTTGCTGATCAGGCCGATCAGGGTGACGAGCCCGACTTCGGTATAGATGTTCAGGCTCGCGCCGCCGACCCCAAGGCTGATGAAGATCAGCGCGCCGCAGATCGACATTGGCACCGACACGAGGATGATCACCGGATCGCGGAAGCTCTCGAACAGCGCCGCGAGGGTGAGGTAGATGATGATCAGCGCGAAGAAAAACGTCACCACGAGAGCGCTCGACTCCTGCACGAACTGGCGCAACTGCCCGGAATAGTCCACCGAGTAGCCCTCCGGCAGCGTCTTCGCGGCGAGGTCGCGCAGGTAGGCGAGCGCCTCGCCCTGCGACACGCCCGGCAGCTGCACGCCGGCAATGGTCGCCGAGTTCTGCTGCTGGAAATGATTCAGCGCTTGTGGCACGACCTTGGTCTCGATGCGCGCGATGGTCGACAGCGGGACCATGTCGCCGTTGGCGGCACGCAGGTAGTAGTTGCGCAGCTGGTCGGCGTTCAGCCGGTCGACCTGCCGCACCTGCGGGATCACCTTGTAGGAGCGGTCGTACAGGCTGAAGTAATTGACGTAGCCGCCGCCGACCATCGCGGAGAGCGCGCCGCCGACGTCGCGCATCGACAGGCCGAGCTGAGACGCGAGCTCGCGATCGATCACCACCTTGGCCTGGGGCTGGTCGAACTTGAGGTCGCTGTCGATGAAGATGAAGCGCCCGCTCTGCTGCGCGGCCTGGAGGAACGCGCCCGCGACCTCGTTCAGCCGCTCGAACGGCTCGGTGGTCTGGATCACGAATTCGACCGGCAGGCCGCGCGCGCCCGGCAACGGCGGCGGCTGGAACAGCACGGTCTGCAGCCCGGCGATCTGGTTCATCTCCTGCTGCACCGCCGGCTGCAGCTGCGAGGCGGTCTTGGCGCGCTCGTCCCAGGGCTTGAGCACCATGCCGGCGATCGTGCGGCCGGGCACGTCGAGCTGGAACACGTGGTCGGTCTCGGGATGCGCGGCGAACTTCTCGTACACCTGCCGCGTGTAGAGCTCGCGCTGTTGCAGCGTGGCGTTCGCCGCTCCCGTCGACGACGCAATGAGCACGCCCTGGTCCTCCTGCGGCGCGAGCTCGGACTTCGCCCCCGCGTAGAGGAAGTAGATACTGCCGAGCACGATGAGCGCGAACACCGCCGTCACCGGGACATAGTCGAGGGTGCCGTGCAGCAGCCTCTCGTAGCGCCGGTGCAGGGAATCGAAGGCGTGGTCGAGCCATGCCACGAGGTGCGCCTCCCAGCCGCGCCCCGAGGCATCGTGCGGCTTGAGCATGCGCGAGCACATCATCGGCGAGAGCGTCAGCGCGATGACCGCGGAGATGGTGACCGCGCCGACCAGGCTGAAGGCGAACTCGGTGAACAGCGCGCCGGTCAGCCCGCCCAGGAACCCGATCGGCACGTACACGGCGATCAGCACCACCGTCATGGCGATGATCGGGCTGGCGAGCTCGCGCGCGGCGAGGAGCGCCGCCTCCATGGGGCGCATGCCCTGCTCGAGGTGGCGGTTGACGTTCTCGACCACGATGATCGCGTCGTCGACCACTAGGCCGATCGCCAGCACCAGCGCGAGCAGCGTGAGCAGGTTGATGCTGAACCCCAGGATCAGCATCACGGTGAAGGTGCTGACCAGCGACAGCGGGATCGCGATCGTCGGAATGATCACCGAGCGCAGCGAGCCGAGGAAGGCGAACACCACGAGGGTGACGATGATGAGTGCCTCGGCGATCGTTTTCACCACCTCGTCGATCGAGCTGTTCACGAACTTGGTCGAGTCGTACACGATGCGGCCGTCGAGGCCCTGCGGCAGCTGCGCCTGGATCCCCGGAAAGGCATCGCGCACGCGCTTGATCACCTCGAGCAGGTTGGCCGAGGGCGCGACCTGGATGCCGATGTACACCGCCTGCTTGCCGTCGAAGCCGACCGCGGACTCGTAATCCTCGGAGCCGAGCGTCACGTTGGCGACGTCCTCGAGGCGGACGATCGCGTTGTCCTTCTGCTTGACGATCAGGCGCTTGAATTCGTCGACGGAATGCAGGCTGGTGGAGGCGGTGAGGTTGACCTGCACCATCTGCCCCTTGGTGCTGCCCACCGCCGATAGGAAGTTGTTCGCCGCGAGCGACTGCTGCACGTCGGCCGCCGTCAGGCCGTAGGCCGCCAGCTTGTCCGGGTCGAGCCAGGCGCGCAGCGCGAACAGCTTCTGGCCGAGGATCTCCGCGGTCTGTACACCCTCGACCGCCTGCAGCCGTGGCTGCACCACGCGCACCAGGTAGTCCGTGATCTTGTTCGCGGGCAGCACCGGGCTGGAGAAGCCGATGTACATGGCGTCGATGGTCTGGCCGACCTGCACCGACAGCGTCGGCTGCTGGGCACCCTGAGGCAGTTGATTGAGCACCGCGTTCACCTTGGTGTTGATCTCGGTGAGCGCCTGGTCCGGGTCGTAGTTGAGGCGCAGATTGGCGGTGATGGTGCTGACGCTCTGGCGGCTGGTCGAGGTCATATAGTCGATGCCGTTCGCCTGGGCGATCGAGTTCTCGAGCGGAGCCGTGATGAATCCCGCCACCAGCGCCGGATCGGCGCCGACGTAGGTGGTAGTGACGGTGACCACCGCGTTCTGCGTGCGCGGGAACTGCAGCACGGGCAACAGCGTCACCGAGCGCAGGCCGAGCACGAGCAGCAGCAGGCTCACCACCGTGGCGAGCACCGGCCTGCGGATGAAAATGTCCGTGAACTTCATCGCCGCGCGCTCACTCGTCCTTCGGCTTGGGGGCCGCCTGGTCAGAGGGCTGGACGGAATTGTTGATGATGACCGGCGTGCCGTTGCGCAGCTTGAGCTGGCCGGCGGTCACCACCGTGTCGCCTTCCTTGAGGCCCGACAGCAACGCGATCTGGTCGCCGCGGGTGGGCCCGACCGTGACGAAGCGCTGGCTGGCGACCTGCAGCGGCTTGCCGTCCGGCCCCTTGCCCTTGTCCTCGATCACGAAGACGGTGTCGCCGTACGGATTGAACGTGATCGCGGTCTGCGGCAGGGTGAGGCGCCGCTCGGCGGCGGCGAGGCGGATCTCGACGTTCGCGAACATCCCGGGAAGCAGCCGGTGCTGCGGATTGGGCAGCGAGCCGCGCACCAGGACGTTGCGCGTCGCGGCATCCACCTTGGCGTCGATCGCGCTCACGCTCCCCTCGAAGCGCTCGCCCGGAAGCGCATCGCTGCGCAGGATCACCTTCTGCCCCGGTTGGACCTGCCCGACCTGATTCTGCGGCACGCTGAAATCCACCAGGATCGGGTCGAGCGCCTGCAGCGTGACGAGCTTCGTGCCGGCCGCGACGTACTGACCGAGGTCGACCACGCGCACGCCGAGACGCCCGGCGAAGGGCGCGCGCACCAGCTTCTTGTCGACCAGCGCCTGCTGCTCGGCGACGCGCGCCTTGGCGCTGCGCAGATTAGCGACGTCCGTGTCGAGCGCGGCCTGGCTGATGAAGTTCGCCTTGCGCTGCTGAACGTCGCGCTTGTAGGTCGTCTCGGCGAGCTGCTCGGTCGCCTTGAGCGATTCGAGCAGCGCCAGGTCGGACGCGTTGTCGAGCTGCACCAGCGGCGCGCCCGCCTTGACCTCCTGGCCGGAGCTGAAGTGGATCGCGGCGATTACGCCGACCACCTGCGGCGCGAGGTCCGCGCCGTGCGCCGCGCGCAGCGTGCCGACCGCGCTGACCGACGATTGCCACTCCATGTAGCTGGCCCGCGTCGTCGACACCGTCTGCGGCGGCACGCTCGGCGAGGAGAAATACTTCGTCGTCATGCGCGCGACGAACGCCTTCCATCCGAATATGGCTCCAAACAGCGCTCCGGCGAGCAGCAGCATCAAGGCCATGCGCTTGATCATCGATCGTGGCTCCTGGGTTTCCTGCTTGTTACGTCGAAGGCGCGAAGCTGTCAATGCCGCAGCGCGAGCCTTGCTAGACTGCCAGCATGGAAATATCCCTACCGGTCACGCTTGCGATGCTCGGCGCTGCGCTGCTGCACGCGGCGTGGAACGCGCTGCTCAAGTCGAGTCCCGACAAGGCGCTCGAGAACGTCGCGCTCGCGGTGAGCCGCGGCGCGCTCGCGCTGGCCGTGGTTCCCTGGCTGCCGCTGCCCGCGCCGGCCGCCTGGCCGTGGATCGCCGCTTCGGTCCTGGTGCACGTGGCTTACTTCTGGGCGCTCGCCGGCGCCTACCGCTGGGGCGACCTGTC
>JBAUTZ010000207.1:0-5280 GCA_049582445.1 Burkholderiales bacterium
ATGGGGCGGCATGCAGTGTGCCTACCACGTCTTTGCCCCAGGCACTGACTTCACAGACATTCTTAAGGGAAAGGGACTGGAGCACGATCTGTGCGGGGTTGAACACTGGGCTTACGTTTTGAAGGGCACGGTGGAGGTCATTTACCTTGACGGGACCATTGAGCTTTGTCGCGCTGGGGAAGTGTGCTTCTGGCCGGCTCCGCACAACTTCAAGTCGAAGGAAGGGGCCGAGATCATCCAGTTCAGCACCGATGGAGGGTTGGCTGCGCAAGGCAAGAGAATCCAGGAGTTTGTCGCGAAAAAGATGAAGAAGTAAGTGCCGATGCGCCCGACATACCTTAACCAATGATCAGGGCGCGGTGCTCCCGCGCCCCGATCCCTTTGAGGAAACGACAATGAAACTGAAAACAGGTGTGGATCCCACGAGCAGGATGGGCTTCAAGAACACCCGCGGCCTCCCCTTCCACGGGATGGGGGCCTTTGTCGGCACCGGGAGGACGCAGAGGGCCCACGTCTATACGGCGGCATCGATCCCCGTCGACCCCGAGGCCTACAAGAAGATCGATCCCAAGAAGTTGGCGGTCGAACTCGGCGTGGACATGTGCGCAGTGAACCACGGCCGCTTCTGGATGATGGACGAAATCGAATTCGTCGTCGGTGAAACGCAGAGCTTCCACGGCGTCGAGTTGCGCTGGGGCGGGGACATGACCGGGGCCGAGATGGTCTCCCAGATGCAGAGCGCCTACGTGCCCTCGCTGATCGGACGCAACTCGGTCTGGACCTTCAAGGCGGGCAAGCCGGTGTTCCTGCTGCGCGAGCCGGGCGGCCCGGTCTGGGTGCTGCAAGAATACACCAAGGCCGTTGATCCGAGTCTGACGCCCGACAACCTCGACCAGGTGGGCAGCAAGCTGAAGAACGTGCCGAAAGGCTGGAAGTTCGAGACCAAGGTGCTGACCAAGGACCTGGTGCTGAATACGGGTCGCGCGGGCGGATGGGCCGCCATCATTCGCGACGACCTGCACTGCACCTACCAGGCCTGCGGCTACGGCGCCGACACCAGCGCCAACTACGTGCCGTAACCGGCAGCACAGGCTGAAGATCGGAGGTTACTCATGGCGTCGAAGCGAGAGCAGAACCCCGCGGCTGCGGTCGATGGCAGCAAGCTGCACAAGATGAAGCGGACGACTCTCGGTCTCTACGTGACCGCCGCGCAGGCCTACGAAATGTGGAAGGGCGCGCCGGACAAGGTCAAGGTCATCGACGTGCGCACCCCTGAGGAGTTCGCTTTCATCGGACACCCCGAGATGGCCTGGAACGTACCGCTCGCCTTCGTGAGCTACCAGAGAAAGGGCGGCAAGTTCACGTACGCACCGCAAATGAACAAGGCCTTCGTCGCCCAGGTCAAGGAGATCGCGCAGCCGGCGGACACCTTGCTGGTGACGTGCCGGTCGGGCGGGCGCAGCGCCATGGCAATCAATCAGCTTGCCGCGGCCGGGTTCAAGAACGCGTACAACATCGTCGACGGGATCGAAGGAGACAAGGTGGAGGATCCCGAGAGCGTCTTTAACGGGAAGAGGATGAAGAACGGCTGGAAGAACTCGGCCCCCTGGGTCTACGACGTCGATCCCGAGAAGATCATTCTCGAGGAAGGCGCTTCCCAGGGGATGAGGTGACTGTCGAAACCAATCGATCGACGAAAGAGGCAAGAAAATGAGCGCATGGAAAAGATGGACCGCCACGGCCGGGCTCGCCCTCGGGGTCTGGACCCTGGGGGTGATGATCCCTGTGGCCGCGCGGGCCGAGGCGCCCGCGGTGGATCCGGCCGCCGTCCAAAAACTGAAGCGGATGAGCAATTTCCTCGACGGCTTGCAGAAGTTCAGCGTGAAGACGCAGAACGTCATCGAGGAGATGCGCTATTCGGGGCACCGGGTCGATTACGACCTCTCGGCGAACGTGACCGTCAAGCGGCCGAACAAGCTGCGCGCCGTTCGCGCCGGCGAGCTGATGGACCAGCGCTTCTTCTACGACGGCAAGACCCTGACGCTGTACAACCCGGCCGAGAAGGTCTATGCGAGAGAGGCCGCGCCCCCCACGATCGAGAAGATGATCGACTTCGCGCGCGAATCGGTCGGGATCCTGCTTCCGGCGGCGGACCTCCTGTACCGCAATGCCTATCCGCACCTGATGCAGGACGTGACCTTGGCCGTGGTCGTCGGCAAGACGGAGATCGACGGGGTCAAGTGCGACCATCTGCTGTTCAGCCGGCCGGGCGTCGATTTCCAGATCTGGATCGCCGAAGGCAGCAAGCCGTTTCCTCACAAGTACGTCGTCACGGAGACGGATTCTCCCTCGCGGCTGAGCATCACCACGTTCCTGAGGAACTGGAACACGGCGCCCGCCGCGGACGATGCGCAGTTCAAGTTCGTACCGTCCAAGGGGACCAGCGCGACCCGCTTCCTGCCGCCGCAGGCCGCCGGCGCGTCCGACCGCTGATCCTGACAGGAGCACAGCCATGAAATCCGCATACAAGATGACCGGAGCACTCCTGGTGCTCTGCGTGCTGTCCGTGAATCTGGCGCCTGAAGCGCATGCCCTGCGCGGCCGCGGGGCGGCGTTCGCCGTCGGCGCCGCAGTCGGCTCGTCAAATGCCTCATCGTCTCAGTCCAGTACCACGGCCTCCCAACCGCAAGCCGCTGCGCCCCAGCAGCAGGCCCCCGCCGCGCAGCCGCAGGCTGCGGCAGCCGGGACCCCATTGCCGATGGGAACCGTCGTCGCAACCCTTCCCGCCGGATGCACCCCGACCCCCGTCGACGGGGTGAATTACTACTACTGCGGCGGCAACTTCTACCAGGCGGTGTACGAAGGAAGCACACTGAAGTACGTCACGACGAAGCCGAAGTAAGACCCGCGCGCAATGTAAACGAGCCACGGCACGTGGAGGCGGAAGGAGACGTGCGGGTCTTCCTCGGCCTCAACGTGCTGTTCAAATAGGAGACATGGGGTTCGCCATGCATCGGATTCACATGTCCTGGCCCGGAGGCGATGAGCGACCGCGGTGGGACCGCGGCGCCGTCGCGGCGCTCATTGTCGGCGTCGGCTGTCTGGCCGCCGCCGGAGCCGCATCGGCTGCTGAGGCGGCCGCTGGTCAAGCGCCGCTCAGGCAGTTCCCGTTGGGACAGGTCTTCGCGATGCTGTTCCTGATGCTCGGGCCGTTCAAGATCGTCGGCCCGTTCTTCAAGGTGACGCAAGGCGCCGATGCCCGGCTGACGCGCCAGATCGCGCTGTGGGCGACGGTCTTCTCGGCGCTTGCGCTGCTGGTTGCCGGCTTTCTGGGGGAAAACATCCTGAGCAGTTACGGCATCCCGCTGCCGGTTCTCGCCCTGGCCGGCGGGATCATCCTCTTTCTGGTGGCGCTCAAGAACGTGCTCGAACAATTCGAGGCCCCCGAGTCGCACGCCGGCCAGGCCGGCGCTCCGCCGGCAGCGGCCATGAAGGTCGCCATGGCGCCGCTCGCCTTCCCGACCATCGTCACGCCTTACGGCATCGCGGCGGTCGTCGTCCTCGTCGCTTTCAGCCAGACCCTGCAGGGCCGCCTGGCCGTCGGCGCCGTGGTCGTGGCGATCATGGTGTTGAACCTGATCGTCATGCTCGTGGCACGGCGCCTGCAAACCGTGCTCGCATTCGTGCTGCCGATCTTTGGCGCGGTTCTCGGCGTCGTTCAGGTGGCGCTGGGTTTGCAGATCATCAATAACGCGCTGCACATGCTCGGGGTGCTGTGAGGTCGCGGAGCATGGATGCGAAGCCGCCGAAGGAACTGAGCGATTTCTCGCTCGTGAGCGGCGGGCCGCTGTTCCGGATCTGGCGGCGTACGCGGCTTTCGGGAGATTCGCTGGAGTTCGCGCGGCGGCGCGTGCTCGTCACGGTCCTGATCACCTGGGTGCCGTTGCTGCTGTTGTCGATTGCCGAAGGCAACGCCTGGGGACGCAGCGGGACGGTGACGTTCCTGCAGGACTTCGAAACGCAACTGCGCGTGCTGATCGCGGCGACTTTGCTCATCCTGGCGGAAGTCAGGGTTCACCGCGTCCTGCCCGAGATCGTGCGGCTGTTCGTGGAACGCGGGCTGATACCCGACGCAGCGCGCCCGAGGTTCGACGCCGCCATCGCTTCGGCCATGCGGCTGCGCAACTCCGTCGTGCCGGAGCTGCTGTTGATCGTGTTCGTGTATAGCGTGGGCGTGCCGTTCGTGTGGCGCGATCAGCTGGCGCTCGGCGTGAACAGTTGGTACGCCACCGTAGCGGGCGGGCAGCTGCATCTGTCGCTGGCCGGCTGGTGGACGGCGATCGTGAGCCTGCCCGTGCTCCAATTCCTGTTTTTGCGCTGGTACTTCAGGTTCTTCATCTGGGCGCGCTTCCTGTGGCAGGTCTCGCGCATCGAGCTGACGCTCGAGCCGACGCATCCAGACGGGACGGCCGGGCTGCACTTTCTCGCGCGCTCGGGCCGCGCCTTTTACCTGGTGATGCTGGCGGTGGGCAGCGTGCTCTCCGGAATGATCGCGAACCGGATCCTCTATGAGAGCGCGAAGCTGCTCGACTTCAAGGTGGAAATCTTCGGCACCGTGGGATTGCTGCTCTTGGTCGTCCTCGGACCGCTGCTCGTGTTCACGCCGCAGCTGCGGGTGGCCCGGCGCAAGGGAATGGAGGAATACGGCACCCTGGGACAGCGTTATGCGCGCGAGTTCAACCGCAAATGGATTCGCGGCGCCCAGCCGGCCGACGAGCCGCTGCTCGGAAGCCCCGACATCCAGTCGCTCGCCGACCTGCGCAATGGCTACGAGGTGGTCGAGGGTATACGGTTGATGCCGTTCGGAATGAACAACGTGACGGGTCTGGCGGTGATCACGCTGCTGCCGGTGGCGCCGCTGCTGCTGACGACGTTCTCGGTGGAGCAATTGCTCGATCGCCTGTTGAAGGTGGTGCTCTGAAGGTGGTGCGGAGGCAAGTCATGAGTCCTGCAATCGTGGATGTAACTGAACAAAAGCGCTTGAACGAGGCACGCGAGGCGCAAATCCCGTGGAAGAAATGGGGACCTTACGTCAGCGAGCGGCAGTGGGGCACGGTGCGCGAGGATTACAGCGAGGACGGCAACGCCTGGAGCTACTTCACGCATGACCAGGCGCGCTCGCGCGCCTACAAGTGGGGCGAGGACGGGCTCGGCGGGCTGTGCGACGACAAGCAACGGCTGTGCTTTGCGCTGACGTTGTGGAACGAGCGCGACCCTATC
>JBAUTZ010000208.1:0-9470 GCA_049582445.1 Burkholderiales bacterium
GTTCTTCAGCATGGCGCAATAAAACGGAACGCGTGACATGCCGTGCGTTGGCAGTCCCTGCTCTTCGGCGCGCACCAGATGCCGCGCCGCCGCCTCGGCCATCCGCGAACGGGCGCCGGCGCGCTCGAGCGCCGTGCGCGCAAGCGTCAGCAATTCGCCAGAGGTCTTTTTCATGAGCCGGATTCTACCGGCTGCCGCTAGAATGGCCGGCGATTCCGGGCCAATCCGACACTGGAGGAGCAAGTGGGCAAGATGATCGAGCTAACCGCAAGCGACGGCCACAAGTTTGCCGCCTATCGCGCCGATCCGGCGGGCAAGGCGCGCGGGACCATCGTCGTGATTCAGGAGATCTTCGGCGTCAACAGTCACATCAGGTCGGTCACCGACGGCTATGCGGCCGACGGTTACCTCGCCCTCGCGCCGGCGATGTTCGACCGCGCGCAGCGCAACTACGACACCGGCTACAGCCAGCCCGAAATCCAGGCCGGCGTCGCCGTGATGCAGAAGCTCAACTGGGACCAGACGCTGCTCGACGTGAGCGCGGCGATCAATGCCGTCAAGTCCGCCGGCAAGGTGGGCATCGTCGGCTACTGCTGGGGCGGCACCGTGGCCTGGGTGGCCGCCGCGCGCCTTGCGGGCCTCGCCTGCTCGGCGCCCTATTACGGCGGCGCGATCCCGAATTTCATCTCCGAGCAACCGAAGTGCCCGGTGATGTTCCATTTCGGCGAGCAGGACCACTCGATCACGCTGGAGCAGGCGAAGAAGGTGGCCGCCGCGCATCCGACGGCGACCGCGCATTTCTACCCCGCCGGGCACGGCTTCAACTGCGACCAGCGCGGCTCCTACGATGCCGCCAGCGCGAAGCTCGCGCGCGGCCGCACGCTGGAGTTCTTCCGCAAGTACGTCGGCTGACGCCTACTGGGTGTCGGCGGCTGCGCCGAGCAGCTCGCGGCGGAATCGCGCCTTGAGCAGGCCGCCGTCGCGCGGCGGCAGGAGGATCGGGATCTTCTCGGCCACGACTTTCACCGCGGCGAAGTTCGGTCCCGGCGCGGCGTGGATCGCGCTGCGCAGGGCCGCGATCTCCCCGGCGCGAGTGAGCGTGCTCGCGCTGCGGAAGCCGCAGGCGAGCGCCACGGCCGCGAGGTCCACGCCCGACCCGGTGTGCGTGGCCTGCATGCCGGTCTCGCCGTAGCGCTCGTTGTCGATCACCACCACGCTCAGGTTGGCGGGCCGCTGCACGCCGATGGTCGCGAGCGAGCCCATACCCATCAGCATTTCTCCGTCGCCGGTGATGACTAGCACGCGGCGCTTCGGCTGCGCGAGGGCCAGGCCCAGGCCCATCATCGCCGCCTGGCCCATCGCGCCCCAGAGCGGGAAGGTGAGCGGGTGATCTCCCGCGGCGGTGCAATCCCACGCGGTCGAGCCCAGGCCCGCCACCACCAGCAGCTCGCCGCGCCCCTCGAGGAGCTCGGCGACGACATCGCGACGTTTCAGGGTCGCGCTCACCGGGCCGCCTGTTCCTGGAAGCTCTTGATGCCGATCACGCGCTGCGAGATCAGCACCGCGGTAGCGACGTAGCTGTTGTACGCGAGCCGCAGGGCGGCATCGACCGCGGCAGGCACCTCGGCGGCTTCACGCACCGGCTGCACCACGACGCCCATCGCCTCGAGCACCACGGGCGTCGCCTGCCCCATCGGCACCTGCCAGGGGTTGAACTCGCCGTACTCGCCGCGCATCGTAACGAGCATCGGCAGCGGGATGCGGCACTCCTTGATGGTACCGAGCGCGTTGATGATGTTGCCGACTCCGCTCGACTGCATCAGCAGGGCGCAGCGCTCGCCGCCGAGCCATGCGCCCGTCGCCAGGCCGATGCCCTCCTCCTCGGTGGTGAGCGGTACGGCGCGCATCGAGCGGTCGGCATGGCAGAGCTCGATCAACCGCTTGTGGCCGGCGTCGGGCACGTAACCCACCTGCCGGACGCCCGACGCCGTGAGCGCGCGATGCACCTCGAGCGGCCAGTCGATCATGCCCTGCGCATCAGCCGCCATCTTCAGGCGGCGTCCTTGAGCAGCGTCTCGCCGGGGCGAATGCGCGTGAAGGCGACCGGCTGCATCGCGATCTCGATGCGCCCGGAAGCAAGCCGGGCGCGGGTATAGGCCGAGGCCTCGAGCGGCCCCGTCCCGGGAAAATCCTCGCGGAAATGCGCGCCGCGCGAATCCTTGCGCGCCGCGGCCGCTCGCGCGATCACGCGGCTCACTTCCACCAGGCTCTTGAGGTTCATCCAGTCGTGCCAGGACAGATTGAAGGCGCGATTGTGGTCGGCCAGCGCGCGCCCGTCGAGATCTGTTTCGATCGCGTCCAGGCCGGAGAGCGCCGACTGCAGGCCCGCCTCGTCGCGGATGACGCCAACCTCTTCCCACATCAGGTCGTACAAGGCTTCGCGCACTTCCTCCAGACCACCGTGGGCGCCCGCCTTCTTCGCCAACGGCCGCTCGCAGCGCGCCACCGCGGCGTCGATCTGCGCGCGATCCGGTTCGCGCAACGCGCCTTCGGCGGCGACCCACGCGGCCATGGCATCGCCGGCAACGCCCCCGAATACGGTGGAGTTCGCCACGCCGTTTCCACCCAGCCGGTTGGCGCCGTGTACCCCTCCGGAATCCTCGCCCGCGACGAACAGCCCCGGGAGCGCGGTGGTGCAATCGGCCTCGAACTCCACGCCCCCCATCATGTAGTGCGCAGTCGGCACCACTTCGACCAGGCCGCCCGCAAGGTCGAAGCCGCAGTCGGCGCAGCGCTCGACCATCCCCTTGAAATCTCGCGCCACGCGTTCCGGGCCGAGGTGCGCCATCGCGATGTGCAACCCTCCGTGAGCGGTGGTGTTGCCCTTGCGCATTTCCGAAAACATGGCGCGCGAGACGACGTCGCGCGTGGCGCGCTCCGCTTTGGGGTCGTAGCGCGGCATGAACCGCTCGCCGGCGCCGTTCAGCAGGTAACCGCCCGCGCCGCGCAAGCCCTCCTCGAGCACCGTGCCCGTCATGCGGGTATGCGCCCCCGCGAGCAGTCCCGTGGGGTGGAACTGCACCATCTCCATGTCGCGCAGCACCAGGCCGGCACGCAGGGCCATCGCCAGCCCGTCGCAGCTCTTGTCGCCCGAAGGCGTGTGGTAGCGGTACATGGTCGGCCCGCCGCCGGTGGCGAGCAACACCGCCTTGGCGCGCACCAGCGAGTATTCGCCGCTACGCATGTCGATCATCAGGACGCCGGCAAGCGCGTCGCCCGATTTCGTCTTCACCAGCTCGACGGCGCGATGTTCCTCCAGGCGCGCGATGTTGCGCGCCCAGACCTGCTCGGCCAGCCGGTTGATGATCTCGATGCCGGTGAGGTCGCCCTTGTGCACGGTCCGGTCGAAGGTCTGGCCGGCGAACGCCTTCTGGTGGACCGTGCCGTCGGGATTGCGGTCGAAGAAACACCCCAGCTCGTTTTCCAGCTCGCGGATGCGCTCCACTGCGAGCGTCACCAGCTTCCAGGCGAGCTCCTGCTGCGGCAGCCACTTGCCGCCCTCGATGGTGTCCATGAAATGGCGCTCGACCGAGTCGCCCGCCGCAAGCGCGACGTTGTAACCGCCCTGCACCATGCGCGTGCAGCCGCACTTGCCGAGAAGCCCCTTCACCGCGACCGTGATTGCGAGCTCCGGCGCGGCCTTGTGCGCGTGCAGCGCGGCGAACAGGCCCGCGCCGCCCGAGCCGAGGATCAGGATATCGGTGGACAGTTCGCGCACTTCTTACTTGACGCCCAGACTTGCGAGCACGGCCGCGCGTCGCGCCTGTGCGGATTGCCTGACCGCGTTGTAGAGGCTCCCGCCGTGGCTATCCATGGCGACCAGCAGCGGGCCGAAGCCCCTGACGCGAAACTTCCACAAGGACTCCGGGTTGAGGTCGTCCAGGTCGACGTCCTCGATCGCCTCGATCCAGGTGGTCTCCAGCGCCGCGGTGCCGCCGATGATGGCGAGGTAGGCGCCGCCAAGATCGCGAAACGCATCGAGCGAGCCCTCGCGCAGCCCCCCTTTGCCGATGATCAGGCGCACCCCGTACTGCTGCATCAGCGGACGCGTGAAGCGCTCCATGCGGTCGCTGGTCGTCGTGCCGACGCACACGGGGGCGTAGCCGGTCGGATGCGCCGCGCTTTTCGCGACCTGCTTTACGTTCGGCGCGGTGTGGATCACGGCGTGACCCGACAGGTCGAAGCGCGTGCGACGTCCCCGATCGAACATGTGGATCTGCGTCGCATCGCGAATGCCGAAAAGCGTACCGTTCAGGGTGACCGTGTCGTTCACCCGCAGCGCGCGCACCTGCTGCTCGCCGACCGGCATGTCGAAGTCGTGGTGCGCCATGTCAGCCCTTTTCCCCGAGCACGGCCTTCTTCAGGTCGTCCTGCACCGGATGCTCGCCCAGCCAGATGCGAAGCAGCGCACGATAGAAGTCCTCGCCCGCGATCGGCTTGCCGCGCGCCATACCGTCGATCACGACCACCGTGCCCTCGCCCGGAATCCAGTCGAGCGAGATGTTCATTCCCTTCTTCGCCTCGCCGACCTCGTTCATCACCGCGGCGAGCTGCCCGATGCGCGGCTCCAGCGCCTGCGCCTGCGCTTCCGTATGGTTGTCGCGGATTCCTTCGCGCAGCGCGCCGGTGAATGTATCCGCGCCGACGTCGCGCAGCATGCGGATCGAAACGCGCTTCGGTCCCGGCTCGGCGATCAGCTCTCCGGCATCCGAAGTCTTGCGCGCGACGTAAAGGCCCATGACATAGACCTTGAAGAACACCCTCTTGCGCAACCCGGCGCCGTTCAGCGTGAGGGACGCGTCCGCCACCCGCACGCTCGGCTCCAGATCCACGCCGGCGACTTCCGCGGCAAAGGAAGGCGCAGCAGCGATGGCGAGCGCGATCGCCACGGCCGCGCCAGCGTTAACAGCGCTAGTAGCCATATTCGACTCCCGAGGGCCGGAACGTCGCCCGCGCGCGGCGCGCGGAGTGGCATTGCATGTTCACCGCGACGGGATTCATCGTGATGTGGGTGGCCGCGGTCTCGACGTGCACCGCGAACGCGGTCGAGTCCCCGCCGAGGCCCTGCGGACCGACGCCAAGCTGGTTCACCGCGCCCGTGAGCTGGGTCTCGAGTTTCGCGCCCTCCGGATCCGCGCAGCGGGATCCGAGCGGGCGGGTCGCGGCGAGTTTCGCCAGATGCACGCACAGGTCGGCCGTGCCGCCGACGCCGACGCCGACGATCGTCGGCGGGCAGGTCTTGCCTCCGGCCTGCAGGACACAGTCGACGACGAACGTCTTGATGGCGTCGACCCCTTCCGCCGGGATCGCCATGCGCAGAAAGGAATTGTTCTCGGAGCCGGAGCCCTTGGGGATCATCTCGATCGCCAGGGTCTCGGCCTCTTCAATGAAGTCGATGTTGATCACCGGGACGCCCCGGCCGCAGGAGCTATGCTCGTTCTTGCGCGTCACGGGGTGGACCACGGACGATCGCAGCGGGTGCTCGCGCGTTGCGCGCTCGCAGCCCTTGCGGATCGCCTCCTTGAGCTGCACGCCGTCGAGCTCCACGCCGCGCCCGATCCAGACGTTGTAGATCGGAATCCCCGTGTCCTGGCACAGCAGGTTGTCGGTGTCCTCGGCAACCTTGATGTTGGCGACCATGGTCCCCAGCACGCTCCTAGCCGTGGCGTCGGTCTCGGAGCGTGTCAGGGCCTCGAAACCCCGCTTGATGTCGGGAGGCAGCCTCTTCAGGGCCCTGATGTAGAGCTCCTTGGCCGCCTCCTCGATCTCGCGGGGGTCGATTCTCATCGCTACTTCACGTGAACATTGCGTTCGCGCACCACCTTGGCCCAGAGCTTGCGCTCCTCGCTCATGGCCTTGCCGAACTCCTGCGGGTTGTTGCCCACGGGCGACATGCCCTGCGCGTAGAACCGCGCCTTCATCTGCGTATCGTCGAGCGCGACCTTGGTGTCGCGGTACACCTTGTCGATCACTTCCTTGGGGGTGCCTCGCGGGGCCACGATGCCGAACCAACCATAGTTCTCGAAGCCGGGCAGGCCGGCCTCCGAGACCGTCGGCACCTGGGGCAGCTGCGGCGCGCGTTCCTTGCTGGTTACCGCGAGGGCCCGCAAGCGCCCTGCGTTCACGTGCCCGATGGCCGCCGCAAGGTTGGGCACCATGAAGCTCGTCTCCCCTCCGATCAGCCCCGTCAGCGCCGGACCTTCTCCCTTGTAGGGCACCGAAAGAGCGTCGACCTTCGCGCTGCTGACGAAGTTCTCCGCGGCGAGGTGGACCTGGGAGCCGATGCCCGCATGCCCGAAGGTCAGCTTGCCCGGTTCCTTGCGCGCGGCCGCGATCAGATCCTTGATCGATTTGTAGGGCGAGCTGGCCGGCACCACCACGACCTGGGGTCCGCTCACGACGTTCGTCACCGGCACGAAGTCGCGCTCGGGGTCGTAGTTGAGCTTGGCGTAGATGTGCTCGTTCGCGGTCATGACCGAACCGGACGGGAAGAACAGCGTGTAGCCGTCCGGCGTCGCCTTGGCGGCCTCCGCCGCACCGACCCCGCCGCCCGCGCCGCCGCGGTTCTCGATCAACACCGACTGGCCCCACATCTCGGAAAGCTTCTGCCCGATCATGCGCGCGGAGATGTCGGTCGCGCCGCCCGGCGGAAACGGCACGATGAACTTGACCGGCTTGGCCGGCCAATTCTGCGCGGCTGCGGCGGCAGAGAGCATCAACCCTGCGAGCAGGGTCATCCATTTTGCGAACTTCATTGCGTCCCCCCGGATCTGGTTAGATGGTGCTGCGAACGCATTCTAACCACGCTCACAACGCAAGTGCGAAGGCGAGACTCACCACGAGCGCGACCGCGGCCGCGGCCGCGGCGAGGCTCTTTTGCCAGTCGCGCCATGGAAGGAATTCGAGCGCCAGCAGCCGCAGCCCCCCCGCCAGGTGGGCGGCCAGCAGCAGCACCAGGCCCCATTCGCCGAACCTGACCAGCGGCTGGTCCGTCCAGCGCAGGAACGCGTCGAGCCGGGCGGCGTCGTGCAACGCCAGCCCAAGCACCCAGAAGTGCGCCGGCAGGTAGAGCGCCAGCAGGATTCCCGAAATCCGGTGCACGAGGAACGCCCAGAACGCGGGGTGATTGCGCGCGCGCACGCCGCTCCTCATCCGAACACTCCGAGTATCGCCCGCATGCCGAGCCCGGCGAGCGCCAGGGCGAGCGCGATCAGCGTGGCATCGCGCGAGCGGCTGCGCCAGCCGAGCCATTCCGACAGCACCGCGCGCAACCCGATCGGCACGTGCACCGTGACCGCCAGCAGGAACAGGCTGTAAAAAGCGAGCCAGGGAACGTTGCCGCGCGTGCGCGCGAGGATCGCCGCGGCGTCCAGCCCGCTGTGCGCCGCGTAGATCATGGTGGCGAGATGCACCACGACGCAAAGCGCGAGCACGGCCGCGCTCGCACGTTGCGCGAGCCAGAGCAGCGCTTCGCCGCGCCGGCTCACAATTCTCCCTTCAGCGCCGCGCGCACGACTTCGCGCTTCAGCCCCGCGATCCCTGCGGTAGGCGCGATGTGCTTGGGACAGCGCTCGCTGCAGCTCATATGGGTGTGGCAGGCGTGGCAGCCGGCATCCCCTGCGACCGCGCGCAGGCGCTCGGCGCGCACCGCGTCGCGCTCGTCGCGCTCGAGCGTCCAGGCCCGATTCAGTGCCGCCGGGCCGAGGTAGTCCGGGTTCCACGCCACGACGTCACAGGAGCTGTAGCACACGCCGCAGCCGATGCATTCGATCGCCGCGTCCACGTCCCTGCGCGCAGGCGACTGCGGCGCGACGCGCGCAAAGTCGTCCCTGCGCGAGCGGGTGCCGCTGAAGCTTCCCCTTGCGCGCGCCCACTTGTCGAAGAACGTACTCATGTCCGTCACCAGGTCGCGGATCACGGGCAGGTTGGCGAGCGGAGCGATTTCCAGCCGGTCGTCGGCCGCGACCTTGTCCACGTGCGTACGGCAGGTCCAGCGCGCCACGCCGTTCACCGTCATGGCGCAGGAGCCGCACATGCCGACGCGGCAGGCGAAGCGATAAGCGAGCGTCGGGTCGAGCGCGCGCTGGATGTGCGTGACCACGTCGAGCACCGTCTGGCTCGCCTGCCGCGGCACCTCGAACGCCTGGTAGGCGCCGTCCTCGGTGCCGCGCCAGACGCGGACCCGCAGTGCGCTCACGCGCTTTCGTACAGCCGGGTCAGCACGAACTCGCGATGACCGAGCGCCTCGGCCGCGGTGAGCCGGCCGTTCGCGGTGCGGAACATGGATTCGAGCAGCTTGTCGCCGGCCGCATCCGGACTGAGCTCCCTTCGCAGGAGCCCGGACACGTCGACGTCGACGTGCTCGCTCATGGTGCGCACGGTGCGCGGATTCGCGCACAGCTTGATCACCGGCAGGATCGGGTTCCCGATCACGTTGCCTTGTCCGGTGGGGAAGAGGTGCACCGTGAAGCCGGCGGCCGCGCACAGCGTGACCATCTCGGCCGCGGCCGATGAGGAGTCCATGAACCACAGTCCCGGACCCGTCGGCTCCTCGGCCTTGTCGAGCACGCCGTCGACCAGGCACTTGCGGCCGATTTTCTGGATGTTGCCGAGCGCCTTTTCCTCGATCGTGGTGAGGCCGCCTTCAATATTGCCCTTGGTCGGCTGCGAGTCCATCAGGTCGCTCGTCTTGTGCCGCTCGATCACTTCCTGATAACGATCGAACATGAACTGGAACTTCTTCCGCACCGCGTCGTTCCTGCAGCGCGCGGCGACCAGGTGCTCGCCGCCAGTGAGCTCGGTGGTCTCGCCGAAACAAAGCGTCACCCCGTGCGGGTAGAGCTTGTCGAAGGCGTTGCCGACCGTCGGGTTGGCGCCGCAGCCGGAAGTGGTGTCCGACTCGCCGCATTTGGTCGAGACCCACAGGTCCTTCAGCGGGCGCTCCTCGCGGCGCAGTTCGCCTGCCCACTGCACGAACTCCTTGGCGGCCTTGGAAGCGCGCATGATGGTGTCGTGGTCGCCGTGCTGCTCGATGCCGAAGTAGGCCACCGGCTTACCGGTCGCTGCGATGCCGTCGGCGACCTTCTTTCCCCAGCCCTCTTCGATGCAGATTACGACCACGGCGGCGACGTTGGGATTGCATCCGGTGCCGATCAGAGTGCGGAAGTGCAGGTCCAGGTCGGCGCCGAACTGCAGCCGACCATAGGGATGCGGCAGCGCCAGCGTGCCCTTGATGTTGTTGGCCACCGCCTCGGCCGCCGCATTGGAGATGTCGTCCACCGGGAGGACGATGACGTGGTTGCGCACGCCGACGCGGCCGTTCTCGCGCCGGTAGCCCCAGAAAGTCGCTTTCGACAGATCCATTGTCACCACCCTCATTTACCAGCGCTTGGTCTTGATGTTTTGAACGT
>JBAUTZ010000209.1:0-21371 GCA_049582445.1 Burkholderiales bacterium
AGGATCCACAGGATCGGGCGCGTGCGCGTGGCAAGCGGTGCCCAGCCCGTCTGCCGCGCGAGGTGCAGCGCCGCGGCGCCAAACGCAGGCAACGCGCCGGGCCAACCTTCCACCTCGGCGAGCGCGCAGGAAAAGGCCAGCACGCTAAGCGCGAGTGCCGCGTAGTCGAGCGCCGCCGAGCGGCGCAGCCTCGCCTGCGGCAGCGCACTCGCGGTGAACGAGGGCACGACCCTGCCCGCCATGACGATGAGCAGCAGGACCACCAAGTACAGCCCGGCCTGCGTCGCGAGCGAGGCCGGCGCCTGGATCAGGCCCAGCGCCGACAGGTGAAAGCCGGCGTTCACCAGCCCGAGCGCCGCGAGCAGCACGGGCACGAAGTAGTTGCGGGTATTGCGCGCCCCGAGAATCACGCGTGCGAGCACCGCGGCGACCACGAACGGAAACGCGCCGTCGACCAGCGCGCCGAGCCAGCCGGGGCCCGTCACCACCAGCACGCGCGCCGCAATCCAGTGGGCCGCCAGGAACGCGAGCGGCAGGCCGGAGGGCGTGGGCAGGCCGGTCCACACGCGGCCGGCGGTGAGCAGGAAGCCCGAAATCACCGCGAGCGCGAACCCGAACACCATCTCGTGCTGATGCCAGATCAGGCCCTCGAGGTAGCCCGCAGGCCAGCCATGCCCGGACAGGTCGGCGACCCATGCTGGCACCGCGAGTGCAGCGAACAGTGCGGCGAGAAGGTAAAACGGCCGGAAGCCGAGATTGAACAGCGCCGGCGGCACGCTCAGACGATCCTGCGCGGGCGCCGGCCGAGCACCCATTGAACGTAGCCCGAAATCGAGTAGGCGACCACCAGCAGGAACAGCATCACCGCGGGCTTGGTGGCGATCACCGTCATCGCCGCGACGATCGCCAGCGCCGCCCAGAACGGCACGCTCTTTTTCAGGTTGATGTCCTTGAAGCTGTAGAAGGGCACGTTCGTCACCATCGTGATACCGGAGAACATGGTGACCACCCAGGCGAGCCAGGCGAGCCAGGTCTCGCCACCGAAGCCGAGGTCGCTCATCACCCACACCAGTCCCGCGACCAGCGCCGCGGCAGCGGGGCTCGGCAGTCCCTGGAAATAGCGCTTGTCGACCACGTCGATGTTGGTGTTGAAACGCGCCAAGCGAAGCGCCGCACCCGCACAGTAGACGAAGGCCGCGACCCAGCCGAGCTTGCCCATGCCCTTCAGCGCCCATTCGTAAATGACCAGCGCCGGGGCGGCGCCGAAAGACACCATGTCCGACAGACTGTCGTATTCGGCGCCGAACTCGCTCTGCGTGCGGGTAAGGCGCGCGATGCGCCCGTCGAGGCCGTCGAGCACCATCGCGATGTAGATCGCTACCGCGGCGATCTCGTAGCGCTGGTTCATCGCCTGCACGATGGCGTAGAAGCCCGCGAACAGTGCGGCCGTGGTAAACAGGTTGGGCAGTAAGTAGATGCCTCGTCGGCGCAACCCACCGATCGGCGGGCGAATGCCCGGTTCGTGCTCGGGATGCTCATCCATGTCGCGCAAGCCTCGCCAGTACGCTCTCGGCCGCGTACACCTTCTCCCCCAGCGCCGCGTTCACCTCCGCATCGGGAGGCAGGTAGACGTCGACCCGCGAACCGAAGCGGATGAAGCCGTAGCGCTCGCCCCTCCGCAACTCGCTGCCTTCGTCAACGTAGCACAGAATTCGGCGCGCGATCAGGCCCGCGATCTGCACGCAGGTGACGTCCTGTCCGTCGCCGGTGCGGATCCACAGCGCGTTGCGCTCGTTGTCGGTCGAGGCCTTGTCGAGCGCGGCGTTGACGAAGGCGCCGGCGTGGTACCAGCGCTTCTTCACCGTGCCATCGACCGGGGCGCGGTTCGAGTGGACGTTGAACACGTTCATGAACACCGAGACCTTGAGGGCGTCGCGCTCGAGCCATGGATCGCGCGCCTTGTGCACCGCCACGATACGACCGTCGGCCGGCGCTAGTACTGCCTGCGGATCATCGGGGGCCTCGCGCTGCGGATCGCGGAAGAACTGCAGCACGAACAGCGCCAGCAGCCACAGCGGAACGGACCACCAGCCGCCCGCGAACAGCGTCACCAGCAGCGCTGCGCCGAGCGCCGCGCCGAGGTACGGCCAGCCCTCGCGCGCGATCAGCGGATGCGGGTAGCTCGGCCGCATGCCTTAGTTGGGCTAGTTCTTCGACTGGTCGACGAGGCGGTTCTTGCGGATCCACGGCATCATGTCGCGCAGCTTGCCGCCGACCTGTTCGATCTGGTGCTCGGCGGTCATGCGGCGCCGGCTGAGCAGCGTCGGGGCGCCGGCACGGTTCTCGAGGACGAAATCCTTCGCGTACTCGCCCGACCGGATACGCGCAAGCGCCTCGCGCATCGCATCCTTGACCCGTGCGTCGATGATCTTCGGGCCGGTGACGTACTCGCCGTATTCGGCATTGTTGGAAATCGAGTAGTTCATGGTGCCGATGCCACCCTCGTACATGAGGTCGACGATCAGCTTGAGCTCGTGCAGGCACTCGAAGTAGGCCATCTCGGGCGCGTAGCCCGCTTCGACCAGAACCTCGAAGCCGTTCTTCACCAGTTCGACGCAGCCGCCGCACAGTACCGTCTGCTCGCCGAACAGATCCGTCTCGGTCTCTTCCTTGAACGAGGTCTCGATCACGCCGGCCTTGCCGCCGCCGATCGCCGCGGCGTAGGAAAGCGCCATGTCGCGCGCTTTCTTCGAAGCGTTTCGGTGCACAGCGATCAGCATCGGCACGCCGCCACCGGCGGCGTAGGTCGAGCGGACCGTGTGCCCCGGGGCCTTCGGCGCAACCATCCATACGTCGAGGTCCGCGCGCGGCTGCACCTGGCCATAGTGGATATTGAAGCCGTGCGCGAAGGCGAGCGCCGCACCCTTCTTGACGTTCGGCTCGACCTCAGACTTGTATACCGCGGCGATGTGCTCGTCCGGCATCAGCATCATGACGATGTCGGCGCCTTTGACGGCATCGGCGATCTCGGCGACCTTGAGGCCGGCCTTTTTCGCCTTGTCCCACGAAGCCCCGCCCTTGCGCAGCCCCACCGTGACCTTCACTCCTGAGTCGTTCAGGTTTAGCGCGTGCGCATGGCCCTGCGAGCCGTAGCCGAGAATGGCGACCTTCTTGCCCTTCACGAGCGACAGGTCGGCGTCCTTGTCGTAATACACTTTCATGCTTTTTCCCCTGTTTGAAAATACGGGGTCAGAGTCGCGTTACGGGGAAAAGCGACTCTGACCCCATTATTGCAGTCAGACTCGCAGAATCCGGTTGCCGCGGCCGATGCCAGAGGCGCCGGTGCGAACTGTTTCAAGGATCGCCCCCGGGTCGAGCGCGTGGATGAACGCGTCGAGCTTCGAGCCGTCGCCGGTGAGCTCGATGGTGTAGGTATTGTCCGAGACGTCGATCACGCGCCCGCGGAAGATGTCGGCCATGCGCTTCATGTCCTCGCGCTCCTTGGACCCGGCGCGCACCTTGATCAGCATCAGTTCGCGCTCGATGTGTTCGGCCTCCGACAAATCGACGACCTTGACGATCTCGACCAGCTTGTTGAGCTGCTTGGTGATCTGCTCTACCACATCCTCCGAGCCGGTGGTCACGATGGTCATGCGCGACATCGACGGGTCCTCGGTCGGGGCCACCGTGAGTGACTCGATGTTGTAGGCGCGCGCGGAGAAAAGACCCGAGATTCGCGACAGCGCCCCCGCCTCGTTCTCGACGAGGATCGAGATGATATGACGCTGGCTCACAGGTCTTCCGCGAGGATCATTTCCGAGATGCCCTTGCCGCCGGGCACCATCGGGTAGACGTTCTCGGTCTGATCGGTGATGAAATCCATGAACACGAGCTCGTCCTTGCGCTTGAAGGCGTCGCGCAGCGCGGGCTCGACGTCCGCCGGCTTGTCGATCAGCACGCCACGGTGGCCGTAGCCCTCGGCGAGCTTGACGAAGTCGGGCAACGCGTCCATGTAGGACTCGGAGTAGCGGTTGCCGTGGAAGAACTGCTGCCACTGGCGCACCATGCCCATGTACTTGTTGTTCAGGTTGACGATCTTGATCGGCAGGCGATACTGCTTGCAGGTCGAGAGCTCCTGCAGGCACATCTGGATGCTCGACTCGCCGGTCACGCAGGCGACCGTGGCGCCGGGATTGGCGAGCCGCGCGCCCATCGCTGCCGGCAGTCCGAAGCCCATGGTGCCGAGGCCGCCGGAGTTGATCCAGCGGCGCGGCTTGTCGAATTTGTAGAACTGCGCCGCCCACATCTGGTGCTGGCCCACGTCGGAGGTGATGATGGCATCGCCTCCGGTCACCTCGTAGAGCTTCTCGATCACGAACTGCGGCTTGATGATCTTCGAGGTGCGGTCATAGCGCAGGCAATTCTTGCCTCGCCACTGCTCGATCTGCCCCCACCATGCGCCGAGCGCTGCCGTGTCGGGGCGCTGCGAAGACGATCTGATGAGCTTGAGCAGGTCGCCAAGCACGTCGGGCACGTGGCCGACGATCGGAACGTCGACCTTGACGCGCTTCGAGATCGACGAGGGATCGATGTCGATGTGGATGATCTTGCGCGGGTTCTGCGCGAAATGCGCCGGATTGCCGATGACGCGGTCATCGAAGCGCGCGCCCACCGCGAGCAGCACGTCGCAGTGCTGCATCGCCATGTTGGCTTCGTACGTGCCATGCATGCCCAGCATGCCGAGGAACTGGCGATCGGTCGCGGGAAAGCCGCCCAGGCCCATCAGGGTGTTCGTGCACGGAAAGCCGAGCTCGTGCACCAGCTCGCCGAGCTGCTCCGCGGAGTCGGACAGGATCACGCCCCCGCCGGCGTAGATCATCGGCCGCTTGGCCTCGAGCAGCAGCTGGGCCGCCTTCTTGACCTGCCCAGCGTGGCCCTTGCGCACCGGGTTGTACGAGCGCATCGACACCGTTTCCGGGTAGTCGAACTCGCAGCTCTGCGTGGTCACGTCCTTGGGAATGTCGACCAGCACCGGGCCCGGCCGGCCGGTGCGCGCGAGATAGAAAGCGCGCTTCAGCGAGACGGCGAGGTCCTTCACGTCCTTGACCAGGATGTTGTGCTTGACGCACGGCCGCGTAATGCCGACGGCGTCGACTTCCTGGAACGCGTCGAGCCCGATCGCGTGAGTCGGTACCTGGCCCGAGATGATCACCATCGGGATCGAGTCCATATAGGCGGTCGCGATGCCCGTCACCGCGTTGGTCACGCCGGGCCCCGAGGTCACCAGGCACACGCCGATCTTCTGCGACGCGCGCGAGTAGCCGTCGGCGGCATGCGCGGCGCCCTGCTCGTGCCGCACCAGCACGTGCTTTACCTTGTCCTGCTTGAACAGCTCGTCGTAGATGAACAGCACGGCGCCGCCGGGATAGCCGAAGACGTACTCGACGCCTTCTTCCTGCAGGCAGCGCACGACGATCTCGGCGCCGGTTAGGGCAATCCCCTTGACTCGATCCATGTTGGCCTTCCGGGCGGCTGGAACTAGCGGAAAACTTTGAACATTAAAGACTTGTTGCGATGCGGTCAAGGGAGCTCGAGAGGGGCAATGCCCGTGTTTTGGTAAGATCGGACGGGACAAGACAAGGCGGCCACGCCGACACAAAACGAGGGCCCACTCTGGCATCACCTAGCGAGCTTTCGACGTTCCTCGAGAACGTCGAGCGGCGGGCCTTCAAGCAGGCCGTGTTTGCGGTGCGCGACAACGAGGCGGCACTCGACATCGTGCAAGACGCGATGCTGCGACTGGCTGAGAAATACGGCGACCGTCCGACGCAGGACCTGCCGCTGCTGTTTCACCGGATCATGCAAAACGCGATCAGGGACTGGTACCGTCGGCAGAAGGTGCGCGCAAGCAAGATCACCCCGTTGTCGACCCTGCTCGGCGGACACGGCGAGAGCGACGAGCACATCGACCCGCTGGATACGCTGCTGGCGGCCGACGGGCAGACCGGGGCGGAGTCGCCCCCCGATCGCCTTGAACGGTCACAAGTCCTTGAAATACTTGAACTAGAGATTTCGCGCCTACCACCGCGTCAACGCGAGGCGTTCCTCATGCGTTACTGGCATGAATTGGACGTCACCGAGACCGCGCATGCCATGGGCTGCTCCGAGGGCAGCGTGAAAACGCATTGCTCGAGGGCATCGCACGCGCTTGCCGAGGCCCTCAGGGCGCGCGGAATCACCCTATGAACCGCAACGACGTCCCGGAACCGCAACCATGAACGAGCACCAATTCGGAGACAAAGTCCGGCAGATCCTTAACCGGAGCGCGCAGCCCGACTCGCGCATCCTCGAACGGCTGCGCATGGCGCGCGAGCAAGCGCTGGCCCACAAGAAGCCCGAGAGCGCGCCGGCGCTTGCTTGGGCGGGCAACCTCGGTGGCCGCGACGGCGGCTTCGGGTCCTGGACGAGGGTCGTCGTGCCGCTGGCGCTCCTGGTCATCGGCCTCGCCGGCCTCTATACCTGGCAGCAGAAGCAGAAAGTCGCCGACGTCGAGGAGCTCGATGCACAATTGCTGAGCGACGATCTGCCCATCGACGCCTACCTCGACAAAGGCTTCGAAGTCTGGCTGAAGAAGCGCGGCGCGCACTGAGCGGGGGGGCGCACGCCATGCTCTCCTCGCTTCGCATCGTTTCGCGACGGCTGGCGGCGCTTCTCGGAGTCGTCGCCTTCGTGTGCAGCGCCACACTCGCCGTCGCCGCATCGCAGAAGGACAATCCGTCCTGGGCCAGCCTCAGCCCTCCGCAACGAGAGGTGCTAGCACCGCTCGCGGGCGAGTGGGACAAGCTGAGCCCGGATCAGAAAAAGCAGTGGCTCGGAGTCGCCAAGCGCTACCCGAAGATGACCCCGACGGGGAAGAAACGCGTGCAGACGCGAATGCAGAAATGGGCTGAACTCACGCCGGCGCAGCGCGAGGAGGCGCGCGAGAACTACCGCAAGATGCAGAAGAACTCGCGCAAGAAGCAAAAAGACCTCAGCAAGGAGTGGTCCGAATACCAGTCGCTGCCGCCCCAGGAGCGCCAGAGGCTGGTGCACGAGATGGACAAGTCGTCCGGTCGCAAACTCGCCAAGGATCCGCGGCGCGAACCAGTGCCTGAGGCAGCACCCTCCGGCGAATCGGGGAAGTGAACGAAACGGACCAGCCGCCGGCGCCGAGCATTGCGCGGCGGCTCGGCAGCATGCTGTACGAGGGCATGCTTCTCTTCGCGGTTGCCTTCGGGTCCACCTGGCTTTTTTACCTGGCAAGCGGCGAGGTCGTGGCCACCGGCTGGCTGCGACACGCGCTTCAGCTCTACCTCGGCGCAGTATTCGCGGCCTACTTCCTGTGGTGCTGGCTGCGCGGCGGGCAGACCCTGGCGATGAAAGCCTGGCGCATCCGGCTGGTTGTTCCGGGGCGCAGCCGCGTACCGGCGCGCGCCGCGCTCGTGCGCCTCGCCTGGGCCACGCTGTTCGTGGGCGGTTTCTGGATCGCCGTCGCCGCGGCTGTCGTCCAGCGCAGCGCGCTTCTCGCCTTCGCCACCCTCGCGATCACCGGCATCGGCCTGGGCTGGGCGCTCGTCGACCGCGATGGACAGTTCCTGCATGACCGTCTTGCGGGCACGCGCCTGGTGCTCGTCCCACGCAAGCGCCGCGAGCGGGACTGAAGGCGTTACCTTCGCTCGACGAGCCACATCGCCGTAAGCGCCGCAAGGAAGAAGGCGGCGCTCGGGACCGCGGCGGCGGCCAGCGGCGGCCAGTTCCGCAGCAGGCCGATGTGCGAGAACAGGCTGTTCATCAGGTGGAAGAACACGCCGAGCATGATCCCGAGGAACACCTTGATTCCGACCATGCCCGCGCGCGCCTGCATGTACGCGAACGGAAGCGCGAGCGCCATCATGACCATGACCGCGACCGGGTAAAAGAGCTTCTTCCACAACGCGATCTCGTAGCGCTCGGTCTTCTGCCGGTTGCCGGCGAGGTGCTCGGTATAGCGGTACAGCTTCCAGATCGACATTCGATCGGGGGAGACGATCAGGACCTCCAGCAGGTCGGGCGTGAGCGCCGAGTGCCATTCCATCTGCGGCAGGCGCTCGATCCGCGGTCCCTGCGGGGTGAATTCGGTCTGCGCCACGTCGAGCAGCTTCCAGTTCCCGCCCCCGAGATACTCGCCGTGCGCCGCCGAGCGCACCAGGTCCAGGCGGTACTGCGGGTCGAATTCGTAGATGCGCACGCCATTCAGCGCGTCGGGCTGGCGCGCCTCGCGCACATTGATGAACGCGCGCTCGTCCTTGAACCACAGCCCCGAGCGCATCTCCTGCCCGATGACCGCACTCATGGCACGCATGCGCAGATTCTGCGCCGCCTCCTCCGCGACCGGCGCACCCCATTCACCGATTGCGAAGGTGAGCGCGGCGAACACCAGCCCGGCCTTCGCGAGCGCGGCGCCCGCGCGCCAGGGCGAGAGCCCGGAGCCGCGCATCACCGTGAATTCTGAATTGCTCGCGAGGTGCGCCAGCACGTACAGCGTGCCGATCAGCACCCCCACGGGGAACAGCTCGTATGCGTGCCCCGGCACCTGCAGCAGAACGAACGTGAACGCCTCGCGCAGGCCGTATGCGCCCTTCCCGATATCGTTCAGCTCGTGGATCAGGTCGAAGAACGCGAACAGCGCGAGGAATCCGAGGAGCACGAAGCTCGCCGCGCCATAGACCTGGCGCGCAAGATAACGCTCGATCGTGGGAATCTTCACTTGCGTCGCACGCCGCGCATCCTCAGCCGCAGCGGCTGCATGCGGTAGGCGAACATCAGAAGGAGCACCGCGAACATGACGCCGTGCATCAGCCAGACGCCGACGGAGAAATCCAGCCTGCCGGTCGCCACACGCGACTGCGTCACCGACAGCAGGTTCGAGTACACGACGTAAGTGAGCAGCGCAAAGACCAGGTTTACCGAGCGCCCGGCGCGCGGGTTCACGAAGCTCATCGGAATCGCGAGCAGCGACAGTATGAGCGCCGAGAGCGGGATTCCGAGACGCCAAACCAGCTCGCCCAGGTTCTCGTCGGTCGGATTCCTGACGAGCGCAATCGTCGGGAGGTCCTGGCGCGACTGCGCGGGCGCGCGGGCCGCCTTCTCCTCGATGCGGGTGGCATAGCGCTCGAACTCCATCATGCGATAGTCCGCATAGCCCGGGCGGCCCTCGTAGCGCCTACCGTCCTCGAGCACCAGGAAGCGGTCGCCGTTCGGGCTGGTTTCGGCGCGGCCGGTGCGGCTGAACATGACGCCATCGCGATGCTGCTGGACCGAGTTCACGAACACGTTCTGCACGCTCGTCTTGTTGCCGGCGATCGACTCGACGAAGAACACACGGTCCCGGTTTGACGATTCGCCGAAGGTGCCGGGATCGACGCGCGAGACGTCATCGCGCGCGCCTATGCGGCTCGCGTACTGCCCGCTGATCTCGACCGCCCAGGGAGAGATGAACAGCGACAGCGCGCCGATCACGGCCACGATCGGCAAGGCGAAGATGAGCACGGGCCTGAGCCACGCCGCGAGCGACAGGCCCGAGCTGAACCAGACGACCATCTCCGAGTCGCGGAAGCTGCGCGCGAGCGTCAGCAGCACGCTGATGAACAGCGTGAGCGACAGGAGCACGGGCAGGGCGCCGAGCGAGAAGAAGCCCAGGTAGGCCAGCACCGCGTCGGACGGAATCTTCCCGCCCGCGGCCTGGCCGAGGAGGCGGATCAGGCGCGTGGTCAGCGCGATCGCGAACAAGGTCAGGAACACCGCCACCGCGAGATTGGCGAATTCCCTGAGCAGCGAGCGCTGGAAAATCATCGTCTCTGGACCGCCTCCGGCGATTCACAGTGGGGCGCAAAACATGCGATCATTTGCGCCGATCGATGCGACTGGAGAACGCGGTGGAATTTAGCATAAAAAGCATCGCACCCGAGCGCGCCAAAACCGGGTGCGTCGTGCTCGGTGTGCACACCGGAGGCACGCTGACGCGCGCCGCGCAGCGCGTGGATCGCGCCTCGCGCGGGGCGCTGCGAGGTGCGCTCGCGCAGGGCGACCTTTCGGGCAAAGCGGGCTCGACGCTGATCCTGCGCGGCATCGCGGGGCTCGCGGCCGAGCGCGTGCTGCTGGTGGGGCTCGGGGAAGAAAAGGAGTTCTCCGAGTCCGCGTATCGCGAAGCGGTGCGCGGCGCGGCGAACGCGCTCAAGGAGCTCGGCGCGAAGGACGCCGTCTTCTATCTGGCCGAAGAGAAAGTGGGTGGACGCGGCGCGCCGTGGAGCGTACGCCACGCGGTGCTCGGCATCGCAGATGCGTTCTATCGCTTCGACCAGCTGAAAACGCAGAAAAAGCCGCCCGTGCCGGCGCTCGCCTCGGTGACGCTCGCGCAGAGCGCCGGCGTGGTCACGCAGCAGGCGCAAGGCGCGCTCAGGGAAGCGGTCGCCACTTCGGAAGGCGCGGAACTGGCGCGCACGCTCGGCAATCTCCCCTCCAACATCTGCACGCCGACCTACCTGGCCGACGAAGCGAAGAAGCTCGCGCGCCGCTACAAGCTCGGGCTCGAGGTGCTCGAGCGGCGCGATATGGACAAGCTCGGCATGGGGGCCCTGCTCTCGGTGACCAAGGGCTCGCACCAACCGCCCAAGCTGATCGTGCTGCGCTACAGCGGCGCGGCGAAGGCCAAGAAGCCGGTGGTGCTGGTCGGCAAGGGCATCACGTTCGATACGGGGGGGATCTCGCTCAAGTCTGCTGGCGAGATGGACGAGATGAAATACGACATGTCGGGGGCGGCGAGCGTTCTCGGCACCATGCGCGCGCTGGCGGGCATGAGGGCGCCGGTAAACGTCGTCGCGGTGGTGCCGACCTGCGAGAACATGCCGGGCGGAAACGCCTCCAAGCCCGGCGACGTGGTGACGACGCTGTCGGGTCAGACCGTCGAGATCCTGAACACCGACGCCGAGGGGCGGTTGATCCTGTGCGACGCCCTGACGTACGCCGAGCGCTTCCAGCCCGATGCAGTGATCGACGTCGCGACGCTAACTGGCGCCTGCGTCGTCGCGCTGGGCCATGTCGCGACCGGCCTATTCTCCAACGATCAGCGGCTGGCCGACGCAATCCGCGATGCGGGCGACGACGCCTGGGACCGCGTCTGGCAGATGCCGCTGTGGGACGATTACCAGGAGCAGCTGCGCTCCAACTTCGCCGACATGGCGAACATCGGCGGCCGGCCCGCAGGCAGCGTCACCGCTGCCTGCTTCCTGTCGCGATTCACGAAGAAGATGCGCTGGGCCCACCTCGACATCGCCGGCACGGCGTGGAAGGGCGGCCGCGAGAAAGGCTCGACCGCCCGTCCGGTGCCGCTGCTGGTGCGCTTCGTGCTGCGGCATGCGCACGTCAAGTGACGAGCATCGACTTTTACTTCAATGCCCAGGACAAGCTGCAGGTCGCATGCCGGCTCGCGGCCAAGGCGCTGGTGCAGCGCAGGCGACTTCTGATCTTCGCGCCGCATGGAGACACGGCGCAGCGCATCGACCGCATGCTATGGACCTGGCCCGCGACCGGCTTCGTGCCCCACTGCCTGGCGAACGACCGCCTGGCAGGCGAGACTCCGGTCCTGATTGCCGCCGACGGCGTGGCGCCCGAAGCCTGCGAGCTGCTGCTCAATCTCTCGAGCGAGTGCCCGCCGCACTTCGAGCGCTTCGAGCGGCTGCTGGAGATCGTCGCGCGCGAAGACGTCGAGCGCGCGAGCGGACGCGCGCGCTACCGCTTCTACCGCGACCGCGGCTACGCCATAAGCGACCACGACCTGGCGAAGGAAGCGCGCGGTGACTGATGGAAAGCGCCCCGAACAGAACCCTCTGGTCGAGCGGGTCGATGCGCTGTTGCGACGCGGCCAGAACGGCCCGCCGGCCCCGCGCCCCGACGAGGACGTCCCGGTGCTTACAGAAATCGTCGATCCCGCGACGCGCGCTGGCGCGCCGCAGGTCGACCTCGCGCTGGTCGAGGCCTTTGCCAACGAGCTCGAGAACGCGGTGCTGCTGCGGCTTGCGCCCGAGCTCGACCGCCTGTTCGAGGAGCGCCTCGCGGGCAGGCTCGGCGAGATCCTCGACCAGGTGCTGAACGAGATGCGCACGGAACTGAGCGCGAGCGTGCACCAGATGGTGCGCGATTCGATCGCCGCATCGGTCGCGCAGGCGCTCGGCGCGCCCGCCGCTCCCGCCGCCAAGCCGGGTGACGGCACGACGAAGTAATCCCATGTCTCTCGACAAGAGTTTCGATCCGGGCGCGATCGAGCAGCGCTGGTACCGACGCTGGGAGCAGGCCGGCTGGTTCGCCGCCGGCGCCGATCCGCAGCAGCGCGCGTTCTGCATCCAGCTGCCGCCCCCCAATGTGACCGGCGTGCTGCACATGGGCCACGCTTTCAACCAGACGATCATGGATGCGCTCACGCGCTATCACCGCATGCGCGGCGAGAACACGCTCTGGCTTCCCGGAACCGACCACGCCGGGATCGCCACGCAGATCGTGGTCGAGCGCCAGCTCGAGCAGTCGGGCGTATCGCGCGAGCAGCTCGGGCGCGACCAGTTCATCGCCAAGGTCTGGGAATGGAAGCAGCGTTCGGGCTCGACCATCACCGAGCAGATGCGCCGGATGGGCGATTCCTGCGACTGGAGCCGCGAGTATTTCACCATGGACGAGAAGCTCTCGGGCGTGGTGGTCGAGACCTTCGTCCGCCTCTACGAGCAGGGTCTCATCTACCGCGGCAAGCGCCTGGTCAACTGGGACCCGGTGCTGCTCACGGCCGTATCCGACCTGGAGGTGGAGAGCGAGGAAGAGGACGGCCATTTGTGGCACATCCGCTACCCCGGCGAGGACTTCGCCCTGACGGTCGCCACGACGCGGCCGGAGACGATGCTCGGCGACGTCGCGGTGATGGTCCACCCCGAGGACGAGCGCTATCGCCGGTTCGTCGGCCGAGAGGTCGAGCTGCCGCTCACCGGGCGGCGCATCCCCGTGATCGCCGACGCGTACGTCGACCGCGAGTTCGGCACCGGCTGCGTGAAGGTTACGCCGGCGCACGATTTCAACGACTGGCAGGTCGGCCAGCGCCATGGCCTGCCGAGCATCGGCATCCTGACCCTCGACGCCCGCATCAACGAGCACGCGCCCGAGCGCTACCGGGGCCTGGACCGCTTCGAGGCGCGCGACCGCATCGTGCACGACCTGAAGGCGGCCGACCTGCTCGAGTCGGTCAAGCCGCACCGCATGGTGGTGCCGCGTTGCGGACGCACCGGGGCGGTGGTCGAGCCGATGCTCACCGACCAATGGTTCGTCGCGCTGTCCAAGCCCGGACCCGCGGGCAAGTCGATCGCGCAGACCGCGACCGAGGTGGTGGCGAACGGCGAGGTGAGGTTCTTCCCGGAGAACTGGGTCAATACTTACAACCAGTGGATGGCGAACATCCAGGACTGGTGCATCTCGCGCCAGCTGTGGTGGGGCCACCAGATCCCGGCCTGGTACGACGAAGCGGGCAAGGTTTACGTTGGACGCAGTGAAGAAGAGGCTTCAAAGAAAGCCGGAGGGAAAAGGCTCAAACGCGACCCCGATGTCCTCGATACGTGGTTCTCGTCGGCCCTCGTCTGCCACTCGACGCTTGGCTGGCCCGAGCCGCAGGGCGCCGACCGGCTCGCCTACGAGCTCTACCTTCCCTCCACGGTGCTGGTTACCGGCTACGAGATCATCTTTTTCTGGGTCGCGCGCATGGTGATGATGACCACCTGGTTCACCGGGCGCGTGCCGTTCCGCGACGTCTACATCCACGGCATCGTGCGCGATCACGAAGGCAAGAAGATGTCCAAGTCCGAGGGCAATACCATCGACCCGGTCGACCTCATCGAGGGCATCGCGCTCGGTCCGCTGCTCGAGAAGCGCACCACGGGGCTGCGCAAGCCCGAGGACGCGCCCAAGATCCGCGAGCGCACGCAGCGGGAGTTCCCCGACGGCATCCCCGCCTACGGGGCGGACGCGCTGCGCTTCACCATGGCCGCCTACGCGACCCTCGGGCGCAACGTGAATTTCGACTTCAAGCGCTGCGAGGGCTACCGCAATTTCTGCAACAAGCTCTGGAACGCGACGCGCTTCGTGCTGATGAACACCGAAGGCAGGGACTGCGGGCAGGACGAGGCCGCGCCGGTCGCGCTCTCGCCAGTCGACCGCTGGATCGTCAGCCAGCTCCAGCGCGTCGAAGCCGAGGCCGAAGCCGGCTTCTCGGAATACCGGCTGGACAACGTCGCGAATGCGATCTATCGCTTCGTCTGGGATGAATACTGCGACTGGTATGTCGAGCTCGCCAAGGAGCAGCTGAAATCCTCGGACGATAAGGTCTTACGTGGCACCCGGCGCACGTTGGTGCGCGTGCTCGAGTCCGTGCTGCGACTGGCGCACCCGATCATTCCTTTCATCACCGAGGAACTGTGGCAAAAGGTCGCGCCTCTCGCGGGCAAATCGGGCGAAACCATCATGCTTGCCACGTACCCGAAATCGCAGCCGGGCAAGATCGACGAGGCTGCGGAACGCGACATGGCCTACGTCAAGCAGTTCGTCGATGCGGCGCGTCTGTTGCGCAGCGAGGCGAACGTGAAGCCGTCGGAGCGCGTGCCGCTGTTCACGACCGCCCGGCCACCCGAGCCACTCGCGCAGACCACGATTGCGGCGACGATGGCCCTCGCCCGCCTGAGCGACTTCAAGCAGGTCGAAGAATTGCCCAAATCCGACTCTCCGGTCGCCGTCGTTGGCCAAGACCGCCTCATGATCCATGTCGAAGTGGACGTCGCCGCAGAGATCGCACGCCTGGAGAAGGAGCTGGCGCGCATCGAGGGCGAGATCGCCAAGGCGCGCGGCAAGCTGGGCAATGCCTCGTTCGTCGAGCGCGCCCCGGCCAAGGTGGTCGAGCAGGAGCGCGAGCGGCTGGCCGGCTTCGAGGCGACCTTCGCCAAGCTCAGGGCCCAGCTCGACCGGCTGCTCGAGCGGGTCTGAGCGCGGGGACCGGGCGGCCATGCTGCTGCCTCACAGCCTGAGGGCATTTCGGCACCGGAACTACCGGCTGTACTTCCTCGGCCAGGGAACCTCGCAGATCGGCACCTGGCTGCAGCTGATCGCCACCAGTTGGCTCATCTACCGGCTTTCGGGCTCCGCGTTCCTGCTCGGCCTCGCGAGCTTCGCACTGCAGATTCCTTTCCTGGTGCTGGCACCCTTCGGCGGCGTGCTGGTGGACCGCCTGGTCAAGCGCAAGGTGCTCTACGCGACGCAGAGCATCGCGCTTGCGCAGTCGATCGTGATGCTCGCGCTCGTGGCGACCGGCCACGTCGAGCCGTGGCACCTCGTCGCGGGCAATTTCGTGCTCGGCATCGTGAACGCGTTCGACAGCCCGGCCCGGCAGTCGTTCCTGGTCGAGCTGGTGGGTGGCCGGGAAGACCTGCCCAACGCCATCGCCATGAGCTCGGCGCTGATGAACGGTGCGCGTTTCGTCGGCCCGATGATCGGCGGCGTGGTGATCGCCTCGGCCGGAGTAGCCTGGGGCTTCGGCCTGAACAGCGTCTCGTACCTCGCGGTGCTCGGCGCCTTGGCGGCGATGCGCACCTCCGGACATCCGGCCCGCGCCGGGGCCGAAGGCTGGGCGCGCGAGTTGCTGGCGGGATTTCGCTACACGTACGGGTTCCTGCCGTCGCGCAGCGCGCTGCTGCTGCTCGCCGCGGTGAGCTTCTTCACGCAGCCCTACCAGTCCCTGATGCCGTGGTTCGCGAAGGAAGTGTTCCAGGGTAATTCGGAGACCCTCGGCCTGCTGATCGGCGCGGGCGGATTCGGCGCCGTTTCGGGCATGGTGTACCTGGCGACACGCCCTTCGATCCGCGGCCTGCTGCGGCTGCTGCCGATGTCGGCGGCACTGGCCGGGCTGTCGCTCACCTGCTTTTCCTTCGCGCATGCACTGTGGCTCGCGCTGCCGCTCATCTTCCTCACCGGCATGGGCATCATGCTCACCGCCGCATCGACCAACACGGTGCTGCAGACCATCGTCGACGACCGGCTGCGGGCGCGCGTGTCCTCGCTCTACATCATGGCGTTTCTCGGCATGAGCCCGCTCGGTGCGCTGCTCGCGGGCACGGTGTCGCACTATATCGCTCCGCCGCTCACGCTCGCGCTCGGCGGCTTGTGCGCGGCGGCCGCCGGGGCGCTCTACGCCTCGAAGATGCCCGCCATCCGCAGGGAGATCCGGCCCCTGTACGAGAAGCTCGGCATCGTGCCGCCACGTCGGCCGGGCTAGCGGCCGGCGCCCCTCACCAGCCGAACTGTTCGCACAGCGCGGGCAGCAGGGACGCCACCTCCTCGCGCCCCAGGAACCGGTCCGCGCGCGCCAGGCGCGCCGCATCGCGCGCCTCGGCGTCACCGCCGAAGCAGAAGATGGGGATATTGAGCATCATCTCGCCGCGGATCTGCTCGACCGCTTCGAGGCCACCCGAGGCCTCGAGGTCCAGCAGCACGAAGCGGTGCACCAGCACGTCCTGGAACTCGCCGACCTCGCCGATCTGGCGCACGCGGCTCGCAGCCCAGCTTGCGGGAAGCGCTTGCTCGAGCCGGGCGGAGAGCGCCTCGTCGTCCGTCAGCAGCACCAGCCTTCGCGCCAGGCGCGCCTCGATCGTCGGCATCGGCTAGACGCGCGACAGCGCGCGGCGCGCGTTTAGCTTCACCTCGTTGCGCGCGTGTCCCGACTCGATGGGCTCGGCGAGTTCCGAGCGCGCCTCGGCGATCGCCGCGAGTTCCGCCTCGCTCGGCCAGGAGCTTTCGAAATGCCAGCCGTGCTGGGCGCAGATGCGCGCGCGGAACGCCTCCTCCAATTCCCGCTCCGCCGGCAGCGCCCCGTGGTCGGCCCACTCGGTCATCGCCAGCGCAAGCCCGTCGCGCAGCCAGGCGCGGAAGTCGGACGAGGGGCTTGCCACGGCCTCGGCAAAGCGCTCGGCGGGAAACCGTAGCAGGAAGCTCGAGGCGACGACCGCGCATTCGCCGATGCTCGCCGCACCGCTGCCCGCGATCTTGCGGCCGTGCAGCCAGACGTCCTGCTCGTTTAGGTAGGCCGGCAGCCCGAACTGGCGGTAGGTGGCGACCACGGGCGCGAGCGCCCAGGGGAACCACCGTGCAGGCCGGCCCGGCGCAAGGCGCCGCGGCACGATCAGCACGAACACGTACTGGGACTCGTCCACCCAGACCAGCCCGCCGCCCAGCGGCCGGCGCACCACCGGCACCAGCACCGCGGGATCGAGCTCGGCGAGCCCCTGGCTCTGGCCGAGGCAAAGATGGGTCTTCGCCTGCCCCCAGAGCACGATCGGTCCGGCGTCGGGCGCCTGCGCTGCGGCTAGGCCTGCGTAGCTCGCGTGCAGATCGAGCGGCTCGACCAGCCCGATGCGGATCCAGCGCGCGGCCTGCGCACCCATCAGCGAGCGCCTTCCGGGCGAAAGAACTTCTCGAGGTAGAAATCCTTGCGCGCCAGCGCGTCGACCTCTCGCGCGCGCGACTCGAAGCCCTCGCGCAGGATCTCCGCGAGGTGCTCGCCCTGCTCGGCATCGAGCACGTGGATGCGTCCGAGCAGCTCCGGGTCGAACTCGAGGATCTCGCCCGCCAGGCCCTCCGGCCGCTCCAGGTGCAGCAGCCACGCGCGGCAGTCCGGATCCTCGGGGTCGAGTGGCGAGAGCGCAATTCTCCCGAGCCAGGCGAGGCGCGCCGCTTGGTTGAACTGGCTGATGTCGAGCTTCTTGCCGAGCTTGTATTTGCGCAGCTCGTTTTTCAGCGCGCCGACATCGGTGACTGGAATGTTGCCCGCGGAGCTCATCGTGCTGCGATTATTTCGCAGCACGGGCTCCGCGTCTACCGCGTCTAGCCTCGGCTAGAAGTTCTTGCCCCAGGCAATGCCGAGCGAATCCTGGTACATCTTGATGGTCTCGGTCCCGCCGACGTTGAAGTACGGGTTCGTCGCCGGACCGGATACCGACTTCTCGAAGGCGTGCATATAGGCCATCGTAAGCTCGGAGCGATCCTGCAGCGTGTAGGTGAAGCCGAGCGTCAGGTGGTCCTGCACCACGCCGGGCGCGAGGATGTTGAACGTCACGTCACGCGCCTGGATGGGGTTGTCGGTGTGGTTGTAGCCCGCGCGCAGCAGCCACTGCTGGTTCATCTGGTACTCGACGCCGAGCTTGTACACGTTCACATCCTTCCAACCGAAGCCGATGCTCGAGCCACTCGCGCCGAGGCACGCCGAGCCGGTGCCGGGTCCGAAGGGAATGCTCGGCACGCAGCCCGCGACGTCGCTGGGGTTGCCGACCGAATTCACGCCGCTGTAGTTGATGCGTTGATAGTCGGCGGCGAAGGTCAACTGCGGGGCGGCCTTGAAGGCGATGCCGAGGTTGTAATTCTCGGGAATGTCGAATCCGCCCTGGTCGGCGAACAAGCCCTTGTAGTTGTCGAACTTGCTCATGCTGATCTTGCTCGAGTACGCGGCGCCCACCGAAACCGTCGGGCTCACCTGCCCGTAGTAGCCGATCCGCACGCCCCAGCCCCAGGCATCGTCGTAGCCCTTGTTGCTGAGGTTGGCGGGGTCGGACGAGATCGCCGAAAACGCATCCAGGCCGTAGGCCTTGAAGCGTTGATAGCCGAGAAGCGGCGCAATGCCGATCGAGTGCTGCGGGGCCATCTTGTAGGCAAGCGTCGGCGCGATGATCAGCTGCGACAGGTCGACGCCCAGATTGCCCGAGCCGCACAGCAGGTTGACCTTGACGCCGTTCGGTGCCCCCCCGCCGCATACGCCCTGATCGAGCTGGCCGGTCGGGTAGTCGGTGTTCATGCCGCCGTTGCCGTATACCGTGACCCCGAGCGACATGTTCGGGTCCAGCATTTTGTTGTAGCCGAACTCGGGAATGAGGAAGTTGGTCGTCTCGTTGCCGTCGGCCGAACCGTCGAGAAAGCCCGTGCCGCCCGCGCTGCCGACCCGGCTCGCGGAGCGCTGCGGGCGGAACCAGTCGACACCGACGTCGAGACGATCGCCAACGAATGCCATGGTCGCAGGGTTGTTGGCGCCGCCGAAGGCGTCGTGTGCCATGGCGGTGGCCGCGCCGCCCATACCCTTCGCCTTCATGCCGTAGCCGTGAGAGAAATATCCGTCGGTTGCCGAGGCGAGCCCCGGCGCGAATGCCGCCGCGACCAGCGCGGCGAGCGCAAGCTTCTTCATTTGCGTCCCCCTCTTATAGTAATAGTGATGTGCTACATGAACAGGCTGACGTCGGAATCCTTCGCCATCGGCAGGAAGGTGGCCGCGCCGCAGTACTCCTTCACTTCTGGAATGAAGTCCTCGTGCTTGAAACCGAACAGGTCGACGGTCATCTGGCAGCCGATCATGTTGACCCCGGCCTCCAGGCACAGGCCGCGCAACTCGGTGATGTCCGCCACGCCGTTGTTCTTGATCGTCTGCTTCATAAGCGTGGTGGCGACCGACTCGAAGCCGGGAATCGCCGCCTGCACCAGGTTCGGGATGTTCCAGTTGATGTGCTTGAACCACTCGGGGCCGAAGGGCATCTTCATCGGCATGCCCGGATTGCCGAGTGGCGAGATCTTCAGGTCCGAGATGTCCTTGCGCAGCAGCTGCAGGCCATAGAACGTGAAGAATATGTCGACCTTCCAGCCGAGCGCGGCCGCGGTGGACGACAGGATGAACGGCGGATAGGCCCAGTCGAGTGTGCCCTTGGTGGCGATGATGGTCATCGAGGGCGTGCGCGCCGATTCGCGCTTGGCGAGCGCTTCCTCGAGCTTTTGCGGCAGCAGCTCCTCGATACGGCGCTTGATCAGGTCGTCGATGAGTGCGGCGTTGGGTGAGGCTTCCATAACTCCTCCTCGCTATATTTGAATTTAATGAAATACTCTGCTTCAGCGCGTGGTTTTACCAGTCAGGCTTACTTATCAGACAATAAGGCCGCCTGACGGTTTTACCTGCCGGCTTTAACGGGCCGCCCCTCCATCTGCTTCACGATGCGTTCCAGGTCGCGCCGGGCGGGCGCGAACGGGAAGGACAGGATGTCCGTCGGGCTGGAATCCCCGTAGGGACGGTTGCAGGCCGAGACCTCGTCGTTTTTTCCCGGGCACCCGGAGGTGCGGAACGGCGTCCCGGCCGCGATTTCCTGCTCGAGAACTTCATTTGATACCCCGAAATCCACGACGCGGCCCGAGGCGTCGAAGCGCATGTCCTCGACGCGCCTGCCCCGATAGTCGATGAGGAAGCGGGCTAGCTGTACCCGGCGCCACTGGCCACGGTCGACCGCCGGCCAGTCTTCCATCAACGAGCCGCGCTCGGGGAAGAAGGCGAACATGTGGTTGTGACCCCCGAGGTCGCGGATCGTTTGGGCCACCTCCAGGATCTCCTGCTCGGTCTCGCCCATGCCGCAGATCAGGTGCGCGCCGAACTTCTCCGGCCCGTAGATCTCGGCCGCCCACTCGATCGCGCGCCAGTATTTTTCATAGCTGTGCGGACTGTCTACTCCGCGCCCGCGCGTGCGGTCGAAGATCTCCGGCGTTACCGCGTCGAGCGCGACGGTGAAAATGTCCGCACCCAGATCCCGCAATCGCACCAGGTCGTCCCTTTCCAAGGTGGTCGGATTCGACAGGATCGAAACCGGCACCTCGGGCACCTCGCGCGTCCACCGCTCCAGCAGCACGAAGGTGTCTTCGTTGGAGTTCGGGTGCGTGATCATCGAGATGCACATGCGCTCGAAGCGCCCCTTGTCCGAGCCGGCCTTGACGCGCTCGATCACCTCGTCGTAGCGCGCGGTGGGCCAATCGACGCGGATGAAATTGCGGTCGGCGTAGTCGCGCGCCTCCTCGCGATGACGCGCGAGGCCGCAGTAGGCGCAGTTCGCGCGACAGCCCTCGGGATAGGTCACCAGCAGGTTGAGGCAATGAGTGCACGAGGTACGGTGCATCTTGCCGGCCACCAGGCCGAGCGTGATCGCGGCCGCGGTGCTCATCTGCACGTACTCCGGAGAGCGCATCTGCGGCGTCTTGACGTGGTAGTTGGGGCGGTAGAACTGCAGCGGCTGCACGGCGCTCATGAGAAATACTCCGGAAAGGCAATCCAGCCGCGGCGGTGCTCGGCGTCATGCTCCGCCGCGGGCGTGTTCCATATATCGGCCATGCGGCGGCGCGCGACGAGCGCACGCTCGAGCGCCGGGCCGAACTCCTCGCGCATCTCCTCCTCGTAGTCGGCGAGCGCGCGCCGCTCGCCGGACAAGGCG
>JBAUTZ010000210.1:0-4886 GCA_049582445.1 Burkholderiales bacterium
GGTCCTGCCCCTCACCGTGATAGCCGGGCACGAGCGGTACCCCGGCGCTTTCCATCAAGCGCTTGGCGGCGGACTTGTCGCCCATGGCGGCGATCGCATCCGGCGAGGGTCCGATGAAGACGATGCCTGCGGTCGCGCAGGCGCGGGCGAAAGCCTGATTCTCGGAGAGAAAGCCGTAGCCGGGATGGATCGCCTCGGCGCCGGATTCGAGCGCGGCGCGGATGATCGCTTCGCCGTTGAGGTAGCTCTCGCGCGCCGCCGGCGGACCGATGCGCCGCGCCTCGTCGGCGAGCCGCACGTGCAGCGCATCGCGGTCGGCGTCCGAGTACACCGCGACGGTGCGAATGCCCAGGCGCTGCGCCGTGCGCATCACCCGGCACGCGATCTCGCCGCGATTCGCGATCAGGATATTGCGGAACACTATTTCCGCCCCTCCGCCCAGGAGGGCTTGCGCTTTTCGAGGAACGAGGCGATGCCTTCCCTGCCTTCCGGCGAAACGCGGATCTCGGCGATGCGCTTTGCGGTGTCGGCGATCATGTCGTCGTCGATTCCCCCCGAGGCGACGGCGCGGATCAGGTCCTTGATCTTCGCGAGCGCCTCGCGGCCGCCGGCGAGCAGGTGCTTGAGCAATCCGTCGATCGCCGCGTCGAGCGCCGCGGCCGGCACCAGCCCGGAGAGCATGCCGATGCGGTACGCCTCCTCGGCATCGAACACCTCGGCGGTGAGGAAATAGCGGCGCGCGGCCCGCTCGCCCATGGCGCGCACCACGTAGGGGCTGATGGTGGCGGGCGACAGCCCGAGCTTCGCCTCCGACAGGCAGAACTTCGCATCCGGCGTGCCGATCGCGATGTCGCAGGCGGCGACGAGCCCCGTGCCGCCGGCGTAGGCCGGTCCGTGCACGCGAGCGACGGTCGGCTTCCGCATGCGGTCGATGGTCTGCAGCATCAGCGCCAGCCCCATCGCGTCGTGCAGGTTCTGCTCGTAGCCGTAACCGGCCATGCGCTTCATCCAGTTGAGGTCGGCGCCGGCGCAGAATGCCGGGCCGTTGCCCGCGAGCACCACGGCGCGCACGTCGTCGTCGTCGTCGAGCAGCTTGAACGTCGCCGCGAGCTCGCCGACGAGCGCGTCGTCGAAGGCGTTGCGCACATCGGGGCGATTGAGCGTCACCGTGGCGACGCGGTCGTGCTTGCGGACGAGCAGGTGCTCGCTCATGGTCACATCCTGAAGATACCGAACCGGGTCTGCTCGATCGGCGAGTTTAGCGCCGCCGAGATTGCGAGCCCGAGCAGGCGGCGCGCATCGGCAGGATCGATCACGCCGTCGTCCCACAGGCGCGCGCTGGCGTAGTAAGGGTGGCCCTGGTGCTCGTACTGATCGAGGATTGGCTGGCGGAACGCCTGCTCCTCCTCTTTGGACCAGGTGCCGCCCTTCGCTTCGATGCCATCCCGTCGCACGGTGGCGAGCACGCTCGCGGCCTGCTCGCCGCCCATCACCGAAATGCGCGCGTTTGGCCACATCCACAGGAAACGGGGTGAGTAGGCGCGTCCGCACATGCCGTAGTTCCCGGCGCCGTAGGAGCCACCCAGGATCATGGTGAACTTGGGAACCCGCGCGGTGGCCACCGCGGTGACCATCTTGGCGCCGTCCTTGGCGATGCCGCTCGCCTCGTACTTCTTCCCCACCATGTAGCCGGTGATGTTCTGCAGAAACAGGAGCGGAATCCCGCGCTGGCAGGCGAGCTCTATGAAGTGGGCCGCTTTGAGCGAGGACTCCGAGAACAGGATGCCGTTGTTGGCGAGGATCGCGACCGGGTAGCCGTGCAGGTGTGCGAAGCCGGTGATCAGCGTGGTGCCGTAGTTGGCCTTGAACTCGTCGAGCTCCGAGCCGTCGACCAGTCGCGCGATCACCTCGCGCACGTCGTAGGGTTTGCGCGCGTCGGCCGGGATCACGCCGTAGAGCTCGTCGGCGGGATAAAGCGGCTCGCTCGGCTCGCGCATCTGAAGCGTCACGCTCTTGGCGCTGTTGAGGTTCGACACGATGCGCCGCGCGATGGCGAGCGCGTGCGCGTCGTTGAGGGCGTAGTGATCCGCGACGCCGGAGACGCGCGTGTGCACGTCCGCGCCGCCGAGCTCCTCGGGCGTGACGATTTCGCCGATCGCCGCCTTGACCAGCGGCGGCCCGCCGAGAAAGATCGTGCCCTGTCCCTTGACGATGATCGATTCGTCCGACATCGCCGGCACGTAGGCGCCTCCCGCGGTGCAGGAACCCATCACCACCGCGATCTGCGCGATCCCGGCCGCGGACATGTTGGCGATATTGAAGAATATGCGCCCGAAGTGCTCGCGGTCCGGAAACACGTCGTCCTGATTGGGCAGGTTCGCCCCGCCCGAGTCGACGAGATAGATGCAGGGCAGCCGGTTCTGCGCCGCGATCTCCTGCGCGCGCAAGTGCTTCTTCACCGTCATCGGGAAGTAGGTGCCACCCTTCACGGTGGCGTCGTTCGCCACGACGATGCACTCGCGACCCGAGATTCGGCCGATGCCGGTGATGATGCCCGCGCTCGGCGCCTCGTCGCCGTACATGCCGTGCGCGGCGAGCTGCCCCACCTCGAGGAAGGGCGAGCCCGGATCGAGCAGGGTCCTCACGCGCTCGCGGGGCAGCAGCTTGCCGCGCGCAACGTGCTTGCCGCGCGCCTGCTCGTCGCCGCCGAGCGCGACGCGCGCCACCTGCCGCCTCAGGTCCTCGACCAGCCCCCGCATGCGCTCGTAGTTGACCCGGTACTCGGCCGAGCGGGTATGGAGCTGCGACTTGATGACGGGCATCTCGAATCAGGCCTTGTGCTTGTGTTCGCGCTGGCCGACCGGGCGGCCGGCTTTCTTCCACTCGCTGAAGCCGCCTTCCAGGTGCAGCACGTTGTCCATGCCCATGTCCGCGAGCGCCGCGGCGGAGAGGACGGCGCGCCAGTCCGCGGCGCAGTACAGCACGTAGGTCTTGCCCTCGGTGAACACCGGCTTGTAGTACGGGCTCTCGGGATCGACCCAGAATTCGAGCATGCCGCGCGGCGCGTGGAACGCGCCCGGAATCATGCCGTCGCGCTCGAGCTCCCGCACGTCGCGGATGTCGACGAACACGGTGTCCGGATCGCCCAGGCGCGCTTGGGCGTCCGCCGGCGTGATGCCGCGCGTGCGTGCGCCCGCTTCCTCGAGCAGTTGCTTGATGCCCTTTTTCAGCTTGTGTGCCATCAGTCCCCCGACGCAATCGCCCGGCCGATCACCAGGCGCTGGATGTCGCTCGTGCCCTCGTAGATTTTGCACACGCGGACGTCGCGCCACAGGCGCTCGACCGGGAAGTCGGCCACGTAGCCGTATCCGCCGTGGACCTGGATCGCGTCCGAGCACACCTTCTCGGCCATTTCGGACGCGAAGAGCTTGGCCATCGAGGCCTCCTTGAGGCAGGGTTTGCCGGCGTCGCGCAGCGCCGCCGCGTGCAGGTAGAGCTGGCGCGCGGCCTCGATCTGCGTGGCCATGTCCGCCAGCCGGAAATTCACCGCTTGGTGCTCGATGATCGGCTTGCCCATGCTGTGGCGCTCGGCCGCGTACGCAAGCGCCGCCTCGAGCGCGGCGCGCGCGACGCCGGTGGCCTGCGCCGCGATGTTGATGCGCCCGGATTCCAGGTTGGCGAGCGCGATGCGGTAGCCCATGCCTTCCGCGCCGAGGAGATTCTCGGCGGGAACCCTGCAGTCCTCGAGCGCGATTTGCGCCGTGTCGGAGGCGCGCTGGCCGAGCTTTTCCTCGACGCGCGCCACGCGCCAGCCGGGCGTCGAGGTCGGCACCACGAACGCGCTGATGCCTTTCTTGCCGGCGTTGCGGTCGCTTACCGCGAATACCACCGCCAGGTCGGCGTTCTTGCCTGAGGTGATGAACTGCTTGGTGCCGTTCAGCACCCATTGCCCCGCGCGCTGCTCGGCGCGCGTGGCAATGGCACCGGCGTCCGAGCCCACCTGCGGCTCGGTCAGGCAGAACGCGCCGATCGCGCGTCCCTGAGCGAGCGGCCGCAGGTATTTCTCCTTTTGCGCGCCGTTGCCGTAGCCGTGGAGGATGCCCGCGACCAGGTTGTTGACCGAGAGCACCGTGCCGCTTGCCGCGTGTCCCGCCGAGACCTCCTCGAACGCGATGGCGAGCGCGGTGTAATCCATCCCGGCGCCGCCCCATTCTTCGGGAACAGCGACCGCGTTGAGCCCCATGGCCGCCAGCTCGGCCAGCTGCTCGCGCGGGAAGTGCTTGTCACGCTCCCAGCGCGCCGCATTGGGCCAGAGCTGCTCGCGAGCGTAGCGGCGCACCGTGTCGCGCAGCATCTCGTGCTGGGGGGAGAGGGCCAACTCAGGCCTCCGGCAGGCGCACGTAGGTGACGGTGTGATGGGTGAACAGCCGACCGCCGCGGCTGTGGCACTCGGCCACGCCGTAGATGCTGCGTTTGCCGAGCTTGAGGATCTTCGCCGTGCAACGCACCGGCTCGTTGATAGCGGGGGCGAGGAACGCGGTGTTGAGCTCCGAGGTGAGCGCATCGCGGTCCATGCCGATTGCCGCCTTGATCGCGACCCACATGGCGCAGTCGGCCGCGGCCATCAGCGCCGGGCCGTTGACGATTCCCCCGGGGCGCTCGAGCGCGCGCCTGAACGGCAGCTCGATGGTGCAGGACGCGGGGCCGACGGAGATCACGCGAAAGCCGTAGCCGCGCACGAAGCGCGAGCGGTCGAGCAGCGCCTGCAACTGCTTCTTGCCCGCGGCGAGCTTCGGCCGCGCCATCTAGGGCAACTCTAGCGCCACGGCGGTCGCCTCGCCGCCGCCGATGCAAAGGCTCGCCACGCCCCGCTTGCCGCCGTATTT
>JBAUTZ010000211.1:0-9936 GCA_049582445.1 Burkholderiales bacterium
GCATGACGAGCATGCAATCGCCGCGCCGCACCCCGTTCGCGCGCAGAAAGTTGGCGACGCGATTGGAGCGCGCGCTCATCTCCGCGAAGGTGGCGCGCGCCTCCGTCCCGTCCTCGTTCACCACCCAAAGCGCGGTGCGCGCGTTGTCGCGCGCGACGACGTCGAAGTAGTCGAGCGCCCAGTTGAAGCTCGAGAGCTGAGGCCAGCGGAAGCCCGCGTAGGCGGCAGCGTAGTTCTCGCGATTCGCGATCAGGAAATCGCGTGCTTGCAGGAAGCTTTCGGTCGCATTCATCGGGTGGCCTCGGTCTGGAGGGCCCGATGTTATGCGCCGGGGCGGGATTTTCAAACCCCGCCACCATCTTGCCTCACGCCGCGATGCGCGCCTCCGGGGGCGAAGGTGGGCGCCTGGCCAGAAGCTCCTTCGTCGTCTCGATGAACGGCCTGTAGATGGAGTCCATCATGTCCTGCAGAGGCCAGCTTGGAATCTCGGGCACGGCCGGCGCTTCGGACGAGGACGCCTCGGGCCGCGGCGCGATGCACCTTGCCATGCTCCGCTGCGTCTCGATGACGGTCGTGTAGAGGGCGGCCCAGTAGGCAAGCGATTGCTGAAGGTTAGCCGACAGCCACTCGCTCTGCAGACGGTAAAGCTCCTGCGCGTCGCAGGTCTTTTCCAGGAGCATTCGCGTCGCGGCCGTGCTCGCATGAGCCTCGGTCGCCGCGGTGAGTTGCGTGTCGCGCAGTCTCATCGCGCCTTCCGTGATCGCCTCGGTAACGCGCAAAACGGCATCCAACTGCTCCTTCCACGCCCTGATTGCCGTATCGGCTGAAATCGCGTTCATGTTCACCTCCTCCAATAACCGGTGGCCCCGGTGCCCAACGGGTATACATAGCACGCCGCGTGGAATCGACTTTGCGTCAGGTCAAGCGGTGCAATGCAACATTCCCGTCTGATATCATCGCGCCCCGTCATCGGGGAATAGCTGCCCGATCCTCGCTGGAACGTCGACATCCTGGAAGCTTTTCTCGTATCAGCCACCGTCGTCGCCGTGGGAGAAATCGGCGATAAGACTCAGCTCCTCGCGCTGCTGCTCGCGGCCCGCTTCAGGCGGCCGGTGCCCATCCTGTTCGGAATCCTGGGCGCGACGCTGCTGAACCACACGCTGGCGGGATTGCTGGGCGAGTGGATACGGACCGCGGTCAGCCCGGGAGTCCTGCGCTGGTCGCTCGCCCTCTCGTTTCTTGCCATCGCGGCCTGGGCCCTGCGGCCAGACGAGCTCGACCAGCAGCCTCGGGACATCGGCCGTTATGGCGCGTTTGCGATCACGTTCGTCGCCTTCTTCCTCGCCGAGATCGGCGACAAGACCCAGCTTGCGACGGTGGCGCTCGCCGCCCGGTTCGATTCGCTCGCGGCGGTGGTGGCCGGAACGACGACCGGAATGCTGATCGCGGACACGCCCGCCGTCTTCCTCGCCGAAAAGGCGTCCCTGCGCATCCCGTTCAAGACGGTGCGCTACATTGCCGCGGCCCTGTTTGCCGCGATGGGGATTGCCGTGCTCACAGGATTCGGATTCGTCTGAGACTGCGGCGGGCGTCAGCCCATCGCGGCGGCAATCCGCTCGGGTGTGAGCGGCAGGTGGCGCGCGCGAACGCCGAGTCCGTCGTAAAGGGCATTCGCGATCGCGCCGGCCGTAGGGCCCGCCGCGCATTCGCCGGCTCCGAGGCTTCGTTCCTCCGGTTGTTCGACGATGACGACCTCGATTTCCGGCGCCTCGTCGAATCTGAGGATCGGGTATTCCTCCCAGTTGCGCGAGGCGATTCCCTCTCGGGTCCAGCGCACCTGCTCATGGAGTGTCCAGCTTACGGACTGCACGATTCCGCCTTCGATCTGGTTGCGCAGACCGTCCGGATTGACGACGCGGCCGGCGTCGACGGCCGCTACGGCGCGTTTCACCCGGACCTTGTCGGTGAGCTCGACTTCGACCACCACCGCGCAATACGCGGACAGGTTCTTGTAGCGCGCGAACGCGATGCCCCGGCCGCTCGTGCCGTCCCTGCGCGTGCCGGGCTTCCAGCCCGCCGCCTCTGCCGCGGCTTTGATGACGGCCCTGGCGCGCGCGTCCGAAAGATGGCGCAAGCGGAACTCGACCGGGTCGACGCCGATTCCGGCAGCGATCTCATCCATCATCGATTCGATCGCGAACACGTTCGCGTAGGCTCCGAGCGCACGCAGCGCCGAGACCCTGAGCGGCATCTCGGGCAGAAAGTGATACACGACCTCCTGGCCCGGAAAATCGTAGAGCGGCACGGCATTGCGGTCGCCGCCGCCCGCGGGCAGCGGCATGTCCTGTCCAGGCGGCTCCGGCAGCGCCGGGTCCATGTACCAGGCCGCGAGCAGATTGATGCCCTCGCCCCGGCCGGGCCGCTTGACGTGCGTGTGGCTCCATAGCTCATGCTTCCAACCAGAGACCCTGCCGCCCCCATCGACATCCGCCACGATCTTGACCGCCATCGCTGAGCCGAACGGCGACCAGGCAAGTTCGTCCTCGCGCGTCCACTGCAGCATGACCGGCCGGCCGCAGGCGCGTGCGACCAGCGCCGCGTCGAGCGCCACGTCGTCGGCGCCATTGTGGCCATAGCAGCCCGCACCGTCGCGGTGGATCACGTCGACTTCCGATTCCGGCACCCCAAGCACCTTCGCGATCTGTCCCCGCAGGAGGTGGGGCCCCTGGGTATGCGACCAGATCCGCATGCGACGACCCTCCGGCGCCGCGAGCGCGCACGACGGTCCGATCGAAGCGTGGGCGAGGTAGGGCTTCGAGTACGTGGCCTCGAAGCGCCGCGCGCCCGCGGCCGCAGGCGCAACCCTCGCGTGCACCGTCGAGGAGCGCGCCGGCAGCCCCATGAGGAAGGGTACGGTCTCGGCCTGCTCCGGCATCGGCGAGGTGTCCCATTTCACGGCGCGAGTTGCGACCTCGAGCGCCTTAACCGCCTGCTCCTCGCGTTCGGCCACGACGGCGAGAAAGCTTCCGCTGCGCACGAGAGCGACGAGGCCGCGCACTGCCCGCAGCGCCGCCTCGTCGAGCGATGCGAGCCGCGCGCCGTAGCTCGGTGGCCGGACTACCCGCGCATGCACCATCCCCGGCAGCGTCATGTCGTGGACGAACGCCGCGCCGGAGACCTTCGCTGGAATATCGCGGCGCGGCAGGCTCGCCCCGACCAGGCCCTGGACAGTGCGGGGCCTCGGTGTGGCGCGACCGCTGAACTCGCGCTCGAGGCTCACCTTGTCCGCGAGCTGCCAGTAGCTACGCCCGAGATCGGTCCCCGGCAGCCCGATCACGCCGGAGCGCACCACCAGGTCGACCGCGCCGACTTCCAGCTCCCTCGCGGCCGCCTCCATGAACAGTGCGCGCACCTCGGCGCAGACCAGCCGCATGGCCGCCCCGCCGACCTCGATTGACTGACTGCCCGCGGTGTACCACTCGTCCGGCGACACGGTGGTGTCGCCGGCGACGATGGCGAGCTGCGCGGGCTCGACGCCCAGCTCCTCGGCAGCGATCTGCGCGATGGCGGTGACGATGCCCTGGCCGAGTTCGACCTTGCCGCTGAACACGGTCACCTTGCCTCCGGCATCCACGCGAACCCAGCGATCGAGGCGCGGATTGGCCTGCAGGCTGAGGGGCAGCTCGGGCGCGTTCATCCGCGCATCTCCTTCGCCGCGCGTTCGATCGCCCGCAGCACCCTCACGTGCGTGCCGCAACGGCACAGGTTGCGATCGAGTGCCGCCGCGATGTCCTTGCGCGTCGGATTTGCGTTCTTCACCAGGAGGGCGGCAGCCGACATGATGATGCCGTTGATGCAATAGCCGCATTGCACCGCCTGCTCGTCGATGAACGCCCTCTGCAACGGATGCGGACGCTCGGCGCTGCCCAGGCCCTCGATCGTGGTGATTTCGTGCCCGACCGCCGACCAGAGCGGCACGTCGCAGGATTGCACCGCGTTACCGTCGAACAGCACCGTGCACGCGCCGCAATGCCCCGTGCCGCAGCCGAAGCGCGTGCCCTTCAGAGCGAAGTCGTGACGCAGCACGTAGACAAGCGGCGTGCTTGCTTCCCCGCTCACCTCCCGCTCGCGACCGTTCACCCTCAGTTTGAAACTTTCCGGCGCGCTCACGCCGCCTCCCGTACGGCGGGCGTATGCCGGCCCAGCCAGTCGTTCGCCACCTTCATGAAGCGCTCGGGCTCTTCCATCAGGAAGAAATGGCTCGAGTCCTCGAAAATCACCGTCTCTGCGTGCGGGATGCGATCCGACATCCAGCGCGTGGCGGTCAGCGAGCAGATTGGGTCTCGGCCACCTGCCAGGATCAGCGTCGGACAGCGGATGTCCTGCAGCCGCTCGAGCGTATCGTGCTCCTGGCAAGCCTGGTTCTGCCGCACGTAACAGGCCGGTAGCCTGGTCTCGCCGCCGATCAGGTTCTCGATCGCCGCGACCCGCGACGGGTTGGCATTGAAGTAGTCCGCCGACACGAAGTTCTGCACCGAATGTCGCGCGTGCACCGCCCATGATCCGCTCCATTCGAGCGCCTCGCGCATGTTCGCGAGCACGCGGCGGCCGAGCGGATCGAGCCTGGCGAACGAGGCGCACACCGTCAGCGTGTGGACGCGCTCCGGCGCGAGCAGCGCCATGTGCTGCGCGATCGCGCCACCCATCGAGCGGCCGACCACGTGAGCCTTGTCGATGCGAAGGCGGTCGAGGAGCCCGAGCATGTCGCGCGCAAGGTCGACGGTCGACACCGGCTCGTCGACCTGGCTGCTTCGTCCGGCGCCGCGGTTGTCGGGCGCAATGACGCGGAACCGCTCGCGCCAGGCGGCGATCTGCGGCGTCCAGGCGGCGTGGTCTCCGGCAAGGCCATGGATGAGCAGCAGTGGAAAGCCCCGGCCCTCGTCCACGTAATGGAGCTCGTACTTGCCGATCGCCGCCCTCTTCCCCAGGAAACCCTGCATCATGTCCACGAGCATTGCGGGTTGCTCGAGCATCGGGCAATGGCCCGAGCCCGGTATCTCCCGGTAAATCGCGCCCGGGATGCCACGGGCAAGCTGGCGCGCAAGTTCCGGCGGCGTGGTCTGGTCGAGCGCGCCACACATGACGAGCATCGGGTTGGCGATGCGCCCCAGCCGCGGCGTGAGGTCGAGCCCCGCCAAAGCGAGGCAGGCGCGCGCAAACGCCTCGGGATCGACGATTGCTAGGGCCTGCTTGCGCCGCTCGATGATGTCCGCATTCGTCGCCGCGAATGCCGGCGGGAACATCCGCCCGATCGCGGTATCGAGCACCGCGGCCATGCCGCCCGCGCGCACCGCCTGCGCCATGCCGCGAAACGGCGCTCGCGCCGGTTCGGGAAAGGCCGGCACCGCGTCGGCGACGACGAGCCTCGCGAAGCGCGCGCCGTGGCGGCATGCGAGCTCTAGCACGACGAAGGCGCCGAAGCCGTTGCCGAACACGTCCGTAGTCCGGGGAAGCTTCAACGCATCCATCGCCGCGGCGACGTGGTCCGCGAATTCGGCCACCGTGTCGAACGCGCGCGGGCTCGAGGCTCCGAAGCCCGGCAGGTTGATGCGCGTGACGCGGCGGCCGGCCGCGAGCGCGGGCAGCACGCGCTCGAAAACCGTCAGCTCGGTCAGCAGCGAATGGACGAGGAGCAGGTCCGGGCCGCTGCCCTGCTGCTCGAACTCGACCGCGAGGCCGTTCACTGAAACGATGGGCATTCTTCTGTCCTTCCAGTTGCGACCTGCGGCGAAGCTTGCACGAGCCTTGCGCCAGATGGCCGATGTTCCGCTCATTTGATTGGGAATATGATGGACCACATAAGCAGTGAACCAGACGTTCCGTCAAGAGGAGGAGTGATCCATGAGTAGAATCGTCAATGCCGGCGCGCGCCTGGACCGGCTGCCCGTCGGTTCGTTCCACTACCGCATCTTCTGGCTCATCGGAGCCGGCATGTTCTTCGACGGCTACGACCTGTACGTCGCCGGCGGCGTCCTGGCGGCCGCCATCCAGAGCAAGTTCTCGACGCTGCCGCAAAACCTCCAGTTCATATCCCTAACGTTCGTCGGCATGACGATCGGCGCATTGATCACCGGTTTTCTCGGCGACCGCTATGGCAGGCGCTTCACCTATCAGATCAACCTGCTGATCTTCGGGCTGGCCTCGTTCGCGGCCGCGTTTGCGGCGAACATGCCCCAGCTCATCGCCTGCCGGTTCGTGCAGGGGTTGGGGCTCGGCGCCGAGATCGTGGTCGGCTACTCGACGCTTACCGAATTCGTACCGCCGAAAACCCGCGGTCGATGGCTTTCCTTCATGGCGTTCCTCGTCGTCGCGGGCTTTCCCGTGACCTCGCTGCTCTCGTACCTGATCATCCCGAGCTTCGGCTGGCGGCCGATGTTCGTCATCGCCGGGGTCGGATCGCTCATCGTGTGGTACCTGCGCAAGAGACTGCCCGAGTCACCGCGCTGGCTGGAATCGAAGGGCCGTAGCGAGGAAGCGGAGGCGCTGCTGCAGGCAATCGAGAAAGAGGCTGCCGCGGGGGGGACGCTGCCGCCCGCCCCCGTGCCGGTCGCGACGCAGCCGGTCACCGCCATGGCGATGCTTCGGCCGCCGCTCCTGCAGCGGCTGATCGTGGGCAGCTGGGCACTGGTCACCATCAACACGCTGATCTTCGGCTTCGTCATCTTCCTGCCGCAGTTCTTCTTGCGCCAGGGACTGACGATCGCCACGTCGCTCGCGTATACGCTGGTCATCGCCGGCGGCTCGCTGGTCGGCTGCGCGCTGGGGGCCTACACGTCCGACGCTCTCGGGCGACGCGCGAGCATCATCGGTGCTTCGATCCTGACGATCATCACGGGCTGGATCTACGCCCACTTCGACGCGGCATCCGATCCAGCGATCGTGCTGAGCGTCGGCTTCCTGCTGATCGTCACGATTTACGTCCAGACAGCCCTGCTGTTCGGCGTTTACACGCCGGAATTGTTTCCGACCGAGATCCGGCTGCGGGCGAACGGCATCTGCAACACGCTCGGCCGTTTGGCGACGGTGGTCTCGCCGTTCGTCGTCGGCGCGCTCATGGTCAGCTACAAGCTCCCCGGCGTCATCGGATTGATGATTGTTCTTCTGCTGGTGCAGATCGTCGTCGTCTGGATGTGGGGGATCGAGCCCGCACGGCGCTCGCTGGAACAAGTGGAGGTTCCCGCCGCCGGCTGAGGCGGATCCCTACGTCCGGGTCAGCGCGGAACCGCCGATGCGAGCCGGTCGAGATCGGCGGTGATCGCTTCGTCCGCATGGTGCGGCAGCACGAGCAGCCGGCTGCGCCCGTTGCGGTCGAACACGAACACGCCAGTGCTGTGCGTCACTTCGTAGTCGCCCTCCTTGTCCGGCTCCGCGTACGAGTAGGTCACGCGGTAGCGCTTGGTGAGCGCCTCGAGTTCCTCCGGAGTGCCTCGCAACCCGACGAACCGCGGCCCAAAGGCATGCACGTAGCGGTGCAGCCGGCTCACGCTGTCGCGCTTCGGATCGACGCTCACGAACAGCACCACGGTGTCCGCGCCATGGTTCCTGGTGCCTTTGAGCGCCTGCGCGAGCCTGGCGAGCGTCGTCGGGCACAGATCGGGACAGCTCGTATAACCAAAGTACAGCAGCACCGTCTTTCCGCGATAGTCTTGCGCGGTCACTGCCCGGCCCGTGTCGTCGCTCATGCCGAATTCGAGCGTCGGCATCAGGCCGTCGATGTTGTTCGTGCGCCAATTGCCGCCATCGCGGCTGCACGCGGCGAGCACGAGGCATGCGCCGAGCGCCGTCAAGAAGAGCCGCATGCTAGGTGCGCAGCGCGGCCGGGCGGGCATGCGCCTCCTCGTCGGCATGCATCCAGCGCCCGATCAACACCAGCACCGCGAGCGCATGCATCATCGCGGCCGGAATCCAGGTGACCAGGCCGCCGAGGCTCTGGTCCTCGAGCGGGCTGATCGGCCAGGCGCGTCCGCAGACCGTATAGACGTCGTACAGCTCTCGCGTCGCGAGCCCGATGTGCGCGCCGAGGTAGATCTGGGGAATCGCCGCTCCGAGCAGCAGGAACATGCGCGGGCCGAAGCCGATCAGGGCGCCCTGGCTGCGCGTGCGAGGATCGAGCATCAGCGCCCAGAAAAGCAGGCCGTCGAGCAGCATGCTCCAGTTCATGACCAGGTAGCGTGGCGCGCTCAGCATCGCGCTGAAATGGATCGATGGCGTAAGCCAGAAGAATATGAGGCCGACGAACAGCAGCGGCGCGACGAGCCAGTTCTGCAACAGGCGGTAGGCAAGGCGCGTCAACGAGTGACGCCACAAGGGCCGCAGCAGCCGCTCCTCCGTCCCGCCCGGCAGCCCATGTGCGAGCACCGGCAGCGGCTGCGCGAGCGCCACGAGGAAAGGGCCGAGGTGGTGCAGCACCAGGTGCTGAATGCGATGGATGAAGAACATGTGCTGCGACAGGTAGTCCCAGTGCGTCTGCATCACGAAGTAGATGAGCACCCATCCACCGAAGAACGCCGCGTTCCTGCCGACGCCCGGCCGCTCTGCGCGCGGCGCGCGCTTCAGCCCACGCGCGTACAGCAGAACCGCGCCCGCGCACAGTACTAGCGCGGGCGGCGAGAACTCCCAGGGCAAGAGAAAGGCGAGGATCGCCTTCGGATCCGGCATCGGCGGCGTCTCGTACCTCGTCGTGAACCGCGGATGATAGCCGGCCCCGGGACGGCATTCCTGACGCCGAACATTCAACGCCCGTGGTTCAGCGCGGGCCCCGTCCGCCGCCAAGCGCCGAATTCGCTCCGCTCGCGTCGCGGTGCGCGAGATGCAGGCGGTGCAGCGTGATCTTGCGCACCTCGAGCTTGGATTCCTCGATATGCGAGCGCAACAGCAGGCTCGCCTGCTGCGCCTTGCGCGCCAGCACGGCGCGCAGGATCGCGACGTGCTCGTCGTAGGTCCGGGTGATGCGCTCGCGCTGCGTGAAGTCGAGACGCCGGATGATGCGGATGCGCTCGGTGATGTCGCCGTGGATGCGCGCCAGCTCCGGGTTGCCGGCCGCCTGCACCAGCGTGGCGTGGAACGCCTCGTCGAGCTGCGCCACCTCGATCGGGTCCTCGCGGCGCTGCGCCGGAGGCACCAGCCACGCCGCCTTGAGGCCGTCGAGCGCCGCGCCGAATTCGCCCGCGCACAGCTTGCCGAGGGCGGCGAGCTCCAGGATCACGCGCACGTCGTACAGATGCTCGAAATGCTCGAAGTCGAGCGGCTTGACGCTCCAGCCGCTTTTCGCGCGCCGCTCGACAAAGCCTTCGCGCGCGAGCCGCAGCAGCGCCTCGCGCACCGGCGTGCGGCTCACCCCGGTGTGCGCCGCGATCTCGTTCTCCGAGAATCCCGACCCGGGCAGCAGCCTGAAATCGAAGATGTCGGCCTTCACCTTCTGGTAAACCGCGTCAGCGAGCCGCGACTGGTCTTGCTGCCTGTGCTTCGTGGTCACGGCGCGCTTTCGCTCGGCCCGATTCCCATGCCGATCATGAATCCCGCGAGCATATCCCAGCCGGACGAATGGCCGACCGCGGCGAGCGTGCGCGCGGCCGCCAGCGCCGTGGCTTGCTGGCCGCCAGCGAGCCCCTCGGCCACCGCGTGCAGGGGTGCGAAGCTCTGACCCCGCGCGAGGTCGCTGAACAGCGCGGCGCTGACCTCGTGGCTGCGCACCGCCACCTCGCGCGACAACCGGCCGGCGATTTCCTGCCAGCGAACTTCGTGCGGCGCGATGAAGCGCCGTCCGAACAGCGCTGCTCCGGCGAGATCGTCGCCTGAGGGCGTGAATCCGGCGCCGCACCCGAGCAGCGGGAGCGAGGCGGCGAAAACGGCATCGGGATCGTCCCGGCGGTACGC
>JBAUTZ010000212.1:0-9421 GCA_049582445.1 Burkholderiales bacterium
GGACAAGGCCGGCGCCCGCATCGACCGGCTAGGCCTTACCTGCGTGACCATCCATCCGCAGCTGCGCGCCTGGGGCTGCCTGTGGCGGCGCGGTGCGGGCGCCGTGCCGTTCTCAGGGCAGCACGGCATCGAATCGTCCGACGCCTTCCTAGGCAGCCCGGTACAGCACGTCTTGGAGCGACGCAGCCCCTTTCGCCGGCGCCTCGAAGCGCTCGACGAGGAACGCGATCACCCGCTGCTGCACGAGCTGCGCACCGCCGGCATGACCGACTACTACGCGCTGCCGATGGAGTTCGGCACGGGCGAGGTCAACTTTTTCGCCGCCGCGACCGCCGCGGCGGAGGGCTACTCCGACGCCGACCTCGAGCGGCTCGGCGCGCTCGCCAACCTGCTCGCACCGCTCGTCGAGATCATCCACGGCCGCAGGATGACCCTCGGGCTGCTCGACGCCTTCGTCGGGCCGCGCATCAGCGAGCGCATCCTGCGCGGCCAGGTGAAGCGGGGGGACGGCGACCGCATCGAGGCGGCGTTCTGGTATTCCGACTTGCGCGGCTTCACGGCCTTGAGCGAAGCGCTGCCCGCGGCGCAGCTGCTGCAGCTGCTCAACGACTACTTCGAGAACTGCGCGGCCGCCGCCGCCGCGCGCGGCGGCGAGATCCTGCAGTTCATCGGCGACGCGATCCTGATCGTGTTCGAGAGCGCCCGGCCGGGCGACGAGTCGCGCGTGTGCGAAGACGCGCTCGACGCAGCGGTCGATGCGCTGGATTCCATCGCGGTCGTCAACCACCGGAGGCGCCACACCGGCCTTCCGGAAATCGAATTCGGTCTTGGGCTGCACCTCGGAACGGTGACACACGCCAACGTGGGCGCCCCGGACCGGCTCGCGTTCAACGTCGTCGGACCAGCTGTCAACAAGACCGCGCGCCTTCAGGAGCTCGCCAAGCGCACGGGCGCGCCGGTCATGGTGTCGCATGAATTCGCGCAGCATGTGAAACGGCCACTCAAGCCGCTCGGGCGCTTCGAATTGCGCGGCATCGCGGGCGCGCACCAAGTGTTCACGCTGGCAAAATAGCCTTGTCCATCAGGCGCCTGAATCGCCACTTGCGGCTGTAACGGAAAACATGTTCAATGAACGCGTTGAATCGCAATGCTAAGAAGGCTCTGAACAATCCGGGCATGGTCGGCAAAGCGGTCAAGGACTTCACCCTCCCCTCGACTGGCGGCCACGCCTTCACGCTCTCCGGCGCCCGCGGCAAGACGCTGGTGCTCTACTTCTACCCCAAGGACAACACCCCCGGCTGCACCACCGAGGGCGCCGATTTCCGCGACCGCCACAAGGATTTCAAGAAGGCGGGCTGCGAAATCTACGGCATCTCGCGCGACTCGCTCAGGTCGCACGAGGGCTTCAAGGCCAAGATGAAGTTTCCCTTCGACCTGCTGTCGGACGCCGACGAGCAGGTATGCAAGCAGTTCGGCGTCATCAAGCAGAAAAACATGTATGGCAGGAAGGTTCGCGGCATCGAGCGCAGCACGTTCGTCATCGGCCCGGACGGCGTGCTCGCGCGCGAATGGCGCGGTGTCAAGGTTCCAGGCCACGTCGAGGAGGTATTGAACTTTGTTAAAGCCCTCTGAGCGTCCAGCGCACGAAAGCGACGACGCAAGCAGCGAGTCCACCGCACATCCCTCCCTTCCCTCCCTCCCCTCCATGTCGAAACGCCCGCGCCCGCGGAAGAAGCGCGTCACCAAACTGTTCGTGCTGGACACCAACGTGCTGATGCACGATCCGACGTGCCTCTTCCGCTTCGAGGAACACGACGTGTACCTGCCGATGGGAACGCTGGAGGAGCTGGACAATCACAAGAAGGGCCTGTCGGACGTGGCGCGCAACGCGCGCCAGGCGAGCCGCTTTCTCGACGATATCGTGTCCAACGCGGTGGCCGACATCAACGCCGGCCTGCCGATCAAGTCGACCGACAGCAAAGCCACGGGCGGACGCCTGTACCTGCAGACCGAGGCCATCAACGGGGGGCTGCCGGCGACGCTCGCCGCGGGCAAGACCGACAACCAGATCCTCTCGGTGGTACGGCATCTGCAGAAGCGCGCGCCCGAGCGGCACGTCATCCTGGTGTCCAAAGACATCAACATGCGCATCAAGGCGCGCGCCCTGGGCCTTGCCGCCGAGGACTATTTCAACGACAAGGTGCTGGAGGACACCGATCTGCTGTACACCGGCGTGCGCAAGCTTGCTGCCGACTTCTGGGACACGCACGGCCGCGACATGGAGTCCTGGAAGAAGGAGGGGCATACCTATTACCGGGTGCGCGGTCCGCTGGTGTCGAGCCTGCAGCTGAACGAATTCATCTATGACGAATCGGGCGAGCGGCCGCTGTACGCGCTGGTCAAGGAGAAAGCGGGCCGCGCCGCGGTGCTCGAGACGCTGCGCGACTACACGCACGCCAAGAACGCAGTGTGGGGCATCACGGCGCGCAATCGCGAGCAGAATTTCGCCCTCAATCTGCTGATGAACCCGGCGATCGACTTTGTCTCGCTGCTCGGCCAGGCGGGCACCGGCAAGACGCTGCTTGCGCTCGCCGCAGGGCTCACCCAGGCGCTCGACGACAAGCGCTACACCGAGATCATCATGACCCGCGTGACCGTGCCGCTCGGCGAGGACATCGGCTTCCTGCCCGGCACGGAGGAAGAGAAGATGCAGCCCTGGATGGGCGCGCTCGAGGACAATCTCGACGTGCTGAACGCCTCCGACGAACCGGGTGGGGACTGGGGGCGCGCCGCGACGCGCGACCTGGTGCGTTCCAGGATCAAAGTGAAGTCGCTCAACTTCATGCGCGGACGGACCTTCATCAAGAAGTGGCTGATCATCGATGAGGCGCAAAACCTCACGCCCAAGCAGATGAAGACGTTGGTGACGCGGGCCGGCCCCGGCACGAAAGTCGTGCTACTGGGCAACATCGCGCAGATCGATACCCCTTATCTGACTGAGGGCAGCTCGGGACTCACCTACGTCGTCGACCGCATGAAAGGCTGGGCCCACGCCGGACACGTGACGCTCGCGCGGGGCGAGCGCTCGCGCCTCGCCGACTACGCGGCCGAAGTGCTGTAGCCGAGGTCGCGCGCGTGAAAGCGCTGCGCCTGCTGCGCGGTTTGTTCCGGCTGGTCAAGTACGCGCTGGCGTTCGCGCTCGGCGGGCTCCTCGTGCTGCTGCTCGGCGACCTGCTGTACTCGAGCGGGTTGCGCGAGCTGCGCCCGTGGGAGACGGTCGAGCTGAAGAACGAGTTCCACGCCGGCATGCTGAACGAGCCGCGCACCTTCGCCGACTACATGGCGCTGGAGAACCGCCTGTTCGCGGAGGTGAAGGCCCTTGAACGGCGCGACTTTGATCCGCGGCTCGACGCCACGCTTAGCCGCTACGATCCCGCGGGGAGCATGCTCGCCAAGCGGCTCGCGCACGACTGGAATCGCAGCTACATCCTTCACGCCCATGCCGAGCGCGCCGTGGCGTTACTGGTGCACGGACTTTCGGACTCGCCTTATTCGCTGCGCTCGATCGCGCTGGCGCTGCAGGCCGAAGGAGTCACCGCCTACGGCCTGCGCCTGCCCGGACACGGCACCATTCCGGCAGGCCTCGACCAGGCGCGCTGGCAGGACTGGATGGCGGCGGTGCAGATGGCCGTCGCAGACATCCGCGCGCGCCACCCTACGGTCCCGTTCTATTTCGTCGGATTTTCGACCGGGGCGGCGCTCGGCCTCAAATATGCCGCCGACGCGGTCGAGCAGGGCCGCGGCGAGCGCCTGCCCGCGCGGATGTTCCTCGTTTCGCCCGCGCTTGGCGTGTCGCCGGTGGCGATGCTCGCAAACGTGCAGCAGCTGGTCACCGACTTCGGCATCGCGCAGAAATCGCGCTGGACCAACATCGACTTCGAAATCGACCCCTTCAAATACTCCTCGTTCGCCAAGAACGCGGGCGCCCAGATCTACGACCTCACGGACGCGCTCGCGGGCGAGCTGAAAATGCTCGACCAATCGGGAATCGCCGCGCGGCTGCCGCCGGTCATGACCTTTCAGTCGGTGGTCGACGACACGGTGAGCACCGACGCCGTGGTGCACCGGCTCTACGGCGTGCTGCGCGGAGGCAAGAGCGAGCTGGTATTGTTCGACGTCAACCGCATCGAGGGGCTGCGGCCGTTCCTTCAGTTTTCGTCGCAGCCGCTGCTCGACGCGACGCGCCGCGGAGAGCGCAGCGACTACCGGCTGACGCTGATCACCAATTCCGGCCCGGAGTCCGCCGAGGTGGTCGAGCAGACCTGGCTGCCGGGCCAGGCGGCGTCCACCACGCACCCGATTTCATACGCCTGGCCGCAGGGCATCTATTCCCTGTCGCACCTCGCGCTGCCGTTCGCGCCGGATGATCCGATATACGGCTACGACGCCCAGGGACCGAATGGACGGCTGCGCACGCTCGGTAACCTCGAGCTGCGGGGCGAGCGCAACGTGCTCGCGCTGTCGGCCGCCGACCGCCTGCGGCTGCGGTCCAACCCCTTCCACGCCTACCTGATCGAGCGCATCACTTCGCGCATCGCCGAGGACCTCGACCACCGCTGAGGCCTTCTCAGCGCGGGTTCCAGGGCCGGCCGATGGAAAGCCAGATCGCGCGATTGTTCCGTTCGCCCTGCCCGTAGGCGAGGAACATCGGCCCGATGAGCGTGTCGGCTCCGACGTACAGCGAGGCCGAATAGTAGGTCCCGTCCGCGGTGAGCGGATCGAAGCTGTCGCGCACCCGTCCCGCTTCCAGCGATGCGCCGGCGTACATGCGGTCCAGGATGCCGCCCAGCTCGAGTCCGAGCGGCGGCGGGATTACGCGCCGGTAGCCGAGCGAGCCGAAGGCGATGTCGCGCGCGCGGAAGCGGCCGAACGCATAGCCCGAGAGCCGCTGGAATCCGCCGAGCGTAAAGGCGTCCGACGCCGGCACCTCGCCGCTCCCTGCGTCGCGGCCGACGAACGCGCTGCCGGCGAAGGTATTGTTGCGCCAGGTTGCGGCGCCGGTCCAGTCGAGCTGAACCCGTGTGTAAGTCTGGTCGCTGCCGAGCGAGCGGCGCGGGGCGAACACGTCGAGCCGCGCGCGCTGTCCTTCGCTGGGGAAGTTGAAATCGTCGAGCTTGTCGAAATCCAGGCGCCCGGTCCAGGCGACCTGGCGCACTTTCTCATCCGGCAGGATCGCCGGGCCGACATCCATATTGGATTCCTTCCGTCCGCCGGCGAGCCCGAGGCGCGCCTCGCCCAGGGTGCCGAAACTGCGGCCCAGGTCCAGTCCGAGGCGCGCAGTTTGCTGCTTGTAAATGGCGAGCTTGGTGTCGCCGCTGAACACGTTACCATCGGAGCGATACAAGGAGATGCGGGGCGCCGCGAACCAGGGACTCCCCGCTTCGAGCGGCTGGTAGAACTCGCTCAGGAATCCCGCGATCTGGCCGATCTGAAGCTGGTTGACCCATTCCGCGCCGCGCTCGTTGACCCAGGTTTGGTTGGAGCGGCCCACAATGGTGAAAGCGGTTTCGTGGCCAACATTGGCATTCAAGCTCAGGCCAAAGCGCAGGTAGTTGGGGCCCCAGGACTTCTCCTTCGGCTCGAACAGCGCGATCGTGCGATCTGCGTCACGCAGCACGTGCGAGCCGACGCTCTCGAAATCGCCGCGCGCGTAGATGCGCTGCACGTCCTGCTCGATGTCTTTGCGGGTGACGACGTCGCCGGGCTTGGTCTTGACCTCTTTCTCGACCGCCTTGGGATTGACGTGCTCCATCGGCGCCACGCGCACCTCGTCGATGTGGTAGGAGTCCGCCGTCACCGTTGCGCGCCTTTCGCGCAGCTGCGCGGCGTATTCCTGCGGCGGCAGGCTCAACTTGCGCAACTCCGCCTCGTGCGCGAGGGTCGCCTTTTCGCCGATCGCGATCGCATCCGCGGCCCGGTCGAAGCTGCCGGCCCCGATGTCCCCGAGCTCGGGGGAAATCAGGATGTCGCCGGGCCGGATCTGCGCCAGCGACGCGCGCACGTTCTGCTCGGTGAGGATGTTGATCATCTGCGCGCTCACGGCGAAGATCGACGTGATCTCCGCGCCCTTGAGCAGCGGCGTGCCCAGGTTCACCGCGATCACGACGTCGGCGCACATGTTGCGCACGAGGTTCACCGGCAGGTTCTGGACCAGGCCGCCGTCGAGCAGGAGATGGCCATCGATGTCGACCGGCGCCATGACGCCGGGCACCGACATCGTCGCGCGCATCGCCTTGGCGAGCGAGCCCTTGTCGATCACGTACGGAGTGCCGGTCTCGATGTCCGTGGCGACTGCCTTGAACGGGAACGGCAGCTTCGTGAAATCGCTCACGCCCTCGCCGCGAGACGCCAGATCGGCAAACAGCTGTTCGATGTTCTGGCCGTAGAGCACGCCCTTCGGGAACTGGACCTCGCCGTCACGAAAACCGACTTCCGGGCGCGCGAGATAGCCTGTCTCCTCCTCCTTGCGGCGCTCCGTCATGAAGCGCCGGTTCGGGCGGTCCTGGAACACCTTCTTCCAGTCGATCGCCTCGACTCGCGTCTCCATCTCGTCGACCGGCATCCCGGTGGCGTAGATGCCCCCGACAAGGCCGCCCATGCTGGTGCCGGCGATGCAGTCGATCGGCACGCGCAGATCGCGCAGCACCTTGAGCACGCCGATGTGGGCGAGGCCGCGCGCACCGCCGCCGGAAAGCACCAACCCGATGCGCGGCCGCGCCGCCTGCGCTGCGAAACAGACGCAAAGCAAGACCAGACAGGCCCACCTCGCCCAAAGATGCACGAGCCGCCGGCCGTTCATGCGGAGCCTAGCTCACGAACTGGGCGCCGACGATGACGCCCGCCGGCAGTGCCTCCGGCGCGGGCGAGACCTGGATGTATTTCAGATTCCGCGCCTGCACGATATACAGGCTCCCCTCGACCTCGAATACCAGCCGGTCGGCATCGACCGCCTTCTTGACGTTGGACGCAAGCGTAGCCGCGTCCCGCCCTCCCTGCTTCGGAAACGACAGCTTGAGCTTGCTGCCGTCGTTGAAGAACATGGTCACGAACCTGCGACCGGCCATACGGCCTCCTTGCGTCTCATTTGGTGGGAATTCTTCGATACGCCTTGATGCAGTCCGCGCTGCCGTCCGCAGGCATCGTTCCGCTGAAAAAGGTATCGTACAGATACGTCGGCACGAAGTAAAAGGTGCGCACCGCAGCGAGAGGAATTCCTGCGACCTCCACGCCGACCTCGGGTTTCTCCAGCGTGCCGCCGATTCCGACCGGCACCAGGGGGCTCACCAGCCGCGCGCTTTTCGATTTCGGCGCCATGAAGCCTTTCAACCGGTGGTCGAGCAGATTGATCTCAAGCTCGCCCGCCGCGCGCATCGACGTGCTGTCGAGCATCAGCGCTTCGCTCTTGGCGAGGCCGCCGGAAACGTTGAACGCCGCCACCGCGCAGTTGACCCGCGCGCCCTTCTCACCCTCGAGCGCCGTGCCCATGGCGCGAATCAGCCCGCCGCCCCAGAGGTCGAGCGCGTGCGTGCGATAGGCCGTGGGGAATACCGTGAAGTCCGCGGTCCCCTCGAGGCTCGATGCGAGTGCGTCGAGCGGCCCGTGCGCGGCGAGCGCCAGCTTCAGGCTCAGGCTGCCTTCCGCCTGGCGTGTCGCGTCGACTCTTTTCAGCAATGCGCCATACTGGAACTGATCGATTTCCCCTTCGAGGCGGTAGCGCGGGTCGTCCGTGGACAGGTCCGCATCCAGCGCGAACGCGAGCTTGCCCTTGGGCGCATCGAGCTTGAACGGCGCCACGCGCAGGCGCCCGTCCTTGAGCGTGGCGACCCCTTCGGCGCGCCCGAGGTCGGAATCGCCCGACGTGACCCGCGCGACGCTCAGCTGGAGGCGCCCTTCGATCTCGCGCAGTGCGCGGCGCAGTGTGACCACCTGCGCCTCGGCACGCTCGAGCCGGCGCCCCAGTTGCCCCTCCGCCTCCTTCGCCGATCCGCCGGCCGCCCGCTCGGTCCTGCCCGCCGGCTGATGAAAGCCGACGTCCTCCAGCCGTAGCAGGCTGGACTGGAGCTCGATATCGACGCTGTGGCGCCCTTGCGCTCGCGCGTCGGTGATCCGGCCGCCAAGGCGGCTCTCGCCGACCGCGAGCGCGAGCTCGACCGAGCGCTGTGACGCGCCCAGCTCGTGCAGCGTCGCATCGAGGGTCACCGGGCCCGCCTGCGGCAGCCTGCGCGCGAGCAGCGCGTCGAAGGCGTCAAGACGCGGCGCCTCGATCCGCAGGCGCAAGGGTGCAGTCCTCTCCCAGTCGGCCGTCATTCGCACTTCGCCGAGGCGGCCGGATACCTCAAACTCGCCACCGCCCGCCGGCAACAGGGTCGAAAGCGGGGCGGCACTCGCTTGTAGCGCGAGCGGGAGCCCACGAACGCTACCGGCGACATTCGCTCGCGTGCGCTCGCCCGGTGCGGCCGACAGGTCCGCCTCGACGATGGAAGCCTCAGGAGCTGCACCCTCCAACTGGGCGGCGATGCGCGCGTCGCGTGCCTGGAGCTTGAGCGTGGCACCCCCCGCCAGCGCGGCGAGCGTCGCGCCGCTCGCCGAAGCCTGGAGTCTTACGCGACCCGCAGTGGCACCGAACTGCGGAACCGATAGATCCCGCGCATCGAGATCAGCCGACACGCGCCCGCCGCGCAGTTGCGCGCGAGCGCTCAGGCCAAGGGTCGCGCGCCGAGGTAAGGTCACGCGCGCAGCGTCGATCTCGATGTCGGTGTCGGGCAGCCGAGCCCCGCGCGGCAGCAGCTCGCGCTCCCAGAGCCTGGAATCCGCTTTCGGGGCCCTTTGCGCCAGCGGCGCAAGATCGAGCAGCTCGAAGTCGGCGTGCGCGGCGATCGGCCGCTTCGTCGGCGGCAGGGCTCCCGCGAGGCTGGCGCGTCCGCGTGTCTGCCCCAGGCGCAGGCTCGCCAGCTCGACCCGCCAGTCGCTCTCGCCCAGGCGAGCGTGCCCACGCGCCTCGAGCGGCAGTCCGGCCAGCGAGGCGGCGCCAGCGGTGACATCGAGATCCGCCGTCACGTGGCGCTCACGAACCTTCAATTCGCCGCGCGCCTGCGCGCGCAGGGCGCCGAAGGCGGCCGAGGCGCTCACCTTCCAGGGCCTCGCCTCGAACAGGGTGCCGGCGTCCGGGCCTTCCACGCGCGTCTCGAATTTCTCGCCGCCCACCGCACCCTTGGCATGCGCGCGCAGCGTGTCGCCCGCGAGCCATTCGACCTGCGCGTCAGACAGCGCGACGGAAACGGTACGGACGCCAGCGAGCGGCAGCTCGAGCCGCGCGTCGCGCAGCGCGAGCGTGCAGCGGAGCGCCCGGCGCCAATCGGCT
>JBAUTZ010000213.1:0-6704 GCA_049582445.1 Burkholderiales bacterium
CCGACCTCCGGCGAGGTGCGCTTCGAGGACCATGTCCTCACCGACGCGGACGAGGCCGCGCTCACGCGCTACCGGCGCGAGCACGTCGGCTTCGTGTTCCAGTTCTACAACCTGATCCCGAGCCTCACGGCGCGCGAGAACGTCGCGCTGGTGACCGACATCGCCACTTCCCCCATGACTCCCGAGGAGGCGCTCGGCCTGGTCGGGCTGGCGGAGCGCCTGGACCACTTCCCTTCGCAGCTCTCCGGCGGCGAGCAGCAGCGCGTCGCGATCGCGCGCGCCGTGGCCAAGCGCCCGCAGGTGCTGCTGTGCGACGAGCCGACCGGCGCGCTCGACTACGAGACCGGCAAGCTGGTGCTGGAAGTGATCGTGCGCGTCAACACCGAGCTCGGCACCACCGCGATGGTGATCACGCATAACGCCGCCATTGCGGCGATCGCTGATCGCGTGCTGCGCATCGCAAACGGCCGCATCGCGAAGGTTGAAGTCAATGCGCGCAAGCTGAGCCCCTCGGAGATTTCCTGGTGAGAGCGCTCCACCGCAAGCTCGCGCGCGACCTGTGGGCGATGAAGACGCAGGTGGTGTCGATCGCGCTGGTGATCGCCTGCGGCATCGGCGCCTTCATCGCGGCATTTTCGACGCACCACTCGCTGCTATCGTCGCGCGAGCGCTACTACGACGCGGCGCGCTTTCCGCAGGTCTTCTCGCAGGTCAAGCGTGCCCCCGAATCGCTGGTGGCCAAGATCCGCGCGATACCCGGGGTCTCGGAGGTCGAAACGCGCGTGGTGCAGGACGCGCAGCTCTCGATCGAGGGTATCGTGCCGCCGATGATCGCGCGCCTGATCGGCATCGATTTCGCGCATCCGCCGGCGATGAACCGGCTCACGCTCAAGAGCGGGCGCTGGCCCGCGGCGGGCGTGAAGAACGAAGTGGTGGTGAACCAGCGCTTCATGGAGGCGCGCCACCTCGCGCTCGGCACCCGGGCGACAGTGCTGGTGAACGGCAAGCTCGAGCGCCTGAGGATCGTGGGCACGGTGCTCTCGCCCGAGTACATTTACGCCACGCGCGGCGGCGGCATGCCCGACGACGAGTGGTTCGCCGTGTGCTGGACCGATGCCGAGGCGCTCTCCGCCGCGCTCGACATGACCAGCGCGTTCGACTCGGTGCTGCTGCGGCTGGCGCACGGCGCCTCGCAGCCGGCGGTGATCGCGGCACTCGACCGGCTGCTCGAGCCGTACGGCAGCCTGGGAGCGGTCGGGCGCGAGGACCAGGTGTCGCACAAGATCGTGTCGCAGGAGATCGAGGAGCAGCGCGTGTGGGGCACCGTGCTGCCGGTGATCTTCCTCGCGGTGGCGGCCTTCATCCTCAACGTCGTGCTGCACCGGCAGGTGTACGCGCAGCGCGGCGAGATCGCCGCGCTCAAGGCGCTCGGCTACGATAACCGCGCGATTGCCTGGCACTACCTTGCCTTTGCCTCGGTGATCGTGCTGCTCGGCGCGGCGATCGGGTTCGCCGTCGGCGACTGGCTGGGGCGCGCGATGACGGGGCTGCTGAGCGACTTCTTCCATTTTCCGAGCTTCGAGTTCAGGGTGCTGCCGTGGGTCGCGCTCACGGGCACTGGCATCGCCCTGGCAGCCGCCTTCGGCGGCGCCCTCGCCGCGATCCGCGGCGTGGTTCGGTTACGCGCGGCCGAGGCACTGCGCCCGCCGGCGCCGGCGGAATTCAGGCCGCTGCTCATCGAGCGGCTCGGCTACGCCAGGCTCGCAACGCCCGGTCAGCGCATGATCCTGCGCAACATCGAGCGCAAGCCGCTGCGCGCCGCCTTCACGGTGATCGGCGTCGCGGGCTCGGTCGCGATTCTGATCACCTCCGCGTTCTGGTACGACTCGCTCGATTACTTCATGGACTTGCAGTTCAACAAGGTTCAGCGCGCGGACGTGTTCGTGGGCTTTCCCGAGCCGGTGGACCGCGCGGCGGTGCGCGAGCTTGCGCGGCTGCCGGGCGTGAAGCAGGTCGAGGGCACGCGCTCGATCCCCGTGGTGCTGCGCGCGGGCTACAGGAGCTACCGCACGACGCTCACCGGGCTCGGCGAGGACGCGCAGCTGCAGCGCATCCTCGACCGGGAGCTGCGCCTGCACCAGCCGGCTCCGGGGGGCGTGTTGCTCACCACGCGGCTCGCCGAGCGTCTCGGCCTGCACCCGGGCGACACGCTGTCCGTCGAGCTGCTCGAAGGCAAGCGCGTCAAGGCGACGTTGCGCGTGACCGGCACGGTGCGCGAGCTGGCCGGAATGAACGCCTACATGCGGCTCGACGAGCTCAACCGCCTAGCGCGCGACGGGCCGCTGGTGTCGGCGGCGGGCCTGCTGGCCGACCGCGCCGACGAGCCGGCGCTGCTCGAGCGCCTGAAGGCGATCCCGGCTGCCGCGGTGGTGATCGTCACGCGCACGCTGCTCGACACCTTTCGCGCCACGACCGCGCGCAACGCGCTGTTCTTCACCGGCATCCTGACGGCATTCGCCGCGACCATCGTGGTCGGCGTGGTATACAACAACGCGCGCATCCAGCTCGCCGAGCGGGCCTGGGAGCTGGCGAGCCTCAGGGTGCTCGGCATGACGCGCGGCGAGGTGTCGGTGCTGCTGCTCGGCGAGCTGGCGCTCGAGATCGGGGTCGCTATTCCGGCGGGGTTCGTGCTCGGCTACTGGCTCGCGGCGCTGATCGTCTCGCTCATCATCCCCGAGACCTTCGAGTTCCCGCTGGTGATCTGGCCGCGCACCTACCTGTTCGCCGGCGCGACGACGGTGGCGGCGGGCATCGCGAGCGCGCTGGTGGTGAGGAATCGCATCGATAATCTGGACCTGGTCGGCGTACTGAAGACACGCGAATGAGGACGCGCAACAAGATCGTGCTTGGGATCGGCGCAGCGGCGCTCGCGGCGCTAGTCGTCTGGGCACTGCGCCCTCCGCCGATTCCGGTCGAGGTGGCGCAGGTCGCTCGCGGGCCGTTCGAGCAGACGGTGTCCGACGACGGCAAGACGCGCGTGCGCGACCGCTACGTGGTGTCGGCCCCGCTCGCCGGGCGGGTCGGGCGCATCGAGCTGAAAGCCGGCGACCCCGTCAAGGAGGGCCAGGTGCTGGCCGTGCTCACTCCCAGCATGCCTGCCTTTCTCGATGTGCGCACGGTGCGCGAGCTCGAGGCGCGCGTCGGGGCCGCAGAGGCGCAGCGGCTGCGCGCCGCGGCCGAGCTGGCGAAAGCCGGGGCCCAGGTCGAGCAGGCACGCTCGGATCTCGAGCGGGCGAAGACGCTGGCGAAGGGCGGTTTCGTGTCGGAGAACGCGCTCGATCAGGCGCGGCTCGCTCTGATCACCGCGGAGAAAGGGCAGGAAGCGGCGAAGTTCGCCGAGCACGCCGCGATCCACGAGGTGGAGCAGGCGCGCGCGGTGCTGGTGCGCTATCGCGCCGAGAGCGCGAACAAGATCGTCGGCGCGAGCTGGGAGGTGAAATCGCCGGTCACGGGATCGGTGCTCAAGGTGGTGCAGGAAAGCGAAGGCGTCGTTCCGCTCGGGGCTCCGCTCATCGAGATCGCGGACCCGCGCAGCCTGGAGGCGGTGGTAGACGTTCTTTCGGAGGAGGGCGTGGCGATACGCCCCGGCATGCCCGCGCGCATCGAGATCGGCAGCGGCGTGCCGCCGCTCGCTGCGCGCGTGCGCCTGGTCGAGCCGGCCGGCTTCACGAAGATTTCCGCGCTCGGCGTCGAGGAACAGCGCGTCAACGTGGTGCTCGATTTCGCCGAGCCGCTCGATCGCGTGCAGACCATCGGCGACGGTTTCCGCGTCGACGCGCACATCGTGACCTTGAAGGTGGACGACGCGGTCAAGATCCCGGTGGGCGCGCTGTTCCGGCACGGCGAAGGCTGGGCGGTGTTCGTGCTCGAAGGCAACCGCGCCGTGCTTCGGAACGTGAAGTCGGTCCGCCGTAACGGCGGCGAGGCGATGATCGACGAGGGGCTCAAGCCCGGCGAGACCGTGATCGTGTACCCCTCCGACGTGCTCCAAGACGGCGCGAGGGTCGAGATCCGCACGCCGCTGCGCTAGACTGCGCGCCATGGTTGAAGACATCATCGTCGAGATCGAGGACCTGCGCTTCTCCTACGGCGGAAACCAGATCTTCAAGGGCCTCAATTTGAAGATCCCACGCGGCAAGGTGGTCGCGATCCTGGGGGCGAGCGGCTGCGGCAAGACGACGCTTCTCAAGCTGATCGGTGGCCAGCTGCGGCCCGCGGGAGGCCGGATCAGGGTGAACGGCAAGACGGTGCACGAGCTCGATACCGCGCAGCTGTACGCGTTGCGCCTCAAGATGGGGATGATGTTCCAGACCAGCGGCCTGTTCAGCGACCTGTCGGTGTACGAGAACATCGCCTTTCCGATCCGCGAGCACTACCGGCTGCCCGAGGACCTGGTGAGGCGGCTGGTGCTGATGAAGCTGCACGCGGTGGGCCTGCGCGGCGCGCGCGACCTGATGCCGGGAGACCTCTCCGGGGGCATGTCGCGACGCATCGCGCTGGCGCGCGCGATCGCGACCGATCCTCTGCTCACCATGTACGACGAGCCGTTCGCGGGCCTGGACCCGATCACCCTCAACGTGATCGCCGAGCTGGTCCGCAAGCTGAACGACGCGCTCGGCATCACTTCGATCGTCGTTACCTACGACGTGAGCGAGTCGCTCAAGGTGGTCGACTACGTCTACGTGATCTCGGACGGCGTGGTGGTCGGCGAGGGAACGCCCGAGCGGGTGGCCGCATCGGACGATCCCTACCTGAGGCAGTTCATGCACGCGCTGCCCGACGGTCCCGTGCGCTTTCACGTTCCGGCCAGGCCGCTCGAAGAGGACGTCGGCCTGGCGCGGCCGGCGCTTAGCGGCCGCTAGCGATCTCGTGGCCGACGTAGGCGCCTAGCACCGCGCCGAAGAGCGCGCCGACCGCCGGGGCGCCGTAGTAGACGCTCCCGTATGCGGGACCGTAGGCGGGCGGACCGTAGACGACCGGCGCCGCGGGATAGACGATGGGTGCCGGGTGCACGTATACGACCCTGGGCTCGACATAGCGCGGCCGCTCGCGGACCACCACCACGCGGCGATCGCGGTCGTGGCGATTCCAGCCGTCACCGCGATAACCGTAATCGTGCCCGCGGTATCCCGGGTCGGCGAAGGCCGGCGCGGCCGCGACGAGCGACGCACCGAGCATGACGGCAATCGTGAGTTTGGTCGATTTCATGTCTGGCTCCTTTCCTTGAACACGGCCCCAGAGCTGCAGGGGATGGGCGCATTCTCGGCATGAAGCCGCTCGGCATCTGAAACCGAGTGTAAGCGGTCGTAACAGGCGTTAAGTCATTGGCACAGCATGTTTTTCAGGACGAGGAACCCTTCCCGATCTTCTTCCTGCGCGGCTTGCGGTACTGCAGGAGGGCCGCGATCTTGCGCTCGAATGGATCGCGGCGCGTGAGAATTTTCACCTGCGCGCGCGATACGAGCCGGAAGTGGCGCACCTCCTCGAGCAGCTCGGGAACATCCCAGGCGTTCTTTTCGCCCGCGGCCCAGATCGTCGGGTCGACGCGGCGCAGGTCGAACGGCACCGAGTACTCGCGCAGCGTCTTGTGCTCCCGCTTGTTGGAGTACTCGTGGAGGTACGACATCGCCAGTTCCCGCAGGCTGCGGTACACCGGATCTCGCCAGCGCAGGTAGGCGCCGTTGGTTTTCGAAATGGCACCCCAGCAGCCGCGGCGCCGGAACAGCGCGACCACGTGGTCGAAGTCGTGCTCTGCGCGCATGTCCATCAGCAGCGGCGGCTCGCCGTGCACCCAAAGCGCGGCGGCAGCGAGCATGGCGCCTTCGATGCAGTGCGCGCTTCTTTCGCGCAGCACTACGCGCACCGGACGGCAGCTGTCGCCGTTGGGCTCGAAGTTCTGCTTCAGGTGAAACAGATAGCTCTGGATCTTCGCCGGCGCGTCGAGCCGCCGCAGCACCGCGAATTCCGCCTTGCTCAGTCCGAGGTCCTCGCGGCGGGCGAAGCGTTTGCGGGCCACGGTCAGAACTGGTAGCGGCGTAGCCCGCCGTCGACCGGAATCACCGCGCCGGTGATGTACCGCGCGCGGGCGGACGCGAGAAAGCAGACCAGGTTCGCGATGTCTTCCGGCTGGCCGTACTCGCCCACCGGAATTTCGTGCTCCGACTGCCACGCGCGGAACTCGGGCGTGTAGTTGCGCTCGATCTGCTCGCTCATGATCCGGCCCGGCGGGATCGAGTTCACCGTGACCCCGTGCTTGCCGACCTCGCGCGACAATCCCTTGGCCCAGGAGTGCATCGCCGCCTTGGCACAGAACGCGCCATTGATCCCCTCGGGCTCGGACTTGCCGGTGATGTTGATCACGCGGCCCCAGCCCCGCGCCGCCATCTGGTCGACCAGCAGGTCGGTGATCTGGCGCTGTCGGGTGAAGTTGAGCGTCATCGCTTCCTGCCACTGCGCCTCGCTCGTGTGCAGCTCGAAGCGGCGGCTGCCTCCGGCGTTGTTCACCAGGATGTCGACCGTTCCGAGCGCCGCGAGGGCGGCGCGCGCGATCGTTTCCGGCGCGTCCTCGCGCATGAGGTCGCATTCGATCAGCGCGGGGCGCGGCGCGCCGCCCGCGGCGATCTCGTCGGCGAGCGACTCGAGAC
>JBAUTZ010000214.1:0-1818 GCA_049582445.1 Burkholderiales bacterium
GCCTGGGACTTTCCATCACGCGGAGGTTCGTCGAGATGCACGGCGGGCGGATCTGGGTCGAAAGCGAGCCCGGCAAAGGCTCGGTGTTCATCTTCGAAGTTCCACTCCGGACACAACCTGCATGAACGGCAAGACGATCCTCTACGTCGAAGACAACGAGCTCAACCGCAAGATCGTGCGCGACCTGCTCAAGCGCACGGGCTACGCGCTCATCGAGGCGCAGGACGGCGAGGCGGGCGTCGCCGCGGCGCTCGACAAACGCCCAGACCTCATCCTCATGGACATCCAGCTGCCCAAGATCTCCGGCATCGAGGCGACGCGCCGGCTGCGCGCCGAGGCCGCGACCGCCGCGACGCCGATCATCGCGATCACCTCGTTCGCGCTCTCGGGCGACGAGCAGAAGGCCAAGGACGCCGGAGCCACTGCCTACCTCGCCAAGCCCTACAGCCCACGCGAGCTGCTCAGCCTGATCCGCACCATTCTTCCCGAAGGCTGACATCGCGCCTTTGCGCAAGAATTAGAGTCAGATCCGATATCTGCGGCCACGAAGCAGGCCGAAAGTGTCGAATAATGGGCCTTCCTGTTTTTCGTCCAGTACAGCGACTCGATGAAACTGATCGAAGTGAACGCAAATGCGGGGAACGTCGACACCGTCGCCGGCATCGCGCACACCAACGAGGCCGCCGACTTCCGCCTCGGCTACCAGGGCGAGGACGGCCGGCAGATCATGCGCATCCTGATCGGCGACGACCGGGCGCAGGCCACGCTCGATGCGCTGCAAAGGACGCTGGCCAAGGACCCCGAGGCGCACATCGTAGTTCTCGCCGTCGAGACCGCCTTGCCTCGCCCTCCGGAAAAGTCGCGCACCAAGGAAGAGGCCGCGACCGCGATCCGCGAGTCGCTTTACGAAGACGTCGAGAAGAGCGCGCGGCTGGACGCGAACTTCGTCATCCTCGTCGTGCTCTCCACCATCGTGGCCGCGATCGGCCTGATCGAAGACAACGTGGCGGTCGTGATCGGTGCGATGGTCATCGCCCCGCTGCTCGGCCCCAACCTCGCGCTCGGACTGGGCACGGCTCTGGGTGACACCGGGCTCATGTGGAAGGCGGCACGCGCCAATGGTGTGGGCATCGGCCTGGCGTTTCTGCTCGCATTCGGGATTGGCCTGCTCTGGCCCGTTGACATCCGCAGCCACGAGCTGATGGCCCGCACCGACGTGGGCCTGGACTCGGTAGCGCTCGCCCTCGCCTCCGGCGCGGCAGCCGTGCTGTCGATCACCACCGGGCTTTCGAGCGTGCTGGTCGGCGTGATGGTCGCGGTAGCGTTGCTGCCGCCCACCGCAACCCTCGGCCTGATGCTCGGCGCGGGCCACTACCATCACGCGTTCGGCGCGGGGCTGCTGCTCGCGGTGAACGTCGTGTGCGTGAACCTCGCCGCCAAGCTGGTGTTCCTGGCCAAAGGAATCCACCCCAGAACCTGGTGGGAGAAACGCAAGGCAAAGCGCGCCCTGGCCCTCTACATCGTCATCTGGGCGCTGTCCCTCGCGCTGCTCGTGGCGGTGATCTACCTGCGCAGCCGGTAGTGAGCCGAGCCGATCAGGCGGGACTCGGCCGGCCGGGCACCACCTCGACGCCGTGCAGCCTGATCGTGCGGTAGATGAACACTATGCCGATGACGAGCGAAACCAGAGCCGTGGCGAAAAGACTCTGGCCCACCACACCCGCGTAGATCAGGTAGGCGGCCCAAACGCTCAAGCCCGCCATACGGGCCCAGCAGGCCGGAATGACCGCGGCGCAGAGGTAGACCATCCCGAGCGCG
>JBAUTZ010000215.1:0-2251 GCA_049582445.1 Burkholderiales bacterium
CACCCGGTGCGCGGCGAGGCCCGCCAGCCCGAGTGCTTGCGCGACGTCCACGAGGCGGAGCGTCAGGCGATGGGAAACTTCCGGATCGAGCGCGAACAGCAGCGGGCGCGCCAGCGCGTAGAGCATGCCTCTATTCTAGCGAGCGCCGCCGCGGCGGGTGCCGCCGCGAAGGCGGCTCAGTCGGCGTCAGAGGTCTCGAGGCGCTGCCACTTGCCGCCGACGAAACCCTCGATCGGCGAGAACTTCGATTTGTAGGCCATCTTCGGACTCTCGCCGATCCAGTAGCCGAGGTACAGGTATGGCTGGCCGAGCGCGCGACAGGCCTCGATCTGCCAGAGCACGTTGTACGTGCCATAGCTCGCGCCGCGGCGATCGGGCTCGAAGAACGTGTACACCGAAGACAGGCCGTCGGGCAGGTAATCGACGATCGACACCATGACCAGCTGGCCTTCGTCGCGGAATTCCACCAGTCGCGTATCGACCCGGCTCTGCAAAAGGAAGTGCGAATACTGGTCGCGGCTGTCGTTGTCCATGCCGCCGCCCGAGTGGCGGTTGGACTGGTAGCGCAGGTAAAGCGCGTAGTGCTCGAGGCGGAACTTGAGCGGCTGCGAATGCGAGACCAGACCGCCGTGCTGCTTCCAGGCGCGGCGCTGCGAGCGGCCCGGCGAAAACGCGTCCACCGGGATGCGCACCGGCACGCAGGCCCGGCAACTATCGCAGTGCGGGCGGTAGGTGAAGATGCCGCTCCGGCGGAAGCCTGCCTTGACGAGGTCGCCGTAAAGCTCGGTCGTGATCAGGTGGCTGGGCGTGGCGACCTGTGAGCGCGCCATCCGGTCCGGCAGGTAACTGCACGGGTACGGCGCCGTCACGTAGAACTGCAGGACTGCGTGCGGCAGGTCGTTTAGCCGGGACACCTTAGGTTTTTCTCCTGTGCCACGTTCCGGGCGAATCGGCGTAGTTTACCAACGAAGAGACCTGGCGCAAGAACAGGCTGCGGGGGATTTCGCGTGCCCCGAGAGACGCGAGCAAGGGCGTCGCCATCTGGCAGTCGATGAGCGGGAAGCCGCGCGCGCGCAACTCCTCGACCAGGCCGACCAGCGCTACCTTCGAGGCATCGGTGGCGCGCGAGAACATCGATTCGCCGTAGAACATGCGCCCCAGCGCGACGCCATAGAGGCCGCCGACGAGCTCACCGTCTTTCCAGGTCTCCACGCTGTGCGCGTGGCCCGCGCGGTGCAGCGCGGCGTAGGCTTTGCGCATATCGGCACCGAGCCAGGTGCCGCCGTCGCCCTTGCGCGGGCCGGCACAGCCCGCAAGCACCCGCGCGAACGCGGTATCGAGGCGGACCTCGTAACCGCGGTTGCGCACGCTTTTGGCGAGCGAGCGCGGGACCTTGAGCTGGTCGCAGTACAGGACCATGCGCGGGTCTGGCGACCACCACAGGATCGGCTCGCCGCCGGAGAACCAGGGAAAGATGCCGTGGCGGTAGGCATCGAGCAGGCGCGCTGGAGACAGGTCGCCGCCGGCGCAAAGCAGGCCGTTGGGCTCCTTCAGCGCCCGCTCGACCGGCGGAAACGGCGCGTCAGCCTGCAGCCAGGGGATCACCGCGCTAGCACTTGACCTGCTGGCGGCAATAATCGTCGAGCGGCACCACCGTCACCGAGTCGCCGGCCGCCCGCCGAGCCGCGGGACCGTGCTCCATGGCCAGGCGGAACTCGTACTTGGCGAAGAACTCGTTGAACATTTCGCCGCCGAGCGTGCCCACCGCGTACAGCTCGTCGCTCGACGCATCGTGCTCCAGCAGGATCGCGGCGATCGGCTGTGGCGCCGGGCCCGCCACGACCTTGCCGCCGGCGGCAGGATCGTACTGGCTGTGTTCGGAGCAGCAGTGGATGACGCGGGCATTGCGGTTGGGCGGGGTCGCGTCGGCGCGATAGCTGATGAAACTGATCTGGCGCGTAGGGTACGTGAGCTTGTGGGCGCAGATCGCCGAGTACGCGACCACCGAGCGGTCCGGTCCAACGCCGCCCTGCCATTCGTAGCTGCGATGGTCGACCGTCGCGAGCCGCACCGCGGTCGCGGCCGGCCGGCCGAGGTTGAGCAGGAAGCAGGGCGTCACGGCATACGGGTAGTTGAAGACCAGATTGCGCTCGCGCGGGATACGAGACGCACGTAGCGGCGCCCCGCTCGGGTCGAGGAGCTTCGCGCGCGCATAGAGGCGCGCGGTGGCGTCGGCCGCCGCGAAGGCCGG
>JBAUTZ010000216.1:0-4782 GCA_049582445.1 Burkholderiales bacterium
GGTGAGGCGCGCCGTCGCGGTCACCAGCGCCTCGCCCTGCGGCCGCGCGCGCGCCTGCGCCTCCAGCACCTCGCCGAGCGTCGCCGCCTGCCAGCTCATCCGAGCTCGCGCTTGCCGAACCCGGCGACGCCTTCCTGCCAGTCCCCGGCGGCGAGATTTTCCTCGATCGCCTCGATCTCGGACCGTAGCGCCCCTTGCGGGTCGAACTCGATCCCTCGATCGATCGAGCGCTTGGCGAGCGACAGCGCGCGCGCCTGCGTCTTGACGATGGTTTCGGCGATCTGCGCGAGCACGTCCTCGAGCCGTTCCGCAGGCACCACGCGCGCGACCAGTCCGTAGCGCTCGGCCTCCTTCGCGGACAAGCTGCGGCCGGTGAACATCAGGTCCTTGGCGAGCCGCTTGCCGAGCACGCGCGGCAAGCGCTGGGTCGCGCCGATCGTGCCCCACAGCGCCTCCGGCGTGCGGAACGTCGCGCGCGGCGTGGCGACGATGAAGTCGCAGGCCGCGGCGATCTCGCATCCCGAGCCGATCGCCGGACCCTCGACCACCGCGATGGCGGGCATCGGCAACGCTTCCAGCGCCGCGTAGGCTTCGAATGCGCGCAGGCGGCGCGATCGCACCTGCGCTTCGTCCATACACTGGCGCTCCTTCAGGTCCGCCCCGGCGCAGAACACCGGGCCGGCCGCGCGCACCAGGACGAGCCGCACTGCGGCATCGGCCGCGGCGCACCTGGCGGCGGCGAGCAGCTCGTCGCACGTCGCCATGTCGAGCGCGTTGCGGCTTTCGGGGCGGTCCAGGGTGACCGTCGCCACCCCGTTCGCGAGCTCATATCGAACGGTCATATGGCGCGCGAGCGTCTGAGCTCGGCGATCTGCTCGTCGGTGTAGCCGAGCCGCTCCTTCAGGATCCCGTCGGTGTGCTCGCCGAGCAGCGGTGGGCGCCCGATCTCCGGATCGTCCCAGCCGAGAAATTTGTAGGGCAGCGCGAGCGCCCTGAATTCGCCGACCCCGGGGTAGTCGAAGCTGCCGACCATGCGCCGCGCGCGCACCTGCGGATCGGCGAGCACCTCGGCGACGTCGTTCACCGGGCCGACCGGAACATCGGCCGCATCGAGCGCGGCGATCAGCTCGGCGCGCGTCAGATGCGCCACGGCGGCGCCGAGCGCCGCCATCACTTCCTCGCGCCGCGCCACGCGCTGCGCGTTTTCCCGCAAATCGGGGTCAGATCCCATTTTCTCCAGCCCCAGCGCGTCGCACAGCGGCTTCCAGTGCTGGTCGCTCGCAGTGACCTGGGCGAAGCATCCGTCCCGGCAGCGAAAGCTCGCGCTCGGCACGCGTCCGGGGTGCTCGGTACCCAGTCTCGGCGGGATCTCGCCGCCGGCGAAGAACCTGGCCGCGGCGAGCGTCAGCAGCGACACCTGCCCGTCGAGCATCGAGAAATCAACCTGGCAGCCATGCCCCGAGCGTTCGCGACCCGCGAGCGAGGCGAGGATCGCGATCGCAACCCAAAGCCCGGAGGTCAAATCGGCGACCGGCAGCCCCGGCTTCACCGGCCCGCCCCCTTTCTCGCCGGTCAGGCTCATGATGCCGCCCATCGCCTGGAACACCGTGTCGTATCCCTTCTTGTGGGCATACGGGCCGCTCTGGCCGAAGCCGGTGCACGAAACATATATCAGGTTCGGATTGAGGCCGGAGAGCGTCGCGTAGTCCAGGCCGTAGCGCGCGAGCGTGCCGACCGGAAAATTCTCCAGCAACACGTCGGCGCCGCCCGCCAGGTCGCGCACGATCCGCTGGCCGTCGGCCGAGCGCAGGTTGACGGTGAGCGACTGCTTGGAACGGTTGCACGCAAAGTAATAGCCGCTGTCGCGCGCGAGGCGCGGCTCGAACGTGCGCGTCTCGTCTCCGACGCCCGGCTGCTCGACCTTGATCACCGTGGCGCCGAGCTCGGCGAGAATCATGCTCGCGAACGGGCACGCCAGCACCCGCGACAAGTCGACGACGGTGACGTGCTCGAGCGGCCGCATAGATAGTTGCCATTGTCAACTACCTGCCCCGAGCCTGTCAACGCGATGCTTAAGCTTTCCTTAATTCTCGGAGGCCTAGGATGCAGCCTCGCGGAGCCCAGTCCTTGTCGCCAGTGCGCGCCATCTTTGCCTGCCTGTTCCTCGCCTGCGTCGCCGCCCGGCCGGCGCAGGCCGACGGCATCCCCGCGCTCGAGCTCGGCCTGCGCTACACGGGCGAGGTGATCGCCGACGTCGCGGGCGGCGTCGAGCGCGGCGCGGGCTACGAGGGACTGCTCCACGTCGATCTGGACGCCGATCTCGGCCGGCTCGCGCGATGGGACGGGACGAGGCTGCACGCGAGCCTTTACCAGATCCACGGCCACGGGCCCTCGGCGAACTACGTCGGCAACATCATGGACGTCAGCAACATCGAAGCGCGGCCGTCGACGCGGCTCTATGCGCTGTGGCTCGAGAAGTCGCTGCCCGCGGCGCGCGCCTCGCTGCGCGCCGGGCAGCTCGGTGCCGACGAGGAGTTCCTCATCAGCCCCACCGCGTCCACTCTGATCAACGGCAGCTTCGGGTGGGCGGCGCTCGCGGCCACCGACCAGACCAACGGCGGCCCCGCCTACCCTCTCGCCACGCCGGGCGTCCGGCTGCGCATCGCGCCGCAGCGGCACGATGCCTTCCTCCTTGCTGCCTTCGCCGGCAACCCCGCCGGAAGCCGCTGCGAGGCCAGCCCGCAGCGCTGCGATCCCTACGGCACGACCTTCAGCGTGAGCGGCGGTACGCTATGGATGAGCGAGCTGCAGCTCGCCGGCGCCTACAAGCTGGGCGGATGGCATGAGACCGGCTCCTTCGCCGACCAGGGCTCGGGTGCACTCGAGCACCGCGACGACTGGGGGCTTTACGCCATCGCGGATCGGGCGCTGTGGCGCGGTCACGCGGCTCGCTCGCTTAGCGCGTTCCTGCGCGCCGGCGCCGCACCCGCGGACCGCAACCCGATCCCGTCCTATGTCGACGCCGGCCTCGGATACGCAGGAGCATTCCCGGGGCGGCCGCGCGACGTACTGACCCTCGGCGTGGCCTACGCCAAGGTCAGCGGCGAGGCGCGCGACTACGAATCCGTGATCGAGCTATCGTACGTCGCGCGGCTGGCACGATGGTGCAGCCTGCAGCCCGACTTGCAGTATGTGATCCATCCCGGCGGCAACGCTCCCGATCCGAACGATCCGTCGCGCCCCATCCCCGATGCGCTCGTCGTCGGACTGCGGGCGACCCTCGGTCTCTAAGGGCCGCTGGCGTTACGCAACCCTAACGAAGCGCGAGCAACACGATGCCGGCGAGCACCATCGAGGCGCCGAACAGGGTGCGCGCCGTCAGGCCCTCGCGGTTGTGATAGACGAACACGCTCACCGGAAAAATCGCAAGCGGCGTCGTGTGCGTGACGAGCGCCGCGAGCGCGATCTCCATGTAGCGCATCGCCGAAACGATGAAGATCGAGCCGCACACCGTGGCAACGCCGCTCGCGGCGTAGAGCGCGATTCCGGAGCGGCTGGCGCCGCGCAGCTCGGCCAGGGTCCCCCGGTAGTCGCGCATGGTCGCGAGCTGGCATGCGAGCGCCGCCACGGAGCCCGCGAGCGCGCCGAACACCGCCTCGCTCCAGCCATGCATCGCGAGGCCGCGGATGGCATTGCCGACGCCGAAGCCAGCGACCGTGAGGATCCCCATCAACATGCCGCGCCGCAGCGCAAGGCCGCTCGGCCGGTGAACGTCGGCCGCGCCTCCGCTCGCCGGCTGGGTGATCCACAGCCCGGTCATCACCAGCGCCATCAGGCCGAGCTCGTAGGCGCCGAGCCGCTCGCCCACCAGCACCCACGCCGCGATCAGCGTGAATACCGGCGCCGAGGAGTGGAACACGCTGGCGCGCGCCGGTCCCAGCAGGCGCACGGTGTCGAACAGCAGCCTCCTGCCAAGGTAGGTGCCGACGATCCCCGCGAGCGCGAACAGCCCCGCCTCCTTCCAGCGGAACGCGAACGGGGTCGAACGCAGCAGCAGCTCGATGCCGAACAGCGCGGCGGCGAACAGGATGTTGACCACAAGCACGACCAGGAAGCCGGGCTCGATCTTCATGCGCGCCATCGCGTAGCGCGAGATGATGATGTTCGACGCGAAGCACAGCATCGACAGCAGTGCGAGGAAAACGCCCATGATGCAAGCCTAGCGGGCCGCGCCCATCAGCGTATTCGGCAGCCAAGTGGCGATTTCCGGGAACACGGACAATATTACGATCGCAAGGAACATGCACAGCACGTAGGGAATGGTGCCCCACATCACCCTGGTGACCGGCACGTCGGGTGCGATCGAATTGACGATGTAGATGTTCAGGCCCACCGGCGGGTGGATCAGGCCGACCTCCATGTTGATGGTCAGGATGACGCCGAACCAGACCGGATCGAATCCGGCCGCCCTGACGATCGGAAAGAGAATCGGACTGGTCATCAGGATGATCGCCGCCGGCGGGATGAAGAATCCGCACACCAGCAGGAACACGTTGATCATCGCCATCAGCACCCAGCGGTTGACGTGCATGTCGGCGACCGCCTGGGCGAGCGTCTGGGTGAGGTAAAGCGACGTGAGCACGTAGCCGAACAGCACCGCCGCGGCGATGATGGTGAGGATCATCACCGACTCGCGCATGGTGTCGCGCAGGATCGCCCACCAGTCCCGCGCCCGCCACATGCGGTAGATCACTATCGCAAGCAGCACGCACAGTGCCGCGC
>JBAUTZ010000217.1:0-3972 GCA_049582445.1 Burkholderiales bacterium
GAACTTCATTTTCCAGCCGGCCGAGGAAGGCATCGGCGGCGCCAAGGCGATGATCGACGACGGCTTGTTCGAACGTTTCAGCTGCGAAGCGGTGTTCGGCATGCACAATCGCCCGAGCCTGCCGGTCGGCTCGTTCGCGGTGCGCTCCGGCGCGATGATGGCGGGCGGCGGCTTCTTCGACATCAAGGTGACCGGCAAAGGCGCCCACGGCGCACGCCCCGAGACCGGCGTCGATCCGGTGATCGTCGCCGCGCACATCGCCACCGCGCTGCAGACCGTGGTGTCGAGGAACGTGCCGCCGGTCGAGACCGCCGTCGTGTCGGTCACCAAGATCCACGCCGGCGACGCCTACAACGTGATTCCGCAGAGCGCGCTGCTCGCGGGCACGGTGCGCGCATTCTCGCGCAACGTAATGGACCAGATCGGCGCCGCGGTGCGACGCATCGCGCGGGGCGTGGCCGAGGGCCTGGGCGCCAGCGCCGAAGTCGACCTGAGCTGGAAGTTCGCGCCTACCGTCAACGACGCGCGAGAGGCCGAGTTCGCCGCCGCAGTCTGCGCGGAGCTGGTGGGGCGGGAGCGGGTCGAGCGCAATCCGCCGCTGATCATGGCCTCGGAGGACTTCTCGCTCATGCTGGAGAAGGTGCCCGGCTGCTACGTCAACATTGGCAACGGCGAGGGAGAATCGGGCTGCGAGGTGCACAACCCCGGTTACGACTTCAACGACCGCGCATTGCCGCTCGGCGTGGGTTTCTTCGCGCGGCTGGTCGAGACGCGGCTCGGGAGGAGCGCGTGAGCGAAGTCCTGCTCTCGGAGGACCGCGGCCGCGTGCGCATCCTCACCATGAATCGTCCCGAGAAGCGCAACGCGCTCGACACCGCGCTAAGCGAGGCCCTTCTCGCCGCGCTCGAGGGCGCGGAGCGGGATGACGCGGTTCGCGTGGTGATCCTGACCGGCGCGGGGCGTGCGTTCTGCGCCGGCGCGGACATCGGCGAGTTCAGGGAATTGACGCCCGACCAGGCGGACCGTGTCGAGCGGCGCGCGGAGCTCACCATGCGATCGCACCTCGCCTTCTCTCGGATGCGCAAGCCGGTGATCGCCGCGGTGCGGGGCCCGGCGATGGGCGGCGGCGCCGGGCTCGCGCTCGCCGCCGACATGGTGGTCGCTTCCGAGGACGCGCGCTTCGGCTATCCGGAGATCAAGCACGGCATCCTGCCGGCGGTCGTGCTCACCAACCTCACGCGTCAGGTCGGCAGGAAGGCCGCGTTCGAGCTGGCCTGCACCGGCGAGCCGATCGATGCGCGGCGCGCGTTCGAACTCGGCGCGGTGAACCGGGTGGTTTCTGACGAAAACCTGATGGACGAAACGCTCGCGCTCGCCGGTACACTAGCGGGCTACAAGGCCGAGGCGTTGTTTGCGGTCAAGCGGCTGTTTCACACCGTTGCCGAATTACCGCTCGCCGAAGGGCTGCAGGAGGGGAGAAAGGCGAACATCGCGATGCGCGCGTTGTACGCCGAGAAGCCCTGATCATCCATATCGAGGAGGAGAGCAAACATGTTCAGTTTTCGCAAAGCCGCGGTAGCTGCCGCGATTCTCGCATCCGGCGCCCTGGCGAACGCCGCCTTCGCGGGCGACGTCGTGCTGCGCGCCTCGCACCAGTTTCCCGGAGGCAAGGGAGACGTGCGCGACGACATGGTGCAAATGATCGCGAGGGACGCCAAGGCCGCCGGCGTCGGCATGCAGATCCAGGTCTATCCCGGCGCGTCGCTGTTCAAGCCCAACGACCAGTGGAACGCGATGGTCAACGGCCAGCTCGACATCGCGCTGTTCCCGCTGGACTACGCGAGCGGCAAGGTGCCCGAGTTCAGCGCCACGCTCATGCCCGGGCTCATCCGCAGCCAGGATCGCGCCAAGCGCGTCAACCAGTCGAAGTTCATGCAGGACATCCGCGCGGCGATCGAGAAGCACGGGGTGATGGTGCTCTCTGATGCCTGGTTCGCGGGCGGCATGGCCTCCAACAAGGGCTGCATCACCCTGCCCGACGACCTGAAGGGCACCAAGTTCCGCGCCGCAGGCCCGACTTTTGCGGCGATGTGGCAGGCCGCCGGCGCGAGCATCGTCAGCCCGCCGTCGAACGAGATCTACAACGCGTTCCAGACCGGCGTCGTCAACGGCACCGACACGAGCCTCGGCACCTTCGCCTCGATGCGCCTGTACGAAGTGACCAAGTGCCTCACCGCGCCGGGCAGCAATGCGCTCTGGTTCATGTACGAGCCGGTGCTGATGTCGAAGAAGAGCTTTCACAAGCTCAACAAGGCGCAGCAGGCCGCGATCGTCAAGGCCGGCAAGGCGGCGCAGGCCTACTACGAGAGCAAGGCCGACAGCGTGAACGCCGAAGCGATCAAGGCGTTCGAAAGCCACAACGTCAAGGTCGTGAGCCTGAGCGACGCCGACTACAAGGCCTGGCTCGACGTGGCGAAGAAGAGCTCGTACGCGAGGTTCGCGAAGGACGTTCCCGACGGGCAGAAGCTGATCGACGAGGCCCTCTCGGTCAAGTAAGCCCGCGCATGAAGGGAAGCACCCGCCCGGAGGGGGTCGTGGACGGCTACCTCCGGGCCGTCGCCCTGCTGTCGCGCGCCGCAGGGGTCTTCGCCGCCGGCCTGATCGCCTTCGGCGTACTGGTCATCTGCGACATGGTGATCGAGCGCTACGTGCTCGGGCGCGACACCGTGTGGCAGATCGACGTCGTCACCTACTGCGTGGTCGCGGCGACTTTCATCGGCAGCGCCTACGTGCTGATGACCCGCGGGCACGTCAACGTCGACGTGCTGCCGCTGCACGTAGGGCCGCGCGCCCGATTCTGGCTCGCGCTTGCCACAGGCTCGCTCGCGCTGGCGTTCTGCGCGGTGCTGTTCGTCCTCGGCACGCTGTACTGGCACGAGGCCTGGGCTAACAACTGGCGCTCCGACACGGTCTGGCGCGCCCGGCTGTGGATTCCCTACGCCGCCATGCCGATCGGCCTCGGCCTGCTCGTGCTCCAGTACGTCGCCGAGCTGATCGGCCTCGTGACGGGGCGCACGCCGCCCTTCGGCATCGGGGCAGACGGGACGCGCGTATGAGCCCGACCCAGGAAGGCGCGCTCGTCCTCGTCGTCACGCTCGCAATGCTGCTGTCGGGGGTGCCGGTCGCGTTCGGCCTCGGGGCGGTGTCGATCGTGTTCCTGCTCATCTTCCAGGGCTTCGACGCGTTACACGTCGTCGCCGAGACGTTCTACTCGGGGTTGAACGAGTTCACGCTGGTGTCGATCCCGATGTTCGTGATGATGGGCGCCGCGATCGGCTCCTCGCCCGCGGGCAAGGACCTGTACGAGGCGCTCGACCGCTGGCTGTACCGCCTCCCGGGGGGACTGGTGATCTCCAACCTCGGCGCCTGCGCGATCTTCGCCGCGCTTACCGGCTCGTCGCCCGCGTGCTGCGCGGCGATCGGCAAGATGGGCATCCCAGAGATGCGCCGCCGCGGCTACCCGGACGACATCGCCACCGGATCGATCTGCGCCGGCGGCACCCTCGGGATCCTGATCCCGCCTTCGATCACCTTCATCCTCTACGGCATCGCCACCGAGACCTCGATCGGACGGCTGTTTCTCGCCGGTGTGCTCCCCGGCCTGCTGCTCACGGGCCTGTTCATCCTGTGGACCCTGTTCATCATCTGGAAGCGCGGATTCCGCACCCACGCAGCGGACTTCCGCTACAGCTGGCGCGAGAAGTTCCAATCGATTCCGAAGATCGCGCCCTTCCTCGCCATCATCGTCGGCGTGATTTACGTTCTGTACGGCGGTGTGGCGACGCCCTCCGAGGCCGCGGGCGTGGGCGCGGCACTGTGCGTGCTGCTTGCGATAGTGATCTACCGCATGTGGCGGGCGCGGGACTGGTGGGCGATCCTGCGCGACACCATGCGCGAGTCGGTGATGATCCT
>JBAUTZ010000218.1:0-2042 GCA_049582445.1 Burkholderiales bacterium
GCGCCGCACGGGCGGCGCAAGCGACGGCAGCGGCTCGAGGAAGTCGATCTGCGCGTCCGGGTTCTCGGCAAGCGCTTCCTCATAGGTGTCGTAGTAGACGTCGAAGGTCCAGCGCTCGGCCTGCTGCACCACGCGGTACCTGCCGCCGTGCGCGCCGCGCGCCCGCCAGTCGGCGATGCCGAGCGCTCCGTAGTAGGCGTCGAGGTAGGCGAGCGCGTCGATGCCGGAATCCTCGATCCGGTCGATGCCGGATTCGGTGCCGGCGTAGCGGTAGCTATCCGAGCCGCCACGGCCGTCGGCCGCGTCGCTGCCCTCGCCGCCGTCGAGCAGGTCGTCGTAAGCACCGCCCACGAGCGCATCGTCACCTGCGCCGCCGAGCAGTTCGTTTTTCAATGTGGGATGGCCTTCGAGCGTTTCATTGCCGCTCGAGCCGCGCGTGACGAGTGCAGGCAGTGCGTCGATGAGCTGCTTCCCGGTCCACGTGCTGCCGTCCGCGAAGTCGATGCCGCTCAAGCGGAATTCGGCTACGTCGATCGACACTGCGTCGCCGATCGCGCTGTAAGCGAGCGTCGCGGTAAGCTCATCGCCATCCAGCGAAAGACGCAGATCCTCCGGCAGGATGCCCGAGGCGAAGCGGATGCGATTCGCGCCTTCCGAATCCTCGATGAAGTCCCGGCCATCGCCAAAGCCGAGGAGGTAAAGATCGTCTCCCTCGCCACCGACCAGCGTGTCGTCGCCATCGCCGGCGTTGAGCAGGTCGTTGCCCTCGCCTCCGTCGAGGAGGTCGTCGCCCGCACCACCGAGGAGGACGTCGTCGCCTTCGCCGCCATCGAGCCTGTCGTCGCCCGAGTCCGCTCGCAGCTCATCCGCTCCGTCGCCGCCGTACAGGGAGTCGGCGTCGTCGCCGCCACGCAGCCGGTCGTCGCCCGAGTCGCCCGCGAGCACGTCGTCGCCGCTGCCGCCCTCGAGCCGGTCGTTGCCGGCTCCGCCGTGGAGTTCGTCGTCGCCCGCACCGCCATCCAGCGTGTCGTCGCCCGTACCGGCGTCCAGGAAGTCGTCGCCCGCTCCACCGTCGAGGTTGTCGTTGCCGTGCAGGTCTTGCGGCAGGTATGCGGCATCGCCGTAGAGCACATCGTCGCCGTCCCCGCCGAGCACCGAGTCGGCGCCCCCCTCGCCGTAGAGCACGTCGTTTCCTGCGCCGCCATCGAGCAGGTCGTTGCCGCGAAGATCCACTTGCTGGCCGTAGGCGCCGGGCGAGCCGAGCACTCCCGGCGTCACGAGCAAAGTCCCGGGGACCGCACGCTGGTTCATCTGCTCGTAGCGTCCGAAGTCGCCCGCCATCAGGTCGTCGCCCGCGCCGCCCACGAGCTCGTCGTCCCCCTCCCAGCCCGCGAGGATGTCGTCGTCCAAACCGCCGTAGAGCGTGTCGTCGCCTGCCTGCCCGATCAGGATGTCGCGCCCCGCGCCACCGATCAGGACGTCGGAGCTGCCACCGTTCCTGTAGTAGGTGAAATAGGGATCGCCGCTGATCACCCAGACGAGGTCCGGCGCGGAGTCGGTGGCGTTGACCACCGGAAAGAGCCCCAGTTCGAACCCGCCATAACCCGGTGTCGAATCGTCGAAGTTCGGATGCACGACGCGCCAGTAGTTGCCATCCGGGCGTATCTGGAAATCGTCGTCTCCCAGCAGGACGTCCATCCCGGCGCCGCCCACTAACGTGTCCTCGCCGATGCCGCCGAGCATCACGTCGTCGCCCGCGCTGCCGTACATCCGGTCCGAGCCGCCGCCGCCGGTGAGCCAGTCGCCGGTGATCCCCGTGGGGGTTTGCGCCGCGTCGCTTAGCGCCCCCTGCGTCGCCTCGCTCTCGCCCCAGATCTGGTCGTCGCCCGCGCCGCCGTAAATCTTGTCGTCGCCCAGGCCCATCGGCCGGCCGAGGTATTCCCACTCCCAGTATGCCGCCGCGTGATCGGTCCAGCCGCCGCCCTCGATGCGGTCGCCGCCGGCGCCGCCCATGAGGATGTTGCCGATGTTCTCCGAGCCTG
>JBAUTZ010000219.1:0-6281 GCA_049582445.1 Burkholderiales bacterium
CGTGCCGGCCGGTCCCGGACAGGAGCTGGTGTACCGCGAGACCGACGGCCCGCTGCCCGAGTACGACGGCCACCACGTCCAGGTGTACATCGCGGATTTCTCCGGCCCGCACCGCAAGCTCGCCTCGCGCGGCCTGGTCACCGAGGAAAGCGACCAGCACCAGTACCGCTTCGTCGACCTGGTCGACCCGGTGGGCGGCGAGCTGCTGTTCCGCCTCGAGCACGAAGTGCGCAGCATGCGCCATCCTCTGTACGCCCGTCCGCTGGTCAACCGCAATCCGGCACAGAGCAACACCGACTACGCGCCCGGCTACGACGCCACGCAGGTGGCGCGGCCGCACGCGGACAGATTGTGAGCGAGCTCGCGCGGCTCACTTCGCTCGTCGCGGAATCGGCCGAGCGCATCGAGAGCGACCGGCGCCTCCCCGAAGACTTGCTCGACGCGCTGTACGCGGGCGGCTGGTTCAGGCTGCTGCTGCCGAAAGCCTGCGGCGGCAGCGAGACCGATCCCCTGAGCTTCGTCGCGATCATCGAGGAGATCGCCCGGCGCGACGCGAGCACCGCGTGGTGCCTGGCCCAGACCGCGGTGTGCTCCATGGTCTCCGCCTTCGTCGACCCGGCGGTGGCCGAGGCGATGTTCGCGCGCGACCCGCGCGCGGTCCTCGCCTGGGGGCCCGGCCCGAACGCCCGCGCGCAGGAAGTCGACGGCGGCTACCGCGTGAACGGCTCGTTCGCCTTCGCCAGCGGCGGCCGCCACGCCACCTGGCTCGGCGGCTACTGCACGATCGAGGGGAGCGACCGCGGGCGCACCATGCTGTTTCCGGCCGACCAGGCGAAGATGGCGGACATCTGGCAGGTGATCGGTCTGCGCGGCACGGCGAGCGACGCCTACACGGTAAAGGACCTGTTCGTGCCGGCGGCCTACAGCGTCGCGCGCGACGACTTTTCCGAGCGCCGCTGCCAGGGGCCGCTCTACGCGCTGCCCACCTCGTCGATGTTCGCCGCCGCGTTCGCGAGCGTCGCGCTCGGCGTGGCGCGGGCGCTGCTCGACTCGCTGGTGGAGCTCGCACTGGAGAAGACGCCGCGTGGCTACAAGAACCAGCTGCGCGAGAGCGCGCTGTTTCAGACCGACCTGGCGCAGGCCGAGGGGCGGCTGCGCGCGGCGCGCATGTACCTGGCGGGAACGCTGGCGGAGGTGTGGCGCGAGGTCGAGCGCAGCAACGCGCTTACCCTCGAGCGGCGCATGCAGATCCGGCTCGCGGGCAGCCAGGCGCTGAGGGAGGCCGTGGCGGTCGGCGACGCGGCCTATCATGCCGCGGGCGCCACCGCGATCTTCGAGCGCAACGCCTTCGAGCGGCGCTTCCGCGACCTGCACACCGTCGCGCAGCAGCTGCAGGGCCGCCGCGCCCACTTCGAGACGGTCGGGCGCTTCCTGCTCGGCCTCGAGCCCGATCTCTCGTTCGCCTGAGGCGCGTCAGTCCAGGCCGATCATGCGGCCGATGGCGCTGAGGAACATCCCGGCGCGCAGGCCCTCGGCCTGCAGCTCTTCCTTCGCGTGCTCGAACATCCCGTGCACCGACCGCATGCGGTCCTCGATCTCCGGGTGCTCCGCGTCTCCGCGATCGAGCAGCGCGCGCAGCGCTTCCACCTCGGCGCGCAGCTCCGCCCGGCGGGTGCTTTCCGCGGGCAGCGAGGAAAGGTTCTCGGAGATTTCATCCACCAGCTTCCTGGCGGCGTCGATGTCGATGGTTCGTCGGGTCATGTCATTTTTGCCAGGAGTCGCGTAGTGTAACCGTGCGGTTGAACGCGTGCGCGTCGACGCGGTCGGCGACGAAGTAGCCGTGGCGCTCGAACTGGAAGCGTTCCTCGGGCTGCGCAGCCTCGAGCGCGGGCTCGAGCCGGGCGGTGATGACTTTCTTCGATTCGGCGTTGAGGTGCTCGATCCCCTCGGGCTGCGGCGCGCCGAACAGGCGATCGTAGAGGCGCACTTCGGCCGGGAACGCGTGCTTCGCGCTCACCCAGTGGATGTTGCCCTTGACCTTGTAGCGGTCGGCGCCGGCCGTGCCCGATTTCGAGTCGGGATGGTAAGTGCAGTGCACGACGCCGTTCTCCATGCCGATGCATTTCACCACGTAGGCGTAGCGCAGCCGCACCTCGGCGCCCGGCGCCAGGCGGAAGTAGCCCTTGGGCGGCTTCTCGGCGTAGTCCTCGCGCTCGATCCACAGCTCGCGCGCGAACGGCACCTGGCGCCTGCCCCAGTCGGGCTTCTGCGGGTGGTTGGGCACCTCGCAGGGCTCTTCCCGGTCCTCGGGATAGTTGTCGATCACCAGTTTCACCGGGTCGAGCACCGCCATTCGGCGCGGCGCGACCTCGTTCAGGTGCTCGCGCATGCAGTCCTCGAGAATCGAGAAGTCGATCCACGAGTCGGCCTTGGCCACGCCGATCCTCTCGGCGAAGGCGCGGAAGCCCTCCGGGGTGTAGCCGCGGCGCCGCGCGCCGGCGAGCGTCGGCATGCGCGGGTCGTCCCACCCGTCGACGTGGTGCTCTTCGACCAGCTGGATCAGTTTTCTCTTGGAAAGCAGCACGTTGGTCAGGTTCAGGCGCGCGAACTCGATCTGCTGCGGCAGCGGCCGCTCGAGCAGCTCGCCTTCCGCGAGCCGCTCGTTGAACCAGTCGTACAGCGGCCGGTGGTCCTCGAACTCGAGCGTGCAGATCGAGTGCGTGATGCGCTCGATGGCGTCCGAGACGCCGTGCGCCCAGTCGTAGGTCGGGTAGATGCACCACTTGCGCCCGGTGCGGTGGTGCTCGGCGTGGCGGATGCGGTACATCACCGGATCGCGCAGGTTGAAGTTGGGCGACTTCATGTCGATCTTGGCGCGCAGCACCATGGCGCCGTCGGGGTGCTTGCCGTCGCGCATCTCCTTCAGCAGCCGCAGGTTCTCCTCGACCGGGCGCTCGCGCCAGGGGCTGCTCTGGCCGTGCTCGGTGAGGGTGCCGCGCAGCACCCGGATCTCGTCGGCCGACAGCGAGTCGACGTAGGCGAGGCCGCGCTCGACCAGGTTCTCGGCGAAGCGGTAGAAGCGCTCGAAATAGTCGGAGGCGAAGTACTGGTGCACGCCCCAGTCGAAACCCAGCCACTTCACCGCGTCGATGATCGAGTCGACGTATTCCTGCTCTTCCTTGGTCGGGTTCGTGTCGTCGAAGCGCAGGTGGCACACCCCGCCGTACTGCCCGGCGAGGCCGAAATTAAGGCAGATCGACTTGGCGTGCCCGAAGTGGAGATAACCGTTCGGCTCGGGCGGAAATCTCGTGCGTATGCTCCGATGCTTGCCGTTCTCGAGGTCGCGCTCGACGATCTGGCGGATGAAATTGGACGAGGAAGGGGCTTGCTGGGGTTTTCTTGCGGGAGCGGCCATTCAGGGATAAATGCTGGTTTAGGAAAGGAATTCTACTCTAGCCAGCGACTGCGCCGAAATCCTACAATCGGCAATGACTTGGGATTTCTCCGAAAAGAAGGGATTCTTCTCGCCGTATCAGTGCGCCTCATGAACGGCCGCGCGCTGCCGCTCGCGTCGATCACCGTCGTCGGGCTGGTGGCCTGGGCCTGGTTCGTACAGGTCGGCCGCGAGATGTCGATGCACGCCGCGATGCCGGGCATGCAGATGAGCCTCGGCATGCTCGCGTCGATGTGGGCCGCGATGATGACCGCGATGATGGCGCCCGCGGCGGCGCCGTCCTACCTTCTGCACGCGCGCATGTCGAAGTTCCCGCCCGCCTCGTGGGCCTATCTCGCCGGCTACCTCGGTGCGTGGGCCGCGGCAGGAGGCGCCTATGCGCTCGCGCACTGGGGACTGCAGCAGGCCGGGCTCGTCACCGCTGACATGCGCCTTGCCAGCTCACCGATCGCCGGCGCGCTGCTCGTCGCTGCGGGGGCCTGGCAGTGGTCGCCGGCGAAGTCGAGCTGCGTGACCCGCTGCCGCTCGCCGCTCGGATTCATGATGAACGACTGGCGCGACGGCGTGTGGGGCGCGTTCACGATGGGCCTGCGCTATGCGGCTTGGTGCGTGGGCTGCTGCTGGCTGGTGATGACGGTGCTGTTCGTCGCCGGCGCGATGAGCTTCGCATGGGCGGCGGCAATCTCGATCTACGTGCTCTCGGAGCGCCTGCTTCCGGTAGGACGCAGGTTCGATCGTGCGGTCGGCGCGGCGCTCGTCGCGTGGGGCGCCTGGCTCCTTCTTGCCGGGGCGCCGGGTTAGGTTTTGTCAAGGCTGGTCGTGCGCGGAGCGCTCGTCGGGCGGCTCTGGCACACTACGCCCGGACAAATCGGCGCTGGCCTGACAAGCAATGGAAAACTCGAGGATTTCGCGGTCGACGCGCGTGCGCTCGCCGGGTCGCAGGTGGGACGCCCGGAAGATGCTCGCGCGGGCATTGGTGGCGATCGCCCCGCTCGTGGCGGGGACCGCGGCCGCGGCAGAACCATTCTCCACCCGCGACATCGCGCTGGAGGCCGCGTTCATGGTCGTGGCCGTGGCGGATTACCGGCAGACGCTCGACATCAGGAACCATCCCGGATACCACGAGCAGAACCCCTTGCTCGGCGATCATCCGAGCGACGTCAAGGTGCGCAACTACTTCCTCGCGATGGCCGCAGGACATGCGGTCATCACCTATCTCCTGCCGCCGAAGTACCGCCTGGCCTGGCAGGGCTCGACGCTTGCGATCGGAGTGATCGTCGTTCATCGCAACAAGATGCTCGGCCTGAGCTATTCGTTCTAGCGGCCCGATCGCGCGAGTCGCCGTTCGACGACAGTGCGCGATGCTTTTTCGCGCGAAGTTAATAATAGTTTAAGAAACTCTCTCTACATTTCCGGCTCATAGCTTTACTCGTCGTTCTCGAAAGGAGAACTCCTATGGGCCAGCAACTCATTCCCGCATCAGCGGCCGAACTCTTCGCCCATGCGCTCGCCATCGAGCGCGAGGCCTTGTCGCGTTACCGCCAATTCGCCGACTGGATGCGCGATCTCGGCATCGACCGGGTGGAGCGCGTATTCCGCAAGCTCGAGCATAGCGAGCGCCGCCATCTCGAGTCCCTGCAGCGCAGCGCCGCGGGCGTCGCTCTGCCCGAGATTTCGCCGTGGCAGTACGCGTGGTTCTTTACCTCGTCGCCCGCTTACATGGAGGTCACGTTCCCCCTGATGCCGCAAACCCCGCGCGACGCGCTGATGCTCGCCTGCGCGGCCGAGCGGCGCGCGGGCGAGTTCTTCCTCACGGCCGCCACGCGCATGCGCGACCCGGAGGGAATCAGGCTGGCGGTCGAGATGGCGCTGGAGGAGCACCGGCGCGTGGCCGAGATCGAGCGCGCCCTGCGCGGCGAGCCGGACCCGCGCCTGGACTGGGAAGTTCTGTACCAGGTCGGCGTCGAGCAGGCGCCGCTGCACGGAGAAGCGCGGGCCGTTTGACATCGATCAAGCCGTCCTCCCGCGGCGCGCGGAAACTTGGCACCTGAGGAGGCGGCCATGAGCGACACGAAGACGATTCGGGGCGTGCCCGAGCTGTACGCGCACGCGCTGGCCATCGAGCACGAAGCGGCTGCGCGCTACCGCGAGTTCGCCGAGCGCATGGCCGACGAGGGCAACGACGCGGCAGCGACGCTGTTCGACGAGCTGGCGGCGTTCGAAGGCCGGCACGCGTCGGAGCTGGAAAAGGAAACGCAAGGCATGACGCTGCCGCGGCTCGCACCCGGGGACTACGCCTGGATCGACACCGGGGCGCCCGAAAGCGCGGCGCACGACCTCGTATTCCGGCTCATGACGCCGAGCGACGCGCTCGAAATCGCGCTCGCCGCCGAGTTGCGCGCGCAGGCGTTCTTCGAGCACGTCCAGGACGAAGCGACCGACCCGCGCCTGCGCGACCTAGCGAGCGAGATGGCGCAGGAAGAGCAGGTGCACGCGGCCTGGGTGCGCGAAGCCCTGGTGAAAACGGCCGATCCGCGCATCGACTGGGACCGGATCGATTCGCAAACCTAGGCTGTGCAAATCGCCGCGTTGCGGCGGCCGGGAGCGCCGGACGGTATGATCCGGGCATGGACGCGAACGACCGCAAGCGCCTGCACGAGGCGGTGCTGAAGGGGATCCTGAGCGCCGACCAGGCCGGCGAGCTGATCGCGTTCCTGTCGGCCGAGCGGCAGCCCGAGCACGAGCGGCCGCGCTTCACCCTGGTGCACGTGCTGTACTACCTCGGCGGCATGATCGCCATCGGCGCGATGTCGCTGTTCATGACGCT
>JBAUTZ010000220.1:0-8370 GCA_049582445.1 Burkholderiales bacterium
GCCTGGACCTGGTCGAAGCGATCGCGCGCCGCGCGGCCTATCTCGCGTTGCTCGCCGAGCACCCCGAGGCGCTGGAGCGCATCGCGCGAATCGTCTCTGCCTCGAGCTGGGCGGCGGAATTCGTAACGCGCCACCCGGTGCTGCTCGATGAGCTGCTCGACGACCGTGTGTTGTACGCGCCACCGGACTGGCCCGCGTTCTCGCGCCAGCTCGGCGCGCAACTCGCTGCGCGCGCCGGCGACACCGAATCGCAGATGAACCTGCTTCGCGAGCAGCAGCAGGCGCAGGTGTTCCGGCTCCTTGCGCAGGACCTGGCCGGGCTGCTCAGCGTGGAGCGCCTCGCGGACCATCTCTCCGCGCTCGCCGACATCACGCTTGGCGCAACCCTCGAGCTTGCCTGGAGCCAGCTGCGCCGGCACCGCGAAGGTCCGCCGCGTTTCGCGGTGATCGGCTACGGCAAGCTGGGAGGCAAGGAGCTCGGCTACGCCTCGGACCTCGACATCATCTTCCTGTACGACGATCCGCACGAGCAGGCGCAGGAGGTGTATGGGCGGCTCGCCGGCCGCATCAACAACTGGCTCACCACCCGCACCTCGGCGGGGGTCCTGTACGCCACCGACCTGCGCCTGCGGCCGAGCGGCGCCTCGGGCCTGCTCGTGTCGTCCGTCGCCGCCTTCGAGGAGTACCAGGAGAAACAGGCCTGGGTGTGGGAGCACCAGGCGCTGACGCGGGCGCGCTTCTGCGCCGGCGACGCCGCCATCGGCGGAGCCTTCGAAACCCTGCGCGAGAAGATCCTGCGACGCAGCCGCGAGCCGGGGGCGCTGGCACAGGAGGTGCTCGCCATGCGGCGCAGGATGCACGATGCGCACCCGAACCGGTCCGATCTCTTCGACGTCAAGCACGACGCGGGTGGCATGATCGATCTCGAGTTTGTCGTCCAGTTCCTCGTGCTGGCGCACGCGCACCGCCATCCGCGGCTCACCGCAAACCTGGGCAACATCGCGTTGCTTGGCATCGCGGGCGAGCTGAGCCTCATCCCGCCAGAGCTCGCGCAGCGGGGACAAGAGGCCTATCGCGAATTCCGCCGCGTGCAGCACGCCTTGCGCCTCAGCGGGGCGCAATATGCGCGCGTCCCGGCGGAGCAAGTGGCCTTGCACGCGAGTGCCGTGCGAGAGCTGTGGGACGTCGCGCTAGGACCCGGGGGCGCCCGCTGAGGCGGCGTCCGGCGGGAGACCCTGCCAGCCACCGCCGAGCGCCTTGATCAGCGCCACCGTGGCGAGCAGGCGCTGGCCCAGGATCGTTACCGCCGTGCGCTCGTTCGAGAGCTGCGCGGCCTGCACCGTGACCACCCCGAGATAGCTGACGGTGCCGGCCTTGTATTGGTTGGTGGTGAGCAGCACCGACTGGCGCAAGGCCTGCACCGCCTCGTCCTGCACCTTGGCCTCCTCCTCCAGGATGCGCAAGGCGGCGAGATTGTCTTCGACGGCCTGGAACGCGTTCAGCACGGTCTGGCGGTAAGCCGCGACGTTCGCGTCGTAGGCCGCGATCGCCTGGTCGGTCAAGGCCTGGCGCAGCCCCGCGTCGAACAGGGTCTGGGCGAGCACCGGTCCCACGGCCCAGAATCGGCTCGGCGCGCTCAGCCAGTCCCCGAGGCTGAGGCTCTGGAAGCCAGCGCTCGCCGGGATGGTGAGCGCCGGGAAAAACGCTGACTTGGCCACGCCGATCTCCGCATTGGCCGCGGCAACGCGTCGCTCGGCCGCGGCGATGTCCGGGCGGCGCTCCAGGAGCTGCGAGGGCAGGCCCGCGGGCACCGGCGGCATCGCGATGGCCATCGACTCCGGAGGAAGCGCGAACTGCGCCGGCGGCTTGCCCACGAGAACCGCGATCGCATGCTCGAGCGCCGCTCGCTGCACTCCCAGGTCGATCGCCTGCGCCAGCGTGCTCTTCAGCTGCGCCTGCGCCAGGACCACGTCGACCTTGCCCGCGACGCCGACCGCGTAGCGGTTCTGCGTCAGCTCGAGCGACCTGCTGTAGGCGGAGGCCGTATCGTCGAGCAGCTGCTTTGCCACGTCGACCACACGCAGCTGGAAGTAGTCGCTCGCGAGCTCGGACTGCGCCGAAAGGCGTGCCGCCGCAAGGTCGGCGGCGCTCGCCTGAGCGTTCGCCACACTCGCCTCCACCGTGCGGCCGATGCGGCCCCACAAGTCCGCCTCCCAGGATGCATCCAGCGACAGCACGTGGCTGGTCGACTCGATGCCGACCACGGGCGCGCGGCTGCGCGTGACCGACACCGCCCCGGATACCGTCGGGAAGAATGCCGAGCGCGCCTGCCGAACCAGGGCCCGCGCTTCGCGATACTGGGCTTCCGCCAGGCGCAAGTTCTGGTTCGAGACGTCGACCTGTTCGAGCAGCGCATCGAGTTGCCGGTCGCCGAAGATGGTCCACCAGCTGCCGCGCGGCGCGTCGTCCTGCGGTTGCGCCGGCCGCCAGCCGCTGGCCTCTTTGTAGGCGGCGGGGACCTCGACGCTCGGACGCTCGTAGTCCGGGCCGACCATGCAGCCGCCGAGTACGGCGCAGGCGATCGCGGCAAGGGCAATGCGCGCGTTCACTGCACCTCGCTCGCCACGGATCCCGCCCGACCGAGCCGCGTGGCGCGCCACTTGCGCAGGCACCACAGGCGCAGGCGGTCGAGGTACAGATACATGACCGGCGTCGTGTACAGGGTGAGCAACTGGCTGACCATCAGGCCGCCGATGATCGACAGCCCGAGCGGCCGGCGCAGCTCGGCGCCGTAGCCGCTGCCGAGCGCGAGCGGCAGCGCGCCGAGCATGGCGGCCATGGTGGTCATCATGATCGGAAGGAAGCGCATCAGGCAAGCCTCGAAGATCGCTTCCCGCGGCGGCGTGCCGCGCACGCGCTCAGTCTCGACGGCGAAATCGATCATCATGATCGCGTTCTTCTTGACGATGCCGATGAGCAGGATCACCCCGATCAGCGCGATGATGCTGAACTCGGTGCGGAACGCGAGCAGCGCGAGCACCGCGCCGACGCCGGCCGAGGGCAGGGTGGACAGGATGGTGATCGGGTGCACGTAGCTTTCGTAGAGCACGCCGAGCACGATGTAGACCGTCACCAGTGCGGCCAGTATCAGCCAGGGCTGACTCTCCAGCGAGGCCTGGAAGGCGCGCGCCGTGCCCTGGAAGCTGCCGTGGATGTTCGAGGGCACGCCGATGCGCCCCATCGTGTCCTCGATCGCACGCGTTGCCTGCGACAGCGACACCCCGGTAGGCAGGTTGAAGGAGATCGTCGCTGCGGCGAACTGGCCCTGGTGATTGACCGACAGCGAAGTATTGGTCGGCGCCCAGCGGGCGATGGCGGCGAGCGGAACCAGCCCGCCGGACGCGGGGATCAGGTATACGCCATTTAGCGCCTCCGGGCTCTGCCAGTATTGCGGCGCGACCTCCATTACCACGTGGTACTGGTTGAGCGGGGCGTAGATGGTCGACACCTGAGCCTGTCCGAAGGCGAGGTTCAGCGCGGTGTCGATGTCCTTGGGCGTCAGTCCCAGGCGCGCCGCCGCGTCGCGGTCGATGGTGAGCGAGGTTTGCAGCGCCTTCACCTCCTGGTCGCTGTTGACGTCGACCACCTGGGGCACGTCGGCGAGCGCGCGCTGCAGGCGCGGAGTCCAGGTGCGCAGTGCGGCGAGGTCGTCGGCCTGCAGCGTGAACTGGTAGGCCGCGTTGCCCTGGCGGCCGCCGACGCGGATGTCCTGCACCGGCACCAGGAACAGGCGCGCGCCAGGCTCGTGCGCCAGCTTGCCGCGCAAGCGCGTGATGATCTGCGCCGCGGAGAGCTTGCGCGGCCCGAGCGGCTTGAGCGAGATGAACATGAAGCCGGAGTTGACGCGGCCGCCGCCGGTGAAGCCGACTACGTTTTCGACCGCCGGGTCGCTGCGGATGATGCTCATGAAGTCCGAGAGCTTCTTCTGCATCGCCTGGAACGAGATCGCCTGATCGGCCTGGATCGAGCCAATCAGGCGACCGGTGTCCTGCTCGGGGAAGAACCCCTTCGGCACGATCACGTAGAGGTAGACGTTCAGCCCGACGGTCGCCGCCAGCGTCAGCATGACGACGCGCGGGTGGCGCAGCGCCCAGGCGAGGCTGGTCCGGTAGTGCCCGAGCACCCATTCGAACGCCCGCTCGCCCGCCAGGTACAGACGCCCTCGGTGCGCGTGGTCGTCCGGCTTGAGCAGGCGCGCGCACATCATCGGGGTGAGCGTGAGCGAGACCACAAGCGATATTCCGATCGCCACCGACAGCGTGACCGCGAACTCGCGGAACAGCCGGCCGACGATGCCGCCCATCAGCAGGATCGGGATGAACACCGCGATCAGCGACAGGCTCATCGACAGCACGGTGAAGCCAACTTCGCGCGCGCCGCGCAGCGCGGCCTCGAACGGCGCCACGCCCCGCTCGATGTGGCGGGTGGCGTTCTCCAGCACCACGATTGCATCGTCGACCACGAACCCGGTGGCGATGGTGAGCGCCATCAGCGACAGGTTGTCGAGGCTGTAGCCGCACAGGTACATCACGCCGAAGGTTCCGACCAGCGACACCGGCACGGCGATCGCCGGGATCAGCGTGGTGCGCGGGTTGCGCAGGAACGCGAATACGACCAGGATCACCAGGCCCATCGCGATCAGGAGCGTGCGCTCCACCTCGTGCAGCGAGGCGCGGATGGTGGAGGTGCGCTCCAGCACGACATCGACGTTGATCGCCGCCGGGATTGACGCCTCGAGCTGCGGCAGCGCCTCGCGTACGCGGTCGGTGGTCTCGATGATGTTGGCGCCGGGCTGCTTGTACAGGATCACCAGCACCGAGGGCTTGCCGTTGGCGAGCCCGGCATTGCGCACGTTCTCGACCGAATCGACCACGTCCGCGACGTCGGACAGACGAACCGGAGCGCCGTTCTGCCAGGCCACCACGAGCGGCCGGTACTGCCGCGCCTGCGTCGCCTGGTCGTCGGCGTAGATCTGCCACTGCCGGTCGCCCTCCTCCACGACGCCCTTGGGCCGGTTGGCGTTGGCCGCGGCGAGGGTGCTGCGCACGTGGCTCAGGCTGATTCCGTACTTGCTGAGCGCGTTCGGATTCAGCTCGACGCGCACCGCTGGCAGCGAGCTGCCGCCCACCGCGACCTGGCCGATGCCGCTGATCTGCGACAGCTTCTGCGCCAGTATGGTAGACGCGGCGTCGTACATCTGGCCCCGGTCCAGCGTGCTGGAGGTGAGCGCCAGGATCATGATCGGCGCGTCGGCCGGGTTCACTTTGCGGTAGGTGGGATTGCTCGGCAGGCCCGTGGGCAGAAGGCTGCGCGCCGCGTTGATCGCCGCCTGCACGTCGCGCGCGGCGCCGTTGATGTCGCGGTCGAGTTCGAACTGCAGCGTCACGCGCGTCGAGCCGATCGAGCTGCTCGAGGTGATCTCGGTGACGCCGGCAATGCGCCCGAGGGCGCGCTCGAGCGGCGTCGCGACGGTGGCCGCCATCGTCTCGGGGCTCGCGCCGGGGAGGCTCGCCTGCACCGATATGGTCGGGAAATCCACCTGCGGCAGCGGCGCCACCGGAAGCAGCGTGAAGGCGACGATGCCCGAGAGGGCGAGCCCCGCGGTAAGAAGTGTGGTGGCCACGGGCCGGCGGATGAACGGCTCGGAGAAGTTCATGCCGCCCCCGCTCCGGCAGCAGCTGCGTCGACGCGACGCGCAAGGCGATCGAACGCGAGGTAGATCACCGGCGTCGTGAACAGCGTGAGCACCTGGCTGAAGATCAGTCCCCCTACCATGGTGATGCCCAGCGGATGGCGCAGCTCCGAGCCGACGCCGGTACCCAGCATCAGCGGCAGCGCGCTTAGCAGCGCTGCCATGGTGGTCATCAGGATCGGACGGAAGCGCAGCAGGCAGGCCTGGTGGATCGCCTCGCGCGGGCTCTTGCCCTCGCGGCGCTCGGCGTCCAGAGCGAAGTCGATCATCATGATGGCGTTCTTCTTCACGATGCCGATCAGCAGGATGATGCCGATGATGCCGATCACGCCGAGGTCGGTACGCGCGATGAGCAGGGCGAGCAGCGCGCCGACGCCCGCGGAGGGAAGCGTCGAGAGGATGGTGATCGGGTGGATGTAGCTCTCGTACAGCACCCCCAGCACGAGGTACATGGTGACGATCGCTGCCAGGATGAGCAGCAGCTCGTTGGCGAGCGAGGCACGGAACGCGAGCGCGGCGCCCTGGAAGCTGGTGCGCACCGAGGCGGGCATGCCGAGCTCTTGCTCGGCGCGCTCGATCGCGTCCGCCGCGCTGCCGAGCGAGGCGCCGGGCGCGACGTCGAAAGACACCGTCGCCGCCGGAAACTGCCCGAGATGGTTGATCACCAGCGAGGCGGGCCTTTCCGTGGTTCGCGTCAGTGCGCTTAGCGGGACCTGGCCGCCGGTGGAGGACGGGACGTACAGGCCGGCCAAGGCCTGCGGCCCGCGGCGGAATTCCGGCTGCACCTCGAGCACCACTCGGTACTGGTTCGACTGGGTGAAGATGGTGGAGACGAGGCGCTGGCCGAAAGCGTCGTAGAGCACGTTGTCGATCGCCGCCGGAGTGACGCCCAGGCGCCCGGCCGTATCGCGGTCGATCGCGAGGAAGGCCTGCAGGCCCTGATCCTGAAGGTCCGAGGCGACGTTAGAGAGTTGCGGCAGCTGCGACAGGCGCTCGACCAGCTTGCCGGTCCACAGCGACAGCTCGGCCGGGTCCGCGGTCTCGAGAGTGAACTGGTACTGCGTGCGGCTGATCCGATCCTCGATGGTCAGGTCCTGCACCGGCTGCATGTAGAGCCGGATTCCCGGCACGCGCGCCAGCCGGGCCTGCAGGCGGAGGATCACCTCGCTCGCGTTGACGCCGCGCTGCGCCAGCGGCTTCAGGTTGATCAGCATGCGCCCGCTGTTGAGGGTGGTGTTGGTGCCGTCCACGCCGATGAAGGAGGACAGGCTCTCGACCGCAGGATCCGCGAGGACCGCCTTGGCCAGCGCCTGCTGGCGCTCGGCCATGGCCGGAAAGGAGACCGATTGCGGCGCCTCGGAGATGCCCTGGATCAGCCCGGTGTCCTGCACCGGAAAGAAGCCCTTCGGCACGTAGAGATACAGCAGCGCCGTGAGCACCAGCGTGCCGAGGGCAACCAGCAGCGTCGCGCCCTGTCGGTCGAGCACCCAGTCGAGCATCCTGCCGTAGCGCGCGATCACCCCGTCGAACCACCTGCCGCTCGCGCGGTAAAAGGGGCTCTGCTCGGCCTCGGGCACGTGGCGCAGCAGGCGCGCGCACATCATCGGCGTGAGCGTGAGCGACACCAGTGCCGAGATCAGGATCGCCACTGCCAGGGTGATGGCGAACTCGCGGAACAGCCTCCCCACCACGTCGCCCATGAACAGTAGCGGGATCAGCACCGCGATCAGGGAGAAGGTGAGCGAGATGATGGTGAAGCCGATCTGCTCCGAGCCCTTGAGCGCGGCCTCGCGCGGCGCCATCCCCTGCTCGATGTAGCGCGCGATGTTCTCGATCATCACGATCGCGTCGTCTACGACGAAGCCGGTGGCGATGGTGAGCGCCATCAGGGTGAGGTTGTTGATGCTGAAGCCGGCGAGGTACATGACGCCGAAGGTTCCGACCAGCGACAGCGGCACCGCGATGCTCGGGATCACGGTCCCCGCGGCGCTGCGCAGGAACAGGAAGATCACCATCACCACCAGCGCTACCGCCAGCAGCAGCTCGAACTGCACGTCCTTGACCGAGGCACGGATGGTGGTGGTGCGGTCGGTGAGCAGCGCGACGTCTACCGCGGCCGGCAGCGCCGCGCGCAGTTGCGGCAGCAGCCGCTTGATGCGGTCGACGACCTCGATCACGTTGGCGCCCGGCTGGCGCTGAACGTTGAGAATCACCGCGGGCACGTCGTTCATCCAGGCGGCGAGGCGCGCGTTCTCGGCACCCGCGGTGACGGTGCTCAAGTCCGAAAGCCGCACCGCTGCGCCGTTACGATAAGCCACCACGACGTCCCGGTACTGCGCCGCCGAATGGATCTGGTCGTTGGCGTCGATGGTGTACGCGCGCTCCGGCCCGTCGAAGCTGCCCTTGGCCTGGTTAACGTTGGCGCTCGTGATGGCCGTGCGCACGTCCTCGAGGCCCAGGCCGTTCGCCGCCAGCGCCTTGGGGTTGAGTGCGATACGCACCGCGGGCCGCTGACCGCCGGAGATCGTCACCAGCCCGACGCCCGTCAGCTGCGAGATCTTCTGCGCCAGCCGCGTGTCGGCGAGGTCCTCGATGTCGGGCAGAGGCAGCGTCTTGGA
>JBAUTZ010000221.1:0-6420 GCA_049582445.1 Burkholderiales bacterium
GCGCGGCACGGTGTGCGCGGTGCTCGTCGCCGATTGCATGCCGGTACTGCTCGTCGACGACGCCGCGAGCGTGGTTGGCGCGGCGCACGCGGGATGGCGCGGACTGTGTGCGGGCGTCATCGAGGCGACGGTCGGCGCCATGCAGGTCGAGCCCGGTCGGCTGCTCGCATGGCTCGGTCCGGCGATCGGACCCGCCGCCTACGAAGTGGGCGGCGAGGTACGCGATGCGTTTCTCGAGCGAGATGCTTCGCTTGCGAGCGCGTTTCGCGTTGCGCGCCCGGGTCACTGGCTGCTCGACCTGTACGCCGCCGCGCGCCAGCGTCTCGCCGCGTGTGGCGTGCGGCGCGTCTACGGCGGTACCTACTGCGCGTATTCGGATGCTACGCGGTTCTATTCGTTCCGCCGCGAGCGCAACACGGGGCGCATGGCCGCGCTCATCTGGCGCGCCTGACGCTCATAAAAGGCGTTTCAATACAGTTTGTTAGTTGATACGGGGCGGACTCTGTGCACAGCGATTGACGCACTGCCATTGTGCGTCGCAAAATCCGGCTCTAACTCCGCTTCCAGCGGTCGCTTTCGGCAGCGCATCAGCGCCGGATTGGGGCCGCGATGCCCGCGTCAACCGAACTTGCATGGCCGCCCATCCCGGTCCGACCGATCCCCTCGTTGCCGCAATCACCCAGGCGGGCAACGATATGACGCTCGGCTGGATGCGGCTCCTTACCACGCCGCCTCCCGCGGGGTCTCCGCCCGAGTGGTTGCGGAGTGTGGCCGACCCGTCGCTTCTGGCGGCGGCGCAGTCTGCGTACATCGAAAAGCAGACGAAGCTGTGGGCGTCGCTAAGCGCCGGGCTCGGCGCCAAGCCCGTCGCTGAAGCCGAGCCGGGCGACCGGCGCTTCCTGGCGAGGGAGTGGCGCGAGAACCCCTTCTACGATTACGTCAGGCAGTCGTATCTCCTTGCCTCGCGCTACCTGAACGATCTCGTCGAGAAGGCGGATCTCGACACGGGTGCCAAGGACCGTGTGCGTTTCACGATGAAGCAATGGATCGACGCCATGTCGCCCGCCAATTTCATCGCCACTAATCCGGAGGCCTTGCGCAAGGCGCTCGAGACCAAGGGCGAAAGCCTCGCCAGGGGCCTGGCGAATCTGCTCGGGGATGCGCAAAAGGGCCGCCTGAGCCAGACCGACGAGTCGGCCTTCGAGCTTGGCCGAAACCTCGCGACGACTCCGGGCCAGGTGATCTTCGAGAACGAGCTCATCCAGCTCATCCAGTACGCGGCCTCGACCCCAAAGGTCGCGAAGCGTCCGCTGGTGATGGTGCCGCCGTGCATCAACAAGTACTACATCCTCGACCTGCAGCCGGAGAACTCGTTCGTGCGCTATGCGGTCGAGCAGGGTCACACCGTATTCATGGTGTCGTGGCGCAACGCGGGCCCGGAGCTCGGCCACCTCGGCTGGGACGACTACATCGAGAAGGGGGTGCTGCTGCCGATGCGCATCGCGCGCGAAATCGCCGCGAGCGATCGCGTCAATGCGCTCGGCTTCTGCGTGGGCGGCACGCTGCTCGGCGCCGCGCTGGCGGTGCTCGCGGCCAAGGGCGAGGATCTCGTCGAGAGCGTCACCTACCTCACGACGATGCTCGATTTCTCCGAGCCCGGACAGGTCGGGCTGTTCGTCGACGAAACGAGCCATGCGGCGCGCGAGGCGCTGATCGGGCGCGGCGGCGTGCTGCCGGGATCCGATCTCGCGTTCGTGTTTTCCGCGTTGAGAGCCAACGATCTGGTGTGGCCATACGTGGTCAACAACTACCTGATGGGCGGCTCGCCGGCCGCGTTCGACCTGCTTTACTGGAACGCCGACAGCACGAACCTGCCGGGGCCGATGTACTGCTACTACGTGCGCAACACCTATCTCGAGAACAAGCTGCGGGTGCCCGAGGCGCTGACCAACTGCGGAGAGCGGGTGGATCTGGGTCGCGTGAAGCTGCCCTCGTTCATCCTTGCCACCCGCGAGGACCATATCGTCCCCTGGCGATCGGCGTACCGCTCGGTGGGCTTGCTCGGCGGCGAGAAGACGTTCGTGCTCGGCGCGAGCGGCCACGTCGCGGGCGTGATCAACCCGGCGGCGAAGAACCGGCGCAGCTACTGGACCGGCTCGAGGTATCCGGCGGACCCGCAGGCATGGCTGGCCGGCGCCGAGGAGCGTCCCGGCAGCTGGTGGCCCGTATGGTCGCGCTGGATGGCGCAGTTCGGCGGCGGCATGCGCAAGGCGCCGGCGAAGCAAGGCAACCGGAAATACCGGGCGGTGGAACCGGCGCCCGGCCGTTACGTGAAGCAGAAGGCGCCGGCGGTGACGGCGTTCAAACCAGTCAGCTAGGAGGCATCTTCTATGGAAGAAATCCTTATCGTCGGCGCGGCGCGCACGGCCATCGGCAAATTCGGCGGGGCGCTCGCGCATACGGCAGCCTCGGAACTTGGCGCGCACGTCATCCGCAAGGCACTGGAGCGGGCGGGCGTCGCCATGGAGCAGGTCTCGGAAGTGATCATGGGCCAGGTGCTGACCGCAGGCTGCGGCCAGAATCCGGCGCGCCAGGCGGCGATCGCGGCTGGCCTGCCGGACATGATTCCGGCGATGACCATCAACAAAGTGTGCGGCTCGGGCCTGAAAGCGGCGATGCTCGGCGCACAGTCGATCGCAAATGGGGATTCCGACATCGTGGTGGCGGGGGGACAGGAGTCGATGAGCCTGGCACCTCACGTCATGCCGGGATCGCGCGACGGCTATCGAATGGGCGACGCCAAGATGATCGACTCGATGATCGTCGACGGCCTGTGGGACGTCTACAACCAGTACCACATGGGCGTCACGGCGGAGAACGTCGCCAAGGAATACGCCGTCACGCGCAAGGAGCAGGACGAGTTCGCGCTCGCCTCGCAGCACAAGACCGAGTCCGCCCAGAAAGCGGGCAGATTCACGGACGAGATCATTCCCTTCGAGATCAAGACGAGAAAAGGGACGGTGGTGTTTGCGGACGACGAGTATCCGCGTCACGGTGCCACCCTGGATGCGCTTGCGAGCCTGAAGCCCGCTTTCGACAAGGCGGGAAGCGTCACGGCGGGCAACGCCTCGGGCATCAACGATGGGGCCGCGGTGGTAGTTCTCGCCTCGGCGCGAAAGGCGAAGGAACTCGGCCTCAAGCCGCTCGCGCGCATCAAGTCGTTCGCATCCGCAGGCGTGGACCCGAAATACATGGGCATGGGACCCGTGCCGGCGTCCAAGCGCTGCCTGTCGCGCGCCGGGTGGGCGCCGGGCGACCTCGACCTGCTGGAGATCAACGAGGCATTCGCGGCGCAGGCGATCGCGGTAAACCGGCAAATGGGCTGGGACACCTCGAAAGTGAACGTGAACGGCGGCGCGATCGCGCTCGGTCACCCGATCGGGGCCTCGGGCTGCCGGATCCTGGTGACGCTGCTGCACGAGATGCAGAAGCGCGACGCGAAGAAGGGGCTCGCCTCGCTGTGCATCGGCGGCGGGATGGGCGTCGCGCTCGCCGTGGAGCGTTAGGCATCCATTATTCATCGAGGAACGCAACGAGAATGACCAAACGGGTGGCACTTGTAACAGGCGGGATGGGCGGCATTGGCACGGCGGTGTGCCGCAAGCTCGCGAGCATGAACGGCAACGAAGTCGTGGCGAACTGCCTGCCCGGCTACGAGCGCAAGGACGCGTGGCTCGCGCACGTGCGCGGCGAGGGATTCGAGAACGTGCATGCGGCCGAGGGCGACGTCGCGGACTACGAGTCGGCCGGTGAGATGGTGCGCAGGATCGAATCCGAGATCGGACCGGTGGACATCCTGGTGAACAACGCGGGCATCGTTCGCGACAACATGCTGAAGAAGATGTCGCCCTCCGACTGGCTGTCGGTGATCAACACCAACCTCAACAGCGCGTTCAACGTCACCAAGCACGTGATCGACGGCATGACCGAGCGGGGCTGGGGACGGGTCGTGAATCTATCCTCGGTGAACGGCCAGAAAGGGCAGTTCGGCCAGACCAATTACTCGGCGGCGAAGGCGGGAGTCCATGGCTTCGCGAAAGCGCTGGCGCAGGAGGTCGTGCGCAAGGGCGTGACCGTGAACTCGATTTCGCCGGGCTACGTCGAAACCGACATGGTCAAGGCCATCCGCAAGGACGTACTCGAGAAGATCATCGCAGGCATCCCGATGGGACGTCTGGCGAAGCCCGAGGAGATCGCGGCGCTGATCGCCTTCCTGACATCCGACGAAGCCGGTTATATTACGGGCGCTAATATCGCCATCAACGGCGGCATGTACATGACGTAGAGGCGACGGGCGAACCGGTGAGGAGGAGGAGATGACGGACAAAAGGCTGGCGGTGGTAACGGGCGGCATGGGCGGGCTCGGGGAATCGATTTCGACCAAGATGGCCGATGCCGGCTACAAGGTCGTGGTGACCTACTCGCCGTCCAATACGAAGTGGAAATCCTGGCTGGAGGAGATGCGGGGCCACGGCTACGATTTCGCGGCTTATCCGGTCGACGTCGCCGACTTCGACGATTGCGCATCGAAGTGCGAGCGCATTGTCAAGGACTGCGGCGCCATCGACATCCTCGTCAACAACGCCGGGATCACGCGTGACATGACGTTCAAGAAGATGACCAAGGCCGATTGGGACGCCGTGATGCGAACCAACCTCGATTCATGCTTTAACATGACCAAGCAGGTCATGGATGGCATGACCGAGCGAGCCTGGGGCCGCGTGATCAACGTGTCGTCGGTGAACGGCCAGAAGGGCGCTTTCGGGCAGACCAACTACTCCGCGGCCAAGGCAGGCATTCACGGCTTCACCAAGGCGCTCGCGCTCGAGGTCGCGAAGAAGGGCGTGACGATCAACACGATCTCGCCCGGCTACATCGGCACCAAGATGGTCACCGCGATACCCAAGGAGATCCTGGATTCGAAGATCCTGCCGCAAATCCCGCTCGGGCGGCTCGGCAAGCCCGACGAAGTCGCGGGGCTCATCATCTATCTGTGCTCGGAAGAGGCGGCGTTCGTCACAGGGGCGAACATCTCCATCAACGGTGGGCAGCACATGTACTAAGGGGATGTGAATGGAAAACCAGGTCCGGTTGATAAAGAAGTACCCGAACCGGCGGCTATACGACACCAAGACGTCCAGCTACATCACGCTGGCCGACGTGAAGCAGATGGTTCTGAAGCACGAGGACTTCCAGGTCGTCGATGCCAAGACCACCGACGACCTCACGCGCCAGATCCTGCTGCAGATCATCCTCGATGAGGAGTCGGGCGGCTTGCCGATGTTCTCTTCGGAATTGCTCGCGCAACTGATCCGGTTCTACGGAAACGCGATGCAGGGGTTGATGGGCACTTATCTGGAAAAGAACATCCACGCCTTCCAGGAAATGCAGAAGTCGCTGCAGGAGCAGTCGCAGCGCATGTACGGGGATACCCCCCGCGCTTCGCAGGAACTCTGGTCGCAGTTCATGAATCTGCAGGGCCCCGCGATGCAGAGCCTCATGCAGGCATACATGGAGCAGAGCCAGAAGGTGTTTTCGCAGTTCCAGGAGCAGATGCAGAGCCAGGCGCGCAACGTTCTGGCGGGCCTATCCTTCCCCGGGTTCCCGGGCGCGCAGAAGAAGGACGACGGCGGTTCCAACAAGCAGCCCTAGCATGGCCGGAAAGCAAGCGCGGCGCGCGGGGCCGGCGACCGTGCCCCGGATCGGTTTCGTCTCGCTGGGCTGTCCCAAGGCGCTGGTCGACTCGGAGCGCATCCTCACGCAACTGCGCGCGGAGGGTTACGCGACCTCGGCGAGCTACGAGGACGCCGACCTCGTAATCGTGAACACCTGCGGCTTCATCGACGCCGCGGTCGACGAGTCGCTCGGTGCCATCGGCGAGGCCCTCGCCGAGAACGGCAAGGTCATCGTTACCGGCTGCCTCGGCGCCAGGGGCGACGTGGTGCGCGCGGCGCACCCGAGCGTTCTCGCGGTGACCGGTCCCCACGACGCCGAAGCGGTGATGCGCGCCGTGCATGGCCAGCTTTCCCGCCCGCACGATCCGTATACCGACCTGGTGCCGCCGCAGGGCATCAAGCTCACGCCGCGGCACTACGCCTACCTCAAGATCTCGGAGGGCTGCAACCACCGCTGCACGTTCTGCATCATCCCGTCCATGCGCGGCGACCTGGTGTCGCGCCCGATCGGCGAGGTGATGCAGGAGGCGGAAAACCTCGCTCGCGCCGGCGTCAAGGAGCTGCTCGTCATCTCGCAGGACACCAGCGCCTACGGCGTCGACGTCAGGTACCGCACCGGGTTCTGGAACGGCCGCCCGCTCAAGACGCGCATGACCGAGCTCGCGCGCGCGCTCGGCGAGCTGGG
>JBAUTZ010000222.1:0-2959 GCA_049582445.1 Burkholderiales bacterium
GGTCGTAGGCAGCGGCGCGCTCTCTAATCTCCTGATCCCATGCCGCCTCAATCTCTGCGACTGGCGGCTCTTGGATCGACTCGAGGAGGAATTCTGCGAGCTGAGCCCGCTCGTCAGCCGTCAGAGAGTTGGCCTTCTTTTCTAGTTCCTTAAGTGCGTCCGACATGGCGTTAGCCTCCGTAAGCCGTGGACATTCTACGCCTGCCTCCGCATGGCTTCATCGTGCGCGCTAGCGCGCCGGAGGTCACGGCGTTCCTGACTTGCCTGGTGCGCGACGCGAAGGACGGCAAGGACCGCGTGACGATGCTGCCCGAGAACCTGGTGCAGCCGCTGCAGGCGCATCTCGGGCGCGTGCGCGCTGCACCGGCGCGACCTCGCCGAGGGCTACAGCGAGGTGCGACTGCCGCACGCGCTCGCGCGCAAGTACCAGCGCGCGGGCTACGAGTGGGGCTGGCAGTTCGTGTTCCCGTCGAAGAACCGCTCGGCGGAGCCCGGCTCGGGCGTGATCCGGCGCCACCACGTGCATACCGACACGCTCGGGCGCGCGAGGGAAGCACGCGCGGCCCGGCGTGCCGGCCGCGAGGATCGCTCAGATTCCCAGGTTGGTCTGCCAGTACTGCTTGATCGCGGCGACCGTGCTCGGCGGCAGCGGCCCGAAGGCGATCGATTCGGCGATCTTCTGGCCGTGCTCGAAGCCCCAGTCGAAGAACTTGACCACGTCCTCGTTGGTCGCCTTGGACGCGTCCTTGCGCAGGATCTGCCAGGTGCAGCCCGAGATCGGCCACGAGGCCTTGCCCGGCTGGTCGGTCAGGATCACGTAGAAGTCCTTGGCCTTGGTGAAGTCGACGTTGGCCGCTGCGGCCTGGAAGCCCTTCAGGCTCGGGCTGACGACCTTGCCGGCGGAATTGACCATGCGCGCGTACTGCAGCTTGTTCTCGATGATGTACGCGTACTCGACGTAGCCGATCGCGCCCTTGAGGCGCTGCACGTAGGCCGACACGCCCTCGTTGCCCTTGCCGCCGATGCCGGTGGGCCAGTTCACCGAGGTGTCGGCGCCGACCTTCTCCTTCCACTCGGGGCTGACCTTGGACAGGTAGTTGGCGAACGTGAACGTGGTGCCGGAGCCGTCGGAGCGGTGCACGACCGCGATCGACAGGTCCGGCAGCTTCACGCGCGGGTTGAGCTTCGCCAGCGCGGGGTCGTTCCACTTCGTGATCTTCCCGAGGTAGATGTCGGCGACTACCGGTCCCGACACGATGATCTCGCCAGGCTTGATCCCCGGCAGGTTGTAGACGAGGTCCTCGCCGGCGATCGCGGTCGGAAACTGGATCAGGTTCGACGCCGCCAGTTCCTCGGAGGTGAGTGGCTTGTCGCTCGCGCCGAAGGCCACCGTGCCGGCCTTGATCTGCTGAATGCCGCCCCCGGAACCGATCGACTGGTAGTTGATCTTGGTGTCGGTCTTCTTCGCGTATTCGGCGGACCATTTGGCGACAAGCGGATACACCCACGTGCTGCCAGCACCGGTGATGGAATTGGCCGCGAAAGCTTGAACGCTGATAGCCGACGCGAGCACGACCGCGGCGAACCGCGCGGACGATGAAGATGGCATGACGATGTCCTCTCTGGGGTTTCGATTTCAGAAATGTGCAAACGCCGGCATTGCGGCCGACAGCACCAAGCTACGCGCCGCATGTGACGCGGCCGTGAAGCTTTTCTGAGAGAAGACTGACGGCTAGTAGGACTTCGGCAGCCCGAGCACGCGCTCGGCGATGAAGCAGAGAATGAGCTGAGGTGACACGGGCGCGATGCGCCCGACGAGCGATTCGCGCAGGTACCGCTCGACGTGGTATTCCTTCGCGTAGCCGTAGCCGCCGTGGGTCATGACGGCCTGCTGGCAGGCGTCGAAGCTCGCCTCGCCGGCCAGGTACTTGGCCGAGTTCGCCTCGGCGCCGCAGGGCTTGCCCTGGTCGTAGAGCCACGCGGCCTTGAACGCCATCAGGTTCGCCGCCTCGAGCGCCATCCAGTTCTTCGCCAGCGGGTGCTGGATGCCCTGATTCTGGCCGATCGGGCGGTCGAACACGATCCGCTCCTTCGCGTACTGCGCGGCGCGCTTCACCGCGCAGCGCCCCAGGCCCACCGACTCGGCGGCGATGAGGATGCGCTCCGGGTTCATGCCGTGCAGGATGTACTCGAAGCCCTTGCCTTCCTCGCCGATGCGGTCTTCCTCCGGCACCGGAAGGCCGTCGAAGAACACCTGGTTCGAGTCGACCGCCTTGCGGCCCATCTTCTCGATCTCGCGCACCTCGACGTACTTGCGGTCGAAGTCGGTGTAGAACAGCGTGAGGCCGGCGTCGGCCCGGGTGAGCAGCAGCACCTTCTCCGCGACCTGCGCGGTGGAGATCCACACCTTCTGCCCGGTGACGAGGTAGCCTCCGCCCCGCTTCACCGCCTGGGTCTTGATGCGCTTGGTGTTGAGGCCGGTGTTCGGCTCGGTGACCGCGAAGCAGGCGCGCTCGCGGCCGGCGATGAGGCCGGGCAGCATCCTCTTTTTCTGCGCCTCGTTGCCGAACACCACCACCGGGTTGAGGCCGAAGATGTTCATGTGCACCGCGGACGCGCCCGAGAATCCCGCGCCCGATTCGCTAATCGCCTGCATCATCACCGCCGCCTCGGTGATGCCGAGCCCCGAGCCGCCGTAGGCTTCCGGCATGGCGACGCCGAGCCACCCGTCCCTGGCGAGCGCCTGATGGAGCTCGGAGGGAAAGCCGCCTTCCCTGTCCTTCTTCAGCCAGTACTCGTCGGGAAAGCGCGCGCAGATCTTGGCGATCGCCTCGCGGATCTGCTCCTGCTCGGGGGTGAAGGCGAAGTCCATCAGTGGCTCCGCGCCGCGCCCGACCTGAACAGGTGGGCGATCTCGCCGTCGTCGAAGCCCAGTTCCACCAGGATCTCGCGGCTGTGC
>JBAUTZ010000223.1:0-1640 GCA_049582445.1 Burkholderiales bacterium
GCGCGGCACGCTGCGCACCGGGGTGCTGATCGCCGCGGTGCTCGCGCCGCTGCAGATCGTCGCCGGCGACATGCACGGCCTGAACACGCTCGAGCACCAGCCGGAAAAAATCGCCGCCATCGAGGCGATCTGGCACGGCGGCAAGGGCGTGCCGCTCGAGCTGTTCGCCATTCCGAACCAGAAGACGCGCAGCAACGATTACGCGATCGGCATCCCGAAGGGCGCGAGCCTCATCCTGCGCCACGACCCCGACGGCGCGCTCCAGGGCCTGGACGCGTTCGGCGACGACATCCCGCCGGTTGCGCCGGTGTTCTTCGCCTTCCGCATCATGGTGGGCACCGGATTCGCGATGCTCGCGCTCGCCTGGCTCGGCGCGTGGAGGACGCGCCGCGGCGCGGCCGCGCCGCGCTGGCTGCTGTGGATCTTCGCCGGCGCGACCTTCATCGGCTGGGTGGCGACGCTCGCCGGCTGGATCGTCACCGAGATGGGGCGCCAGCCGTGGCTGGTAACCGGGATCCTGCGCACGCGCGACGCCCTCGGCGCGGTGCCCGATGCCGCGCTCGGCGCGAGCCTCACCGGCTACGTGCTCACCTACGGCCTGATGCTGCTCGCCTACATCGTGGTGCTCACCCACCTCGCGGGCGCGGGCAGCGGAGAATCGCGATGAGCCTCGACCTGCCGCTCGTGTTCACGGTGCTGATGGGCGTCGCCATCCTCGCCTACACGGTGCTCGACGGCTACGACCTCGGCGTCGGCATGCTCATGCCGGCGGGCGACGCGCGCGAGCAGGACGTCATGGTGGCCTCGATCGGCCCGTTCTGGGACGCGAACGAAACCTGGCTGGTGCTCGGCGTGGGGCTGCTGCTGGTGGCGTTCCCGGCTGCGCACGGCGTGATCCTCGGCGCGCTGTACCTGCCGGTGGCGGCGATGCTGATCGGGCTGATGCTGCGCGGCGCGGCGTTCGAGTTCCGCGTCAAGGCGCTCGGCTGGCACCGCGAGCTGTGGAACTGGCTGTTCTGGTTCGGCTCGTTCCTCGCGGCGCTCGCGCAGGGGCTGATGCTCGGGCGCACGATCACCGGCTACGCAGAGGGCTTCGTCTATTGGCTGTTCGCGCTGGTGGTCGCGGGCGGGTTGTGTGGCGGCTACGTGCTGCTCGGCGCCACCTGGCTCGTGCTGCGCACCGAAGGCGAGCTGCAAAGGAAGGCCATCGTCTGGGCGCGCTGGGGCCTCGCCTGGGTGGCGCTCGGCGTGGCGCTGGTGAGCCTCGCGACGCCGCTCGCGAGCGAGACCGTGCGCGAAAAATGGTTCGACTTCCCACGCACGCTCGGCCTGATGGCACTGCCGCTCGCGACCCTCGCCTCGGGCGCCTGGGTCTCGCTCGAGCTCGGGCGCTCGGACTGGAAGCCCTTCGCCGGCGCGGTGGCGATCTTCGCGCTCGCCTTCGCGGGCCTCGCCTACAGCCTGTACCCTTACCTGGTGATGGACCGGATGACGATCTGGCAGGCGGCGGCCGATCCCTCGTCGCTCAAGGTGGTGCTCGTGGGCGCCCTCGCCGTGCTGCCGTTCATCGTCGCCTACACCGTGTTCTCCTACCGCGTGTTCCGCGGCAAGGCGCGCGCCGGCCTGTACGAGCACTAGCG
>JBAUTZ010000224.1:0-4131 GCA_049582445.1 Burkholderiales bacterium
CGATCGCGCCGACGCCCGGGCGCGACCACCTCCTGCACGAAGCCCAGCGCGAGCGCCGTCGATGCGTCGAACTCGTCGCCGGTAAGCAGCCAACGCATCGCGTTGCCCCAGCCCGCGCGCTCGACCATGCGCAGCGTGGCGCCCCCGGTCGGCATCAGCCCGCGGCGCACCTCGAGCTGCGCGAAGCGGCAGTCCGCAGCCGCCACGACCACGTCGGCGGCGAGCATCAGCTCGATGCCGAGCGTGTAGCAGATGCCCTGCACCGCGAACACCACGGGCTTGGAGCGGAACGGCGCGCGCAGGCCGAAGGGGTCGATCTCGCCCTCCTCGACGAAGAGCCGCTCGCTCCCCATGTGCGGCGCGACCTTCGGCAGGTCGAGTCCCGCGGTGAAGTTCTCTCCGTGCGCGAACACCAGCGCGCAGCGCGCCCCCGGCTCGCGCTCGAACTCGGTGTAGGCCTGCGCGAGCTGGCGCAGCATGCGCGGCGTGAAGCCGTTCAGCTTCGCCGGGCGGTCGAAGCCGATCAGGTACAGCGCGTCGTCCAGCTCGCGGGTGATGCGCCCGTCCGAGAGGTCTTCGCCGGTCGCTTGCGGCATGTGCGCTAGTGTGTGATCAGGCGTGGCAGCAGGAGCGTAATCTTCGGAAAGGCGATCAGCAAGGCCACCACGCAGAGCGCGAGCGCGATGAACGGCGCCACCGAGACGATGATTTCGCGCATCGAGGTCTCGGGCGAGGCGCCCTTGGCGACGAATAGCAGCAGCCCGAAGGGCGGCGTCGCGAGGCCGATCTCGAGCAGCATCAGCATCAGCACGCCGAACCACACCAGGTCGAAGCCGAACTGCTGCACCACCGGCATGAAAAGCGGCGCGGTGATCATCATCATGCTGACCTGGTCCATGAAACAACCGAGGAACAGCAGGATTCCGAGCATGCCGAGCAGCACCAGGAACGGCGACAGCCCGGAGCCGGTCACCAGCTCCGAGAGGCCGCTCGAAGCCTGGGTGAAGGCGAGGATCTGCGAGAAGCTCACCGAGCCGCAGATGATGAACAGGGTCATCACCGTGAACAGCAGCGTCTGGCGCACCGAGACCCGGAACGCGGACCAGGTCAGTCGCCGGTAGGCGGCCGCGGCGGCGAGCGCGGCGGCGGCGCCCAGGGCCGCCGACTCGGTCGGGGTGGCGATTCCGCCGATGATGCTGCCGACCACCACCACGAAGATTCCCATCAGCGGCAGGACGTACTTGACGAACGGCATCAGCCGCTCGCGCCACGGCAGCGCCGCGACGTCGTAGGGCGGCGCGAGCTGCGGGCTAAGCGTGCAGCGCAGGATGACGTAGCCGAAGAACAGCGCCGCGAGGATCAGCGCCGGCAGGATCGAGGCCACCAGCAGGTCGCCGATCGGGATGCCGGCCACGGACCCGAGCAGCACGGCAAGGGCAGAGGGCGGGATCAGCATCGCCAGCCCGCCGACGGCGACGATCGGCCCGACCGCGATCGACGAGTGGTAGCCGCGGCGGTACATCTCCGGCAGCAGGGTCGAGCCGAGCATCGCGGTGTTGGCGATGGTCGAGCCCGAGAGCGACGAGAAGATCGTGCCGCCGGTGATCGCCACCAGCGCGAGCCGCCCGGGCAGGCGCGCGATCAGCTTGTCCACCGCGTCGATGGCGCGCGAGGCGACGCCGGTGTGGAACATGATCTCGCCCATGAAGATGAACAGCGGGATCGGCGCGAGCGCGAAGCTCTGCACCGAATCGACCGCGTTCCTCATCAGCTGCAGCACGCCCTTGTCGCCGCCCATGAACACGAAGGCGCCGATGAGGTTGGTGGCGAAGAACGCGAACACCACCGGCACGCCGAGCGCCATGAACGCAATCAGCGTGCCGATCAGCAGCGCGAGGATCTCGTACCAGGCCACGCCCTCAGCGCTCCGCCGGCGCAACGGCCGGCCGCGGGTGCAGCAGGCGGCGCAGGTAGATGCCGCAGAGCAGCAGCATCACCGGCGGGACGATCGAGAACTCGATCCACTCGGGAAAGACGATGCTCTTCTGCACGATCACCCCGCCCGCATAGGAGCGCCACAGGATGCGGCAGGCGTAGACGGACAGGATCGCGCAGACCACCGCCCCGACCGCGTCGGCGGCGCGCTGCGCCCGCTGGCGCCCGCGCGGCGAAAGCCGCTCCACCGCCAGCTCGATCGCGATGTGGCCGTTCTCGCGCAGCACCCAGGGCGCGCCGAGGAAGGTCATGGCGTACAGCATGTACTCGCTCGTCTCGAGCGACCACGGTATGGCGAACAGCTTGAGGTTGCGCGCGCCGACGTCGACCAGCACCAGCAGCGTGAGCGCGCACAGCAACACCGCCGCCGCGACCGCCAGCGCGTCGATCAGGACATCGAACCAGGACCGCGCCGGCGCCAGTTTGCGGCTCTTGTCTCTACTTGCTGAGGAGCGGCCGGATCTTCTTCACGAACTCGGGATCGCCCTTCGCCAGGTCGGCCCAGTAGATCTCCTCGGCCTTGGCGGCGAAGTCCGCGCCGAGGTCCACGTACTGGACGCCGGCCTCCTTCTGCGCCGCCTCCTGGCGCGCGTTCTCCTCCTCCCGCCACTTCGGCCACTCCTGCTCCACCCACTCCGAGGTGGCCGTCAGGCAGGCCTGCTGGTCGCGGTCGAGCGATTTCCACTTGTCGAGGTTGGCGATGATCGCCACCGCGGCGCTGATGAACCCCGGGCCGTAGCGGTACTTGGTGTACTTCTGCCAGCCGAAATCCTGGATGCCCCACAGCGGCCAGCCATAGCCGTCGACCGCGCCGCGCTCGAGCGCGGTGTAGACCTCGGGCGGCGCCATGCGCAGCGGTTCCGCGCCGAGCGACTTGAAGAACGCGTCGTAGACCGGCACCGAACGCAGGCGGAATCCCTCGAAGCGGCCGTTCACCGCCGGCTTGTTGGTGTAGAGGTAGAAGCGCACGCCGTTGACGAGCTGCGTCAGGTACCAGGCATTGAGCTTCTTGTTGTACTCCTGGTTGATCAGCGCCCAGGCGCCGTTCTTCCTCTGCTCCGCCGACTCGTTGCGCGCCACGCTGATGACGTCGCCCGCGGGCACCACGCCGCGGAAGTAGTTCGGCGGGCCGTAGTGCATGTCGATCACGCCGTTCTTGAGGGCGTTCCACTGCTCGAGCGAGGGCACCGCCTCGGGGCCCACGACGGTGATGCTCAGCTTGCCCGCGCAGCGCTTGTTCGCTTCGTCCACGAAGCGCAGGAACTGCTTCGCGTATACCGATCGCACCGGCAGGAACGACGCGGCCTTGAGCTTGACCTCGGCGGCCTGCGCCGACGCCGACAGCAGGGCGACAGCCGCGAGCGCAAATCGAAAATGTTTTGTCATGGCCCCCTCCTCCTCGTTGGATGCAGCCGCGCGAGTCTATCGGCTGCCTAATCGCGCGGCAAGCCGGGCGGCGGCAGCATCCCGAGGTGCCGGAACAGCGCGACGAAGCGCCCGACCAGCTCGCGCTGGTAGGCGCCGAGGTCGCGCCCGCGCCAGTCGTAGAAGCCCTCGCCCTCGCGCGCGCCGCGCCGCCCCTCGCGCATCATGCGCGCGACGATCTCGGGTGGCTCGTAGCGCGGCGCGCCGAGCGCGAGCGCCATCGAGCTCGCCGCGTAGTACAGGATATCGACCCCGCCGTAGTCGATGAACTCGCACATCCCCATCGTCGCGTAACGCGGGCCGAATCCCGCCCGCACCGCGCGGTCGATGTCCTCGGGCGTGGCCACGCCCTCCTCCACCATGCGCGCGGCCTCGTTCATCGCCGCCGCCTGCAGCCGCGGCACGATGTAGCCGGGCGAAGGCGCGCAGCGCACCACCACCTTGCCGGCCGACTCGAGCAGGCTCTTCATCGCCTCGAAGCTCGCCTCGGCGGTAGAGCGTGCCGGGCTCACCTCGACCAGCGGAATCAGGTAGGCGGGATTGAGGAAGTGCGCGTTTACGAAGCGCTCCGGGTGAGTCACCAGCCCCGCGAGCGCGTCGGCGAGCATCGACGAGGTGGTCGAGGCGATGAGCGCCCCGGGCCGCGCATGCGCGCAGGCGCGCGCGAAGGCGTCGCGCTTCGCGTCCATGGTCTCGGTCACGCCCTCGAAG
>JBAUTZ010000225.1:0-2604 GCA_049582445.1 Burkholderiales bacterium
CCACGTACTTCGTCGCTTGCGTAGCGCCGATCTCGCAGCCCCAGCCGTTGGCGCCCGGCGCAACCGACGGACCGGACTGATACACCTCAGTGATCGAGGTGCGGCACGCGCTCATACCCAGAATCACTTCGGACATCTTCGCCCGGATGGTGTAGTCCTGGTACGCTGGCAGCGCAACCGCGGCCAGGATACCGATGATCGCAACCACGATCATCAGTTCGATCAACGTAAAACCCTTCTGTAGCTGTTTCATTTGACGCCCCTAATCAAGTTAAGTAGATGTGGCCTACGACGACAACTTCATTCGCCGTACTGGCCGAGCGGGGCGCCTCTGCGAATGCCCTCACGCGGTTGATCCAACGCTTCTTGCTAAAACGTAACCCTTACTATTTCTTGTTGAATCATGCCGACGGGTCCACCTCGTCTCGCATTGATTTCAAGGTACAACCCCTGTTCCCGGACATGCGTGAACGATGTCTCAGAAGTCTCCAAGTAACAGGACAATCTGATGGGAATTGACAAGAATCCTGCCAAGTCCCCCAAACTTCAGTAAAAGCCATCCTTTTGTCAGAGGCGCGTCAGCGCGTTGATCCACTCCACGCCGCACACCTGGGTCTGCTTCAGGCTTCCAGAGGACGGAGACGGGCGATCATTTCATTCCAGGCCTCGACGGCTTCGGCCATGGCGGTGGCTTCGTCTTTGCCCGCCGCCGGAATCGCGGGACCGAGCTGCCCGCAGACGGGACAGATCACACGGTAGACGATTTCGTCGCGCCCGTCCGCCGTTCGGCGGGTGCCGCGACGCACATCGGCCTCGGCGCCGCAGGTGCAATGTCTCTGCCTCATGCTTCAGAATTGTAATCTGCGAATCCACCTGGGAGCCTCATCTTGACCAGCCGTACCCATGTTCTGCTCTGGACCGACTCGACCGCCGCCTATCTCGATGCGATCAAGGCCGCCGGCTTGGCCGACCGTGTCGCGGTCGACACCTTGCCCCGAAAGGAGAAACCCTCCGCCGACCAGATGGCGCGGACCGAAGCGCTGATGGCCTACACCGTTCCAGCGGGCGTGCTGCCGGCGATGCCGAAGCTGCGCTGGGCCCAGGCGATGACGGCCGGCGTCGATGGCTGGCTCGCTTTGCCGGACCTGCCGGAACGTCTGACGCTCACCTGCGCCCGCGGCACGCACCGGGAAGCGATGCCGGAGAACATCATCGGCGCGCTGCTGTATGTCGCCAAGCCCTACGCCGCCGCGGTCGAGAACCAGAAGCATCGCAGATGGGTCCAGAGTGTCGCGCAGCCGCTGACCGGCAAGACGCTCGGTATCCTCGGGCTCGGCGCTATCGGTCAGGACGTCGCCCGTATCGCCGCGGCGCTCGGCATGCGGGTGATCGGCACCAGGCGCCGGCCGGAACCCATGACCGATGTCGCCGAGGTCTTTCCCGCCGAGCGCACGCCCGAGGTGCTGGCCCAGTCCGACTTCCTGCTGCTGCTGTTGCCGGCGACGCCGGAGACGGACAACTTCATCAACGCCGAGCGCCTGGGAATGATGAAACCCAGCGCCTGGCTGTTCAATTTCGGCCGCGGCCATCTGATCAAGGACGACGACCTGATCGCCGCCGTGAAGGCAAAGAAGATCGCCGGCGCCATGCTTGACGTGTTCCGGCAGGAGCCGCTGCCGGCCGACCATCCGTTCTGGATCACCGAGGGGATCATCGTGCTGCCGCATATCGGCGGCCCGCACCCGCAGCGCGACCGTTTCGTCGCGCGGCTGTTCGTCGATAATCTGGGCCGCTTCCTGGACGGCAAGCCGCTCAAGGAAGTGGTGGACCGCAAGGCCGGATATTGACGCTACCGCCTTTGCTTTGGCGGGATCCTCTGCGTGACGCCTCAGTGCCTTTTCGTGCCGTCGATGATGGACGCCTCGGTCCCTCCGGAGGCGAGCAGCCTGGCGTCCACCGCCTTGAGCATCGACCGGTCGATCGGAAGCGGCGTCCCGAGCCAGAGCGCGCGCGCGGTGTGATCGAGCGTCTGCGAGCGCGTGAGCGGGTGAACGAGGATGTCGAGCTTTTCCGGCCGCGCGAACATGAGCCACGATACGTAGTCCGCGAACACTTCGCGCGTGAAGAGCACCTCGAAGCTGCCGCGCGGGTGGGGCCCGGCCGGGGCAGGAATGAACGAATGCACCTCGAGGTGAGCCGTGCCCGCAAACGTGCGCCGGATGAGAGCCATGAACGCGCGCGCCTCCGCTACGCGCTGCGCGACACGATGATCGAAGTACGCGTGGGAATGAAACAGCCACACGCGGCGCGACTCGGGGCCGTCGACGTGCGCGGCGCGATAGCGCATCAGAGTGTCCAGGCTGGTCGGCATGGCGTGGCGCTTCGTGCCGCCGCAGTCAGGACTGTGCAGCGGCCACCAGGCCGTATCGGCTCATGACTTCCAGGAGTTTCGACCGATCGGGCGGTCCGCCCGCGCCGACCACGGTCCCGACCTCACGAAAATACTGCTCGCCGATGTCCGGCGTGAGCATCACGAGCGCGCGATTGCTGCAGGAGAGCTTGACGCGGATCTTCGGATACTTCTGGTGGAACTCGGCGAGCGCG
>JBAUTZ010000226.1:0-3333 GCA_049582445.1 Burkholderiales bacterium
CTGCAGCGCTGGGCGACCGACGCCGCGCGCGAAACGCGCGGGCGCGTCACGCGCGCCGAGACGATCCACCTCACGCTCGCCTTCCTGGGCGAGGTTGAGGATGCGAAAATTCAAGCCGCAGTGAAGGCGGGAGGCGAAATATCCGGCAAGGCGCACCTGCTTCCGATCGAGCAGGCGCGCTACTGGCGCCACACCCGCATCGTCTGGGTCGGGCCGAACGAGACGCCCGCGCCGCTCGCCGGGTTGGCGGCGGACCTGAAGAGCGCACTCGGGCGGGCCGGCTTGGCGCTGGAAGAGCGCGCGTTCGCCGCGCACATCACGCTGATCCGCAAGGCGCGCGAGCTCCGCCAGGGCGCGCTCACCCTCGCCGCCCTTGTCGAGCTGGGCGATGATCAGCTCCTGCTCGCGGCGTCCGCGGTTCTGCGACAGCTTCCAGCGCGTTTCGAGCCTCGTCACCGCAATCTCGAACGCGACGATCGCGCCCAGCATGTCGCGCAGGTACTCCGCCGGCAAGCGCTCGAAGTCCGGCTGCCAAGCGGGATCGTGCGCCGCCACCAGCTTCGCCACCGCCGCGTGCTTGGCCTCCCCCTCAACCACGCGCACCTTGCCATAGGCGTGCACGGCCGCGTAGTTCCACGTGGGCACGGCGGGCTTGCGCTCGTACCAGCGCGGCGAGACATAGGCGTGCGGGCCCGAGAACACGACCAGGACGTCGTCGTCGAAGAAGCCTTGCCATTGGGGATTGGCCCGCGCCATGTGCATCACGAGGACGAGCTCTCCCCCGCGCTCTTCCACGATGCAGGGCAGGTGCGAGCCGGCCAGTTCGCCGCCCGCGCCGGTCACAAGCAGGCAGAAATTGTGTGCGCGCATGAACGACACGAGTTCGGCGCGGTCCTCGAGCTTGTTGTAGGGCGGTGCGTACATGTCAGCCTGTCTGCGGAATGGGGATGTCCTCGATGAGCGCCACCGCGGCAGCGGCGATGCCCTCTTCGCGCCCGGTAAACCCGAGGGCTTCGGTAGTGGTCGCCTTGACGTTGACCTGCCCCGGGCGCAGCGCGAGGTCGGCGGTGATGTTGGCGACCATCTGCGGGATGTGCGGCGCGAGTCGAGGCGCCTGCGCGATGACGGTGGCATCGACGTTCACCACCTGCAAGCGCAGCGTGGCGAGCTTGACGGCGACATCGCGCAACAGCACGCGGCTGTCGATGCCCCGGTACCTGGGATCGCTGTCGGGGAAGTGCCGCCCGATGTCTCCGAGCGCCGCGGCGCCGAGCAAGGCGTCGCAGATCGCGTGCAGCAGCACGTCGGCATCGGAGTGGCCGGCGAGTCCGCGCGCGTGGGGGATGGTCACGCCTCCGAGCACGAGCCTGCGGCCGGAGGCGAGCGCATGGGCGTCGAAGCCGTGGCCGATCCTCATGCGTGCCCCGTGAGGATGGCCTCGGCGATCGCGAGATCTTCCGCATAGGTGACCTTGAGGTTGCGGCGGCTGCCGACCACCAGCCGCGGACGCAGCCCCAGGCTCTCGATCGCGCCCGCCTCGTCGGTCACCACGCCTCTGGCATCCTTCAGCGCCTGCGCCAGGAGGCCTGCGCGGAACATCTGCGGCGTCTGCGCGAGCCAGAGCTGCGTGCGGTCCTCGGTCCCCGCGATGCGCTGCGTGCCCGCTTCGTCCTTTGCCACCCGCTTCACCGTCTCCGCCACCGGTAACGCAAGGATGCCGCCGATCGCGTCGCCGTGGCATTCGGCGATGAGCCGCTCGAGGTCGGCGCGCGGCAGGCAGGGACGCGCGGCGTCGTGCACCAGCACCCAGTCGTCGGCATCGACCACGTCCATCGCCGCCACCAGCCCGTTGTACACCGAATCGCGCCGCGCCTCGCCGCCGCAGTAAAGCGGCTCGATGCGCCCTTCGAATGCGCTCCAGTCGAGCTGCGCGAACCGCTTATCGTCCGGCGCCAGCACGACGAACACGGTCTCCACCGGCGCCGCGCACAGCGCGCGCACGGCGTGCCACAGCATCGCCTTTCCGGCGAGCGGCAGGTACTGCTTCGGGGTTTCCCCCGCGATTCTCGTTCCCGTGCCGGCGGCCGGGATCAGCGCATACAGGCTCAAAGGAAAACTTTCGAAAATTCAAGCCGGTATAATTGCATGGGGCGCACTTCGGAACAAGCCGCGCGAGCGGCGGGCCGACGGGCGCGTTCGCGTTTATGCATCGAGACGAGCTTCCGCATCCTCAATCGCGCCGGCGCATCACCCAGCTTGCCGGCTCGGCGGATGCGCTCGCCCTGGCGCGGCTCGCGCAATCGGCGCACCCGATTGCGGTGGTGACCGCCACGGCGCTCGACGCGCAGCGCCTGCTCGAGGAGATCGGCTGGTTCTCGCCCGGGCTGCGCGTATGCCTGCTGCCCGACTGGGAGACGCTGCCCTACGACCGGTTTTCTCCGCACCAGGACCTGGTGTCCGAGCGTCTCGCCACGCTGTATCGCATCCAGCGCGGCGAGTTCGACGTCGCGCTCGCGCCGGCCTCCACGGCTCTGGTGCGGCTCGCGCCGCCCGCCTACCTCGCCGCCCACACCTTTTTCCTTCGCGTCGGCACGCGCCTGGACGCCGAGGCGCTGCGCCGGCAGCTGCTTACCGCGGGCTACCAGCACGTGACGCAGGTGGTCGCGCCGGGCGAGTACTGCGTCCGGGGCGGCATCATCGATCTGTTCCCGATGGGGAACCCGCTCCCGCTGCGTCTCGACCTGGACGACGACCTCATCGATTCCATCAAGACTTTCGACGCCGACACGCAGCGCACGCTCTACGGGGTCAACGAGGTGCGCCTGCTGCCGGCGCGTGAGTTCGCGCTCGACGAGCCGGCGCGCGCACGGTTCCGCGGCCGCTTCCGCGAGACGTTCGAGGGCGACGCGTCGAAGAAGGCCCTGTACCGCGACGTCTCGAGCGGCATTCCCGCCGCCGGCGCCGAGTACTTCCTGCCGCTGTTCTTCGAATCGGTCGCCACGCTGTTCGATTACCTCCCCGCGGAGGCGACCCTCGCGCTGCACCACGACGTTCCGGCCGCGATCGATGAATTCTGGCGTGACGCCCAGTCGCGCTACCGGATGCTGGGCGGCGACCCCGAGCGCCCCCTGCTGCCGCCGGCGCAGATCTTCCTTCCCGCGGAGGAGTTCTTCCTGCGCGCCAGGTCGCACTCGCGAGTCGATCTGCCGCTCGAGCGCGGGGAACCGGACGCGGACCAGCCGCTCGCGGCGGCGCCGCTGCCCCAGCTTGCGGTCGAGCGCCGCGCGCACGATCCGCTCGGCGCGCTGAAGGGATACCTCGAAACCTCCGGGC
>JBAUTZ010000227.1:0-1773 GCA_049582445.1 Burkholderiales bacterium
AACTACACCTGGATGAACCACAACTAGACCACCCCCAACCCACGGAGGGATGCCGTCATGACCACCAAACGGATTCTGCAAGCCACGGTTGGCCTTTACCTCCTTCTCACCGCCTGCAGCGCGCAGACGCAGATGCCCGTCGACTCCACGGGCCGGGCCCAGCCGCACCAACTCGCCCAGGCCGCCGCAGATCGCACCGACGTGCCCTGGCAGGCCTCGAGCGTCGAGGACCCGGACCACATCCGTTCGTTCTGAGCGCTGGACGAGGATCACTCGATCACCTCGTCCGCGCGCAGCAGCATTGTCTGTGGAATGGTGAGGCCGAGCGCCTTCGCGGTCTTCAGGTTAAGCACCAGATTGAACTTGGTCGGCTGCGCGATGGGCAGATTGCCCGGCTTCGAGCCCTTGAGGATCTTGTCGACGTAATCGGCCGCCCGGCGCCCGAGGTCGACGACGTCCACGCCGTACGCCATCAGGCCGCCCATGGCCGCCATCTCGAGGTAGGGATAGACACCAGGCAGCCGCAGTTTGCGCGCGAAATCGACGATCTGTTGGCGCTGGGCGTACGTCTCGGCGCTGATCGACGCGAACAGCGCATCCGGACGCTCGCGGATGATGGCGGCGAACGTGGCCTCGAGGTCACCGGGCTTATGTTCCGCGTGCAACAGCTGCATGGCCAAGGACGGGGCTACGTTCCGGACCGCCTGCCCGATCGCGTTGTCCCAGGCCTCCCGCGTCCCTAGGTAGGCGACGCGCACGATTCCCGGGAGCGTCTCCTTCAGCAGCTGCAACCGCTTTGCCTCGTTTTCCGGGCCGCTGCTGACGGTGGTCCCGGTAATGTTTCCGCCCGGGTAGGCGAGACTGTCCACCAAGCCGCTGTTCACGGGCGAGCCCATGGCAAAAACGACGATGGGAATGGTCGTCGTCATCTTCTGGGCGAGGCGATTGAGCGGCAGGTGGCCGGGCAGCACGATAACGTCAGTCTTGAGCGCGATCAGTTCCGTCATGATCGGGGCATAGCGTCGGGGATCTCCTTCGGCCGAGCGGCGCTCCAGCACGAGATTGCGACCCTCGACGTAGCCAAGCGCGCGAAGTTCTTGCACGAATGCGCGCGTGATCGGATGCGTGGGTTCGGGACCCTGCAGCTCGGCAAGTGGACTGGTCGTAAGGAACCAAGCCACGCGGTAGACCTTTCCGGCCGGCTGTGCGCGTGCCAGCGGCGTTGCCGCGGCCCCGAGCGCGAGCACTCCGGCGAGCAAGGCGCGACGCTGCAGGTTCATTCGAACCTCCCCGGCGACATATATACCCCTTCCAAGGCCCTATAGGGCGACGTTACGCCCCGCCCGCCGCCTCAGCGTGTGACCGCGGACACCTCGATGGTGTGACCGATTCACATCCGCCCCCCGGGGTGTGCATGCGTCACATTTTCCCCGCGCCGTGCGCCGCTGAGCTTTCCTCCCCCGATCTCTACTCTGTGAGTCATCAACGACGCACGGAGGGCACCATGAAAACCAAACTGATCCTGCAAGCCAGCATCACCTTCCTGGTGCTCTCCATCGGCTCGGGCGTCCTCCCCGCCAGCATGGGCATCGCCCAAGCCTTCCAGCAGCCCGCCGCCCAGCTCCAGCCCCTGCACAGCACCCAGAACGGCGTGCCCGAGGACTTCATCTTCGCCTCCAACTACACCTGGATGAACCACAACTAGACCACCCCCAACCCACGGAGGGATGCCGTCATGACCAACCGATTGATACTGCGAATTAGCGTCAGCGT
>JBAUTZ010000228.1:0-1800 GCA_049582445.1 Burkholderiales bacterium
CCACCGAGCCCGCCGCCGAGCAGGGTGTCGAGGTCGCCGGCCATCGCCGTGCCGGAGACTAGACCGAATGCGATCGCGACCAGAACGCTCTTGTTGCTCATGCTTTTCTCCCCAATTTGCCGCGCCATGCGCTTCTATTGGGCGATATCGTGCACGTGGGGAACCTGCTTTGCAGTTAACTGCGTCACGCCGGCACGAATCCTTACGGTCGGCTGTCTACTACTTCGTGCTGGCCAGGAAGCGGTCGACGACTTCGGCGAGCCCCGGGGAATCGAGGTCGACGAATTCATAGCTTGCGCGGACCACGGGCTTCGTCGGCCGTAGCAGGGCTGCGAGATCGGCGGGCGTCGCCGCCACGACCACGTCGGCTTGCACCGCGTCGATGGTTTGCGCGAGCGCATCGAGCTGCGCCGGCGAGTAGCCGGTTGCGGGCAGCACCGGACCGATATGCGGATAGTCGCGAAAGACCTCCGCGATCGACCCCGCGGCGACGGAGCGCGGATCGACGATGGCGGCCGCCCCCGCGCGTTGCGCCGCGAGATAACCGGCGCCGTGCGCCATACCGCCGTGCGTGATGGTTGGCCCGTCCTCGACTACCAGTACCCGCTTGCCGCGCACGGCGGCCGGATCGTCGAGCCGGATCTCGAGCGCGGCGCGCAGCACCGGCGCGCGCGGGTTCGCGTTGCGCGCGCTTCGCGTCACCGCCGCGACCGCGTCGGCGCTCGCGGAATCGGCCTTGGAGACGACGACGACATCCGCCATGCGCAGGCAGGTCTCGCCGGGGTGGTGCAGCGTCTCGTCGCCCGCGCGCAGCGGGTCGACCAGGACGATATGCAGGTCCGGGCGGACGAACGGAAAGTCGTTGTTGCCGCCATCCCACAGGATCAGGTCGTTCTCGCGCTCGGCGAGCGCGAGAACGCGCGCGGTGTCGATGCCCGCGTAGACCACGCTGCCGGCGGCGAGGTGCGGCTCGTACTCTTCGCGCTCCTCGATCGTGCAGCGAGCCGCGTCGAGGTCGGCGCGCGAGGCGAAGCACTGCAGCGCCTCCCGATCCAGATCGCCGTAGGGCATGGGGTGACGCACCACTGCAACGCGTCGGCCGCTGCCGCGCAGCCGCGCCGATAGCCAGCGCGCGAGCGGCGACTTGCCCGCTCCGGTGCGCACCGCCGTGACCGCGATTACCGGCACGCGCGCGGGAATCATGGTGCGCTTGGGACCGAGCAGGGCGAAATCGGCGCCGGCGGCGAGCGAACGCGAGGCGCGGTGCATCACCTCGACGTGCGCCAGATCGCTGTATGCGAAGACGACGAGGTCGATGGCGTCGGCGCGTATCCGTGTTTCGAGCTCGCCCTCCGGGACGATCGGGATGCCCTGCGGGTAGAGCGGGCCGGCGAGCGACGGCGGGTAGCGGCGCCCGGCAATGCCTGGAATCTGCGCTGCGGTGAATGCCACGACTTCGCAGCGCGGGTCGTCGCGGTACACCGCGTTGAAATTGTGGAAGTCGCGCCCCGCGGCGCCCATGATCAGGATGCGGGTGCGCGTCATCGGCACGTGACCCGTGTGAGCTGCTCGCTTTCGACGGCGGTATCGAAGCGCGCCGGAAGGAACTGCTCGATCAGCCACAGCGCCGTGCGCGCATGGCTGGAGAGCGAGCGTGTGGCGAACACCGACGGCCCCGCGGCGAGCGCCAGGTAGACGAGCAGCTGATCGGCGGCGTGAACGTCGAGCGAGGCGCCCGCTTGCAGGTCGGCGCGCAGCACCGCGCCGACGCCTTCGCCCAGCGTTTCCGCGGGCACACCT
>JBAUTZ010000229.1:0-2086 GCA_049582445.1 Burkholderiales bacterium
GAGCTCGACGCCGCGGTCGACCAGGCGCTCGACGCGCTGCTCGCCGCGGGCGACGCCGCGCTGCGCGCGCAGAAGCGCCTGTGCAAGATGTGGGAGGAGGCGCCGCTCGAGGAGTGCGTGCGCGTGAGCGTCGTCGAGTTCGCCGCGGCCTACGCGGGCGAGGAGCCGCGGCGCATGATCGGGGAGCTGCTGGCGGCGAAGAAAAAGCGCTAGCGCCTGCGACCGCGCCAGACGCTCCACGCCCAGGCGGCGAGGTACACCGCCACCGGCACCGCGAACGTCAGCACGACGAGCTTGGCCGCCCTGCCCGGCTCGCCCTCGCCGGCGGCCAGCATGGTGGCGATGCTCAGGCCGCTCACCACGACCCAGATCACCGCGAACACCAGCCACAGGCGCTGCCAGAGCTTCATGCGCGCCTCCGATGCAGCAGGAATTTTTCGAACTCGACGAGCAGGAACGCGGCCACGCCGAACCCGAGGATCAGCGCCCAGGCGTCGGCATCCAGCGCCGCCGTGCCGAACAGGTGTTGCATCGGCGGCGCGTAGGTGAACGCGAGCTGCAGCAATGCGAGCACGCCGACGGCGATGAGCGCGACGCGGTTGCCGAAGAGCGCGTCCGCGTTGAGCGCGCTGTCGGCGAGGCGCCGGCTGTTGAACAGGTACACGATCTCGCCCATCACCAGCGCGTTGACCGCCGCGGCGCGCGCCGCGGCGACGTCGCCGCTATGGCCCATCTCCCAAAGATAGAGGCCCAGCGTCCCGCCGAACAGCAACAGCGAGACGAAGATGACGCGCCACACCAGGAAGCCCGACAGCATCGGCTCGCGCGGGTCGCGCGGCGGGCGGCGCATCACGCCCGGCTCGGTCGGGTCGAACGCGAGCGCGAGCGAAAGGGTGGTCTCGGTCACCATGTTGATCCAGAGGATCTGCACCGGCGTGATCGGCAGCGTCATGCCCATCACCACCGCGCCGATCACCGTCAGCGCCTCGCCGCCGTTGGTCGGCAGCAGATACACGATGGTCTTCTTCAAATTCTCGTAGACCGTGCGCCCTTCCTCGACCGCGCGCTCGATGGAGGCGAAGTTGTCGTCCGCGAGCACCATGTCGGCGGCCTCCTTCGCCGCCTCGGTGCCCTTGTCGCCCATCGCCACGCCGACGTCGGCGCGCTTGAGCGCCGGCGCGTCGTTGACGCCATCGCCCGTCATCGCCACCACCTCGCCTTCGGCCTGCAGCGCCGTAACCAGCTGCAGCTTGTCCTCGGGGCTCGCGCGCGCGAGCACGTCGCCCGGCTCGATGCCGAGCATGGCGCCGACCGCGCGCGCAGTCACGACGTGGTCGCCGGTGATCATCTTCACGCGGATGCCGGCCTCGCGGCACTGGCGCACCGCGTCGATCGCCTCCTTGCGCGGCGGGTCGATGATGCCCACCAGGCCGAGCAGCGTGAAGCCTCCGTCGACGTGCTCGAAGCCCAGGCTCTCCTGCGTCGAGGGCGCGGGCCGCGACGCGAGCGCGAGAACGCGCATGCCCTCGCGCGCGAGCCGCTCGACGCGCTCCTGCCAGGCTTTGCGGTCGACGTCGCACATCTCGAGCACGCGTTCGGGCGCGCCCTTCACGAAGATGACGTGCGAGCCGTCTGGCACGTGGTGCAGCGTCGCCATGAAGCGGTGCTCGGACTCGAACGGGATCGCGTCGAGACGCGGCCACTCCGCGTACTCGCGCGTCGGGTGCAGCCCGCCTTTCAGCGCGAGCGTGACGAGCGACCCTTCGGTCGGGTCCCCCTCGAGCTTCCACGCGCCGGCCTCCTCGCGCAGCGCGGCATCGTTGCATAGCAGCCCCGCTCGCGCCAGCTGCAGCAGGGCGTGCTCGGCCGCGTGCCCGAGCGGCGCGCCATCGGCCAGGAATCCGCCATGCGGCGCGTAGCCGGCGCCCTCGACCTCGGCATCCAGCCCCTCGCCCATCACGCGGCGCACGGTCATCTCGTTCTTGGTCAGCGTGCCGGTCTTGTCCGAGCAGATCACCGTCACCGAGCCGAGCGTCTCGACCGCCGGCAGGCGCCGCACGATGGCGTTGCGCCGCGCCATCCGCCG
>JBAUTZ010000230.1:0-20816 GCA_049582445.1 Burkholderiales bacterium
AGGCCGAAGTGGGCGCACGCATGCTCGAGCGGCTCGACTACGTGCGCATCGCTCCGCGCCGCATACTGGACGCGGGCGCCGGCACCGCGCGCGAGGCGCGGCGCCTCGCCGAGCGCTATCCGGAGGCCGAGATCGTCGCGCTCGATTTCTCGCTGGGGATGCTGCGCGGCGCGCGGCGCAGGGGCGGATTCCTGTCTCGGCTGTTCGGTGGGGGGCGGCCGCTCGCCGTATGCGCGGATTTCGTGCGACTACCGCTCGCGACGGGATCGGTCGGACTGGTGTGGTCGAATATGGCGCTGCATTCGCTGGACGAGCCGATCGACGCGCTGCGCGAGTTTCAGCGCGTGCTCGCCCCGGACGGACTGCTGATGCTCAGCACGTTGGGCCCCGATACGCTCAAGGAGCTGCGCGCGGCCGCCGGACGCGGGCGCGTGCATCGCTTCCTCGACATGCACGACCTGGGCGACCGGCTGGTCGCGGCGGGCTTCGCTGCGCCGGTCATGGACATGGAGATGATTACCATTACCTATCCGGGCGTCGAAGCGTTCCTGGGCGAGCTGCGCGCGACCGGCCAGACCAGCGTACGCGCGGATCGGCCGCGGGCGCTCGCGGGGCGGCGCTTTCTCGCGCGTCTGCACGAAGCGCTTGGCGCGCAGATGCGCGAATCGCGCTTGCCCGCGACGTTCGAAGTCGTGTACGGACACGCATGGAAGGGTACGCCGCGCGCCGCGGCGGGCTCGCCGGCGGTCGTGCGACTGGAGCTTTCGCGCCATAAGAAAAGTTGAGCGCGGCAACAGCGAGAACCCATGGATTTGCCTTGCGTTTTCTTGATGCATGGCACTTGACTGTGGTAACTTACCGCGGCTTTGGCGGCACCGTAGGGCGCGAGAGCGCTTCCTCGAGCATGGCGAGCACGACAACCCCGCAGCACGAGTTGGCGCTCCTGGGGCAGACGGACGATTTCCGCCTGCTTATCAAGCGCAACTGCTCGATCTCCCCCGCTGGCCTGTTCCGCGTGTTCGCGCTGCTCGCGCTTGCGACGCTGGGAATCGGGGCTGGGTTCGCGGCGGCGGGCGCGTGGCTGATACTGCCGTTCGCCGGGCTGGAAGTGGTGGTGCTTGGCGTGGCGTTTGTCATTTGCGGGCGCCACGCAACGGATTACGAGCGCATTGAGCTCGCTCGTGGCCGGCTCACGGTCGAGGTGGCCGATGGACCGCGCACCGCGTGCTACGCGATGAATGCGCGCACGGTGCGCGTGGGGTTGGAGGGCGAGGGGAATTTGGTGCCGCGCGTGCGGTTGCGGGCGGCGGGTGGGAATCTGGAGGTCGGCCGGCACCTCGAAGCGCAGGCGCGCATCGAGTTTGCCGCCGAGCTTAGGAAGAGACTGAGAATCTGATCCAGGAAAGGGCAACGATGCCAAGCAAGTCGCTACACCGGGCCGCACGATGGGCGGCCGCCGCGCTTCTGGCGGCATTCTCCGGCCTCGCGCAGGCGCTGGAGTGGAACCTCCAGCCACCGGCGACGCCGATCGCGGCCGCGGTCCACGGGCTTCACGAGTACGTGATGATTCTGGTCATCGTGATCTTCGTCGGCGTGTTCGCCGTGATGTTCTGGTCGGTCTACGCGCATCGCAAGTCGAAGGGCCACCAGGCCGCGCAGTTCCACGAGAACACCATGGTGGAGATGCTGTGGACGGTCATCCCGCTGGTCATCCTGATCTTCATTGCCTGGCCCGCAACCAAGACCGTGATCGCCCAGAAGGACACGTCCGGTGCGGACATCACGATCAAGGCGACCGGGATGCAGTGGAAATGGGGCTACGATTACGTGAAGGGCGAGGGCGAGGGCATCAGCATCGTCTCGCAGCTCGCTACGCCGCGCGACCAGATCGAGGGACGAGCCGTCAAGGATGCGCATTACCTGCTGGAGGTCGACCACCCGTTGGTCGTGCCGGTGGGCAAGAAGGTGCGCATCCTGACCACGGCTGTGGACGTGGTCCACTCATGGTGGATGCCGGCCTTTGCTGTCAAGCAGGACGCAATTCCCGGATTCATTCGCGACACCTGGTTCAAGGCGACCAAGACCGGAACTTTCCGCGGACAATGCGCCGAGCTTTGCGGCAAGGACCATGGCTTCATGCCGATCGTGGTCAAGGTCGTGACCGATGCCGAGTACACGGCATGGGTCGGTCAACAGAAGAAACAGCAGGCCGCGGCCGGCGAGCCGGTACAGACCGCCGAGGCGCAGACGTCCAAGTAACCGTCAAAGAATCCAGGGAATCAGGAGACTCACGATGAGTGCAGTTATCGACAGCCACGGTCACGCACACGGCGACCATCACGGCGGCTACACGGGCATCATGCGGTGGATCACCACCACCAACCACAAGGACATCGGGACGATGTATCTGTGGTTCAGTTTCGCCATGTTCATGGTCGGCGGCGTGATGGCCATGGTGATCCGCGCGGAGCTCTTCGAGCCCGGGCTGCAGATCGTCGATCCGGACTTTTTCAACCAGATGACCACCATGCACGGCCTGATCATGGTGTTCGGCGCGATCATGCCGGCGTTCGTGGGCTTCGCGAACTGGCTGATCCCGATGCAGATCGGCGCGCCCGACATGGCCTTCGCGCGCATGAACAACTGGTCGTTCTGGCTGCTGCCGTTCGCCGGCTCGCTGCTCATCATCTCGTTCTTCGTTCCGGGCGGTGCGCCAGGGGTGGGCTGGACCATGTACGCACCGCTGACGGTGCAGATGGGCATGGGCATGGACCTCACCATCTTCGCGGTTCACCTGCTCGGCATGAGCTCGATCATGGGCTCGATCAACATCGTGACCACGATCCTCAACATGCGCGCCCCCGGGATGACGCTGATGCGGATGCCGCTCTTCTGCTGGACGTGGCTGATTACCGGCTATCTGCTGATCGCCGCGATGCCGGTGCTGGCGGGCGCCGTAACCATGACGCTCACCGACCGCCACTTCGGCACGACCTTCTTCAACGCCGCGGGCGGCGGCGACCCGGTCCTCTACCAGCACATCTTCTGGTTCTTCGGCCATCCCGAGGTCTACATCATCGCGCTGCCTGCGTTCGGCGTGATCTCGCAGGTGATCCCGGCGTTCTCGAGGAAGCCGCTGTTCGGCTATGCCTCGATGGTCTACGCGACCTCGGCGATCGCGATCCTGTCGTTCATCGTGTGGGCGCACCACATGTACACCGTCGGTATGCCGGTCACGGCGCAGCTTTTCTTCATGTACGCGACCACGCTGATCGCGGTACCCACCGGCGTCAAGGTGTTCAACTGGGTCGCCACGATGTGGAAGGGTTCGCTTAGCTTCGAGACGCCCATGCTGTTCGCCATCGGCTTCCTGTTCCTGTTCACCATGGGCGGCTTTTCCGGCCTCGTGCTCTCGCTCGCGCCCGTCGACATCCAGCTGCAGGATACGTACTACGTCGTGGCGCACTTCCACTACGTGATGGTCGCCGGCGCGCTGTTCTCCGCCTTCGCCGGAATCTACTTCTGGCTGCCGAAGTGGACCGGGCGCATGTACAACGAGACCCTGGGCAAATGGCACTTCTGGCTGTCCATGATCTTCTTCAACATGATCTTCTTCGTGCAGCATTTCCTGGGGCTGGCGGGCATGCCGCGGCGCATTCCGGACTATCCGCTGATGTTCGAGACCTGGAACAAGATCTCCTCGATCGGCGCGTTCGGCTTCGGTCTGACGCAGCTGCTGTTCCTTTATATCGTGGTGAAGTGCATCACGAGCGGGGAAAAGGCGCCAGACAAGCCGTGGGATGGTGCGGACTCGCTCGAGTGGACCCATCTCCCGACGCCGGCGCCGTACCACTCGTTCGAGACGCCGCCGGTGATCAAGTAGGCCGCGGGCGAGGGGACATGACACAGAACGCGAGGACGGCGCTGGTGCTGGCAACGATCGCGCTGGCGGCGTTCCTCGGCGTCATCGCGAAATACTGGCTGCTCGGCGGATGAGCGCGATGCACGCCGCGCGAGGCGCGGAGAACCGCCGGCTTCTGGTCCGGCTGACGATCGTCGCCGTCGGCATGTTCGGTTTCGGCTTTGCGCTGGTGCCCTTCTATCAGCAGATCTGCGAGGCGTTCGGACTGAACTATTTCTACAAGCCGGACACGATGCCGCTCAACACCCAGGTCGACGCCTCGCGCAGCGTTTCCATCGAGCTAGATGCCAATACGCACGCCCTGCCCTGGCGCTTTCGCCCCCTTACGCGTCACGTCTCGGTACATCCGGGCGAGCTGGTTACCGTGGAATACGAGGTGGTGAATTCGAGCCCGGAACCGGTCACCGGTCAGGCCGTGGCGAGTTACGGCCCCCAGCTCGCGGGGCGCTACTTCAAGAAGCTCGAGTGCTTCTGCTTCAGCCAGCAGACGGTCGCCGCGGGAGAGACGCGCAGGATGCCGGTCGTGTTCCTGGTCGATCCGGCGTTGCCGCGCGATGTTCACACCATCACGCTGTCCTACACCTTCTTCGAGATTCCGGGTGCGGGAGGGCGCACGTGAGCGCCGGGGAGGCGGAAATGGGACAGGATCGCCGGCCGGGGCTGCTCGAAGTCGCGAAGACCGTGCTGTTCGGCGCGCTGGGGATCCGTCGCAAGGCCGACCACGAACGCGAGACGCAGGCGGTGAAACCCGTTTACCTGATCGTCGCGGGGCTGGTATTCGCGGCGCTGTTCGTACTTACGTTGATCACGGTCGTTCGCATCGTGGTGAGCTGAGCCAAAATCCGAGAATACAAGGCAGGGAGAACGCAACATGTCACAGTCCGCAACCACCCGACAGCACTATTTCGTGCCGCAGCCGATGCCGTGGCCGATCATGGGCTCGATCTCGCTGTTCCTCATGGCGCTCGGCGCCGTGTTCGTGTTCAACGACTCGTCGGGCGGGTGGTTCTCGATCGCGGCTGGCGCCGTGATCCTGCTCTACATGTTGGTCCGCTGGTTCGGCGCCGTGATCCGCGAGTCGGAGGGCGGAAAGTACGGCGGGTGGGAGGATGTTTCGTTCCGCTGGGGCATGAGCTGGTTCATCTTCTCCGAGGTGATGTTCTTCGCGGCGTTCTTCGGCGCCCTGTTCTACACGCGGCAGATCTCGGTGCCCGACCTGGCGAGCCTGCAGAGCCAGGCGCTGCTGTGGCCCAACTTCTCCGGCCACTGGCCATCGCCCGGCCCCGGCTTCCAGGAAAAGTTCTCGCCGATGGCCGCATGGGGCATTCCGGCGATCAACACGATGCTACTGCTCTCTTCGGGCGTCACCGTGACCATCGCCCACTGGGCGCTGAAGGCGAACAGGCGCGCGCTGCTTAGCCTGTTCCTGTTCTTCACCGTCGCGCTCGGTGCGTTGTTCCTTGCGTTCCAGGCGTTCGAGTATGGCCATGCCTACTCGGAGCTGAACCTGAAGCTCAGCACGGGCGTTTACGGGTCGACGTTCTTCATGCTGACGGGCTTCCACGGCTTTCACGTGACACTGGGCGCCATCATGCTCAGCGTGATCCTGGTGCGCAGCCTGCTGGGCCATTTCAAGCCCGATCACCACTTCGCCTTCGAGGCGGTGGCGTGGTACTGGCACTTCGTCGACGTGGTGTGGCTCGGCCTGTTCATTTTCGTTTACTGGATGTAGCAGCCGCTGCACGCTGTAACGGACAACAGGAGGAAGGCGCCCGCGAGGCGCCGCGGAGGAGGAGAAGCTTGAACGCCGCACCGGGTGCGGCGTATTTTTTTGTGCCGGCCGCTAGCTGAGGCGACCGGGAATGAAGCCGAAGTAATATCCGGCCATCAGCAGCAGGAACAGGGCGATCGACAGGCCGACGCGAATCGCGAGCGCCTTGACCGCGCGGTTCGAGCCGCTCTGGTCGCGGTACATGAAGAACAGCGCCGAGCCCAGGCTGGCGAGGATCATCAGGAAGACGACGAGCACGACGTATCGCATCGGGAAGCGGGAGTGTAGAGGAACCGCGCGTCGGATTCCACGCAAAGGTATGGCGTTCACGATTTCAGGAAGAGCGTTCCGTCCGAAATGGTGGGGATTTTTGCTCGCGGCGGCAGGCTGCGCCGCGTTCGTTGCGCTCGGAAACTGGCAAACGCGGCGCGCCGGGGACAAGCGGGCGCTCGCCGGGCAGTTGGCGGCGGCGATAGTCGAGCCTGCGCGTGAATTGCCGGCGCGGCCGGTTGCGGCCGGGGATTACGTGCAGCACAGGGTGGCCGCGCAGGGGCGATTCCTGCCGGAATTCACCGTCTTGCTCGACAACAAGATCCAAGACGGACGGCTGGGCTACGAGGTGGTGACGCCCCTGCGGCTGGGGGAGAGCCGGCTGCACGTGCTGGTGGACCGCGGCTGGGTGGCGGCGGGCCCGCGGCGAGATGTGCTTCCGGACATCCGCACACCGCAGGGCGAGCTACGCGTCGAAGGGCTCGCCGTCGAGCACCTGCCGCGCGCCTTCGACCCAATGCGACGCCCGCCGCAGGGTCGCGTCTGGCAGAATCTCGAGTTCGACGAGTTCAGCGCGGCAACCGGGCTTGCCGTGCAACCCTTCGTGGTCGAGCAGCTTTCGCGCGTGGACGACGGGCTGGTGCGCGACCGGGAGCCTCCCGACAGCGGCGCCGAAAGGAACGAGAGCTACGCCCTGCAATGGTATTCGTTCGCGGTGCTGGCAATCATCCTTTTCTTCGTGCAGTCCTTTCGCCGTGAACAACCGTCCAAGCGCTGACGCAATAAAGAGCGGCCGTCTCAAGCTGCTGCTGCTCGCCGCGTTTTTCGCGGCGCCGTTCTTGCTCGCATGGCTTGCCTATCGCTTCGACTGGGGGACCGGCGCCGCGGGCAATTACGGTGAACTCCTCAAACCCCCCGTGGCGATGCCGGATTCCGCGTTCACGGCGCTCGACGGCGCCCCATTCTCGCTCGCGCGGGTGCGGGGTAAGTGGGTGCTGGTCCAATTCGATGCGTCGCGGTGCGACGCTTACTGTGAGCAGAAGCTGTACTTCATGCGCCAGGTCCGCAGGGCCCTGGGCAAGGACATGGAGCGTGTCGAGCGCGTGTGGGTCCTTACCGACGGCGGGACCCCCGACGCGAAGCTGCTCGCGGCCGTCGAAGGAACGTACGTAGTGCGCCCGCATGGCGGCAATTTTTCGGCGGCCTTCCCCGCGGCGGTGAGTCCGGCCGACCACATTTACCTCGTCGATCCCATGGGTAATGTGATCATGCGTTTTCCGCGTGATCCCAACCCATCGAAGATGCTCAAGGACCTCCAGCGCTTGCTCAAGTATTCCCAGATCGGCTGACGCAGGCGAGTCTCCCGGATCACGCGTGCTAAAATCCCGTCCCCGCCGCGAACCTCGCCCGCGGCCATTCTTCCAATGAATACCGAAGTCCTTTCCACCGGCACCGCACGCAGCCTCGCGCATCGCGCGCGGGCATTCTATGCATTGACGAAGCCGCGGGTTGTATCGCTGATCGTCTTTACGGCGATGATAGGCATGCTGCTGGCCACGCCCGGCATGGTGCCGCCGCGGGTGCTGCTCGCGGGGACGCTCGGCATCGCGCTCGTGGCGGGTGCGGCAGCGGCGGTCAACTGCCTCGTCGAGCAAAGGATCGACGCCCTGATGCTGCGTACGCGCTGGCGACCGCTCCCGCGGGGGGAACTCGGCGCGCTGCAGACCCTGATGTTCGCCGGCCTGGTGGGCGGATTCGGACTGTGGGTCCTGGTGTACTTCGTCAATGCGCTGACGATGTGGCTCACCCTCGCGACCTTCGTCGGCTACGCCATCGTCTATACCGTGATCCTCAAGCCTGCGACGCCGCAGAACATCGTGATCGGTGGCGCTTCGGGGGCCATGCCCCCTGTGCTCGGATGGACCGCCGTCACGGGCCAAGTGACGATCGACGCGATGCTGCTGTTCCTGATCATATTCGCATGGACGCCGCCGCATTTCTGGTCGCTTGCGCTGTACCGCACCGAGGACTACGCGCGCGCCGGCCTGCCGATGCTGCCGGTGACGCACGGCAAGGAGTACACGCGGCTGCAGGTGCTGCTCTACACCGTGATCCTGTTCTGCGTGAGTTTGCTGCCGTACGTGGTGCGCATGAGCGGCGTCCTCTATCTCGTGGCTTCTTGCGTGCTCGGAGGGGTGTTCCTGGGCTACGCCGTGAGGATCTATCGCGTCTACAGCGATCGCCTGGCGCGCAGCATGTTCCGTTATTCCATCGTCTATCTGGCCGCGCTGTTTGCGGCCCTGCTCGTTGACCACTATCTGGCGCTCTAGCGTCGCGGCGCTGCTCGGCGCATTGCTGCTCGCGGCCTGCGACGCGGGCGGCCCGAAGTTCCACAGCACCGACATCACCGGTGTCGACTACGGCAAGGAGCTGTCACTTACCGACTTTCACGGCAAGGCCCGCACGCTGGCCGACTTCCGTGGCAGGGTTGTAGTGGTGTTCTTCGGTTACACGCATTGCCCCGATGTGTGCCCGACGACTCTCGCGGAGCTGGCGCAGGTGATGAAGAAGCTCGGCGCGGATTCCGACAAGGTTCAGGTGCTGTTCGTGACGGTCGACCCGGCCCGGGACACTCCTGCGCTGCTCGCCCAGTACGTGCCCGCGTTCGACCCGCGTTTCCTGGGGTTGTACGGCGACGCGCAGGCGACGCAGCGCGCCGCCAAGGAGTTCAAGGTGTTCTACGAGATCAAGAAGGGCGCGACGCCGGCCGAATACACCGTCGACCACAGCGCCGGAGCCTATGTGATCGACACGAAAGGCCGCTTGCGCCTGTTCGTCGGCTACGGTCGCATCGGCGCCGACGATCTCGCCGCCGATATCCGGACCCTGCTGCGCGAGTAAGTAAGGCTTAGGCCGCGGCTGCCGGAAGCGCCGGGATCGAGCCTCGCGGCTCCATCGCCTTGCGCATCTTCTCGAGAGCCTTGGCCTCAATCTGCCTGATGCGCTCGGCCGAAACCTTGAACTCCGCCGCGAGGTCGTGCAGCGTGGCCGCGTCCTTCTCGCGCAGCCAGCGGGTTTCGATGATGCGACGGCTGCGCGCGTCGAGAGCTGCGAGAGCGCGCTCCAGTCCTTGCGCCCGGAGGCGCTCGTTCTCGTCCTGCTCGAGCTGCTGCGATGGCTCGGCCTGCGGGTCGGCGAGGTACTGCGCCGGCGAATAGACGTCCTCGTCGCTGTCGGACTCGAAAGCTATTTCCTGGCCCCCGAGCCGCATTTCCATCTCGAGCACTTCCTCGGGCTTCACCTTCAGCTCCGCGGCCACTCGTTTGACGTCGTCGCTGGTGAGCGGGCCGAGTCCGGGCCGCATTGAACGCAAGTTGAAGAACAGCTTCCTCTGCGCCTTGGTCGTGGCGACCTTCACCAGCCGCCAGTTGCGTAGGATGTATTCGTGGATTTCCGCCTTGATCCAGTGGATCGCGAACGATACGAGGCGCACGCCACGCGACGGGTCGAACCGTTTCACCGCTTTCATCAGGCCAACGTTACCCTCCTGGATGAGGTCCGCGTGGGGCAGGCCATAGCCGAGATATCCGCGGGCGACGGCGACGACGAGGCGAAGGTGAGACAGCACCAGGCCGCGGGCAGCCTCAAGGTCATCGTGCTCGCGATAGCGCCGCGCGAGCGATTGCTCTTCCTCGACGCTAAGGATCGGAAAGCGGTTGACCGTCTGGATGTAGCGCTCGATGCTGCCAGACCCCATTGGAACGGGAACTGCCATCGGCAGAGTCGCGGTCGCTTTCATACGGCTTCCTCCTTTATTAGGGCTAAATCTTAGCACTCGTGAGATTAGAGTGCTAAGCGGCGCATGAGTTCCGCATAGCCCTTCACAAGAGCCATTTATTTGGGCTGTATTTCACGTAAGTATTTACTTACTGACAAATTGGCACCAACCCAACCCAGCCCTGCAGCGAACAACATCACGGCCAGCGCATCCCGCGGCGCAAGGAAGGCGAAGCTAAAGTTGGTGCCGTACGTTGAGGCGAGCACCTCGACTTGCCGGTTGAGCAGCGCCAAGGTTGCCCAGACGATGGCGAGCGCGAGTCCTCCGCCACCAATACCCTGAAGCAGCCCAAGGTAGAGAAATGGGCGCCGGATGAACGCGTCGGTCGCACCGATCAGCTTCGAGACCTCGATCTCATCGCGTTGCGTCAGGACCTGAAGCCTGATGGTGTTGAAGGTTACGGCCACCAGGCCGAAGGCGAGCAGCGTGGCGAGCAGCAGGACCGCGAGTCGGCCGAGGCGTGTCAGGGCGGCGAGCCTGCGCGCCCAGCCCGTGTCGGCCTGTACATGCTCGACCGCGGGCTCGCGCCGCAGGTCGCTCGCGAGCGCATCGAGGACTTTCGCGTCGGGTTCATGCGTACGCAGTACGAAAGCATCGGGGAGCGGATTGGTCCCAAGCGCGGAGACTACGTCGGAAAGGCCTTCCACCGAGGCCAGTTCCTTGAGCGCTTGCTCGCGGGGCACGAAGCGCAGCGCCGCCACGCGCGGGTCGGATTTGATGCGAGCGGCCAGGGCATCGGCATCGGGGCGCGTCGTACCGCTGCGCAGGAACACCGATAGCTGGGGATCGAGCGCCATGCGGCCGGTCAAGCCACCAACACTCTCGAGGAGCGCGTAGCCGCCCGCCGGCACCGCCAGCGCGATGCCGATGACGAGCGCGCTGACGAGGCCCGTCGCTCGCTGTGCAGCGAGCTTCCTCGCTGCCGCGACGAAAGCCTGCCGATGCTGGCGGAGCCAGGTTCTCATGGACCAGGAGGCCGGTCCGCGAGGTGGCCGGCGGCAAGCCGCAGCACCCTTTTTCCGAGGCGCGTAACCAACGCCTGGTCGTGGGTCGCGATAAGTACCGTGACGCCCACCTGATTGAAGGCCACGAAGATCTCAAGAATGCGTAGCGCCGCCTCCTGGTCGAGATTGGCGGTCGGCTCGTCCGCGACCAGGAGCGCAGGCCGGTTGACGACGGCGCGCGCAATCGCCACCCGTTGCTGTTCCCCGCCGGAAAGCTGGATGGGGTTCGACCTTTCTCGCGCAAGCAGCCCCACCTTGTCGAGCGCCGCGCGCGCGCGCTTCGCGGCTTCTCGTGGCGTGAGCCCGGAAAATGACAGCGGCAATAGGACGTTGTCGTACACGCTGCGGTCGTAGAGGAGTTTCTGATCCTGGAAGATCAGCCCCAGGTGACGCCGCAGGTACGGAAGCGCGCGTGGCTTGAGTGCACTGACGTTCTGGCCATTGATGATCACGGACCCTGCGCTGGGGCGCTCGATCGCCGGAATGAGCTTCAGCAGCGTCGACTTGCCGGCCCCCGAATGACCGGTCAGAAAAACCATCTCTCCGGCGTCGACGGTGAAGGTAATCGCCTTGAGCGCCTCCTGTCCTCCGGGATAGCGCTTCGAAACGTTCGAGAAGCTAATCAAACAACGCCTCGACGAAGTCGCGGGCGATGAACGGCCGCAGATCGTCTATGCCTTCTCCGACACCCACGAACAGCAACGGGATCGGCCGCTGCCGGGCGATTGCGGCCACCACGCCGCCCTTTGCCGACCCATCAAGCTTGGTGAGCACCAGACCGGTGAGCCCGAGGGCATCGTCAAATGCCCGCACCTGGGCCAACGCATTCTGACCCGTGTTTGCGTCCAGAACCAGCAGCACCTCGTGCGGCGCGCCTTCCAACGCCTTGGCCAGCACCCGCTTGACCTTGCGGATTTCCTCCATCAGGTGCAATTGCGTCGGTAGCCGTCCGGCCGTGTCGGCGATCACGACGTCGATGCCGCGGGCCCGCGCTGCGCTCACCGCGTCGAATACCACCGCACCCGGGTCGCCGGACTGCTGGGCGATCACGGTCACGCCGTTCCTTTCGCCCCAAGCCTCCAACTGCTCCCGGGCCGCCGCACGGTACGTGTCACCCGCTGCGAGCAGCACGCTGTGACCCTGCCCTTGCAGCCATTTGGCCAGCTTGCCGATGGAGGTGGTCTTGCCCGAGCCGTTGACGCCCGCAATCATGATTACGCATGGCTTCGCTCGCGCGACGTCGAGCTTGCGCTCGAGCGGCGCCAGGAGCTCGACCAGCGCGTCTTTAAGCGCAGCGGTCAGGGCGACGCCGTCCTCAATACTCTGCGCTCGCGCACTCTCGCGCAACCGCGCGAGCAGTGCGCGCGTCGCCTCGACGCCGCAGTCCGCGCTGAGCAGTGCGGTCTCGAGGTCTTCGAACAGCGACTCGTCAATTTTGCGCCGGCCGATGAGGGCGCTCAGCCCGCCGCCGATCGCGCTGCGCGTGCGCGCCAGGCCAGACTTGAGGCGCGCGCGCCAGGAAGAAGATTCGTCGGAGGATTTTTTTGCTAGGCCGAACACGCTGGTGGCGGCGCAAAAGCCGCTAATATTGGCGCCCAATTCTATCAAACGAGGTTGCAGTGCCCGCAGGATCGCGCCGCGAGAGCAACAAGCCCCGTGGCCGGGTGCGAATCGTCGGAGGCACCTGGCGCAGCCGGCTGATCAACGTGCCGGCAAGCCCCGATCTGAGACCGACGCCGGACCGCGTGCGTGAGACGCTGTTCAACTGGCTTGGCGGAGACCTGTCGGGGCTGGCGTGCCTCGACTTGTTCGCCGGTAGCGGCGCGCTCGGCTTCGAAGCGGCCTCGCGCGGCGCCGGGCACGTCGTGATGGTGGAGCGCGACCCAGGTGCCCTCGCGCGGCTGCAGGCAAACCGCGCAACGCTCCTGGCGCATCAGGTCGAGATCGTCGCGGGAGATGCGCTCGCGTATCTGGCGCGCGCGGCGCGGCGCTTCGATGTGGTTTTCCTCGACCCGCCGTTCAGGCAGAATGCGCTGCCCGCCGTCCTCGCGGCGCTTCCGTCGCACCTGAATCCGGAAGCGCGCGTGTACGTCGAGGCCGCGCAACCGGTCGAGCCGCAGCCCCCTTGGAAGGAGCTGCGCTGCAAGCGCGCGGGGCGGGTGAGCTATCAGCTGCTGCAATTGGGGGGACGATGATCCGAGCCGTCTATCCGGGGACGTTTGACCCGTTCACGCGGGGTCACGAAGACCTGATTCGTCGTGCGAGCACGCTATTTGGCGGGATCATCGTCGGGGTCGCCGACAGCCGGGCCAAGCGGCCGTTCTTCACGCCCAGCGAGCGTGTCGAGATGGCACGCGAAGTGCTCGCCGACCTGAAGAACGTCGAGGTCGTCGGCTTCTCAGGCCTGCTGATCGACTTTATCCGCGAGCACAAGGCGCGCGTGATATTGCGCGGTCTGCGCGCGGTGTCCGACTTCGAGTACGAGTTCCAGCTGGCCGGCATGAACCGTAACCTGTATCCCGACGTCGAAACGATTTTCCTCACGCCGTCGGAGCAGCACATGTTCATCTCCGCGACGCTGGTGCGGGAAATCGCCATCCTGGGCGGCGACGTGTCGAAATTCGTGCACCCGCTGGTGCGAAAAAGGCTTACCGAGAAAGTGAGCGCGCTCGGGGGGTGAGGCCCCCCTATCGCTGGCAGGCGGGGCAGTAATACGTGGCGCGCTGCCCTTGCAGCATGCGCCGGATTGGCGTAGCGCAGCGCCGGCAGGGTTGACCGGCGCGGTCGTAGACCCAGTAGCGCTGCTGAAAATAGCCCGGCTTTCCATCGCTTCCGACGAAGTCGCGCAGCGTCGAGCCTCCGGCACGAATCGCGGCACGCAGCGTCGCCTTGATCGCTTTCGCCAGCCGCGCGCAGCGCTCTGGTGACAGGCGGCGTGCAGCCGTGCCGGGATGAATGCCGGCGTGATACAGGCTTTCGTTGGCGTAGATGTTGCCTATTCCGGAGATGCGGCGCCCGTCCATCAGGAATTGCTTGATCGACGCCCGAATACCGCGCGTGAGCGCGTGCAGGCGCGGTCCATTCAATGCGCGCGACAGCGGCTCGATCCCGATATGGCGAAGCAGCGGGTGCGCTTCGATGTTCCCCTCGTTCCACAGCACCGCGCCGAAGCGGCGCGGATCACGTAACCTGAGGAGCACATCGCCGAGCAGCAGATCGAAGTGGTCGTGCTTTTGAGCGGGCGCACCGATCGGCAGCACGCGAAGGCTGCCAGACATCCCGAGGTGAACGATGAGGTGGCCGCTGCCGCAATCGAGCAGCAAGTACTTGCCCCGCCGGCGGACGCTGCGCACCTTCTGACCTACCAGGCTGGCGAGCGAGCCGGGTATCCGCCAGCGCAGCCGCGGCTCACGGACCGCGACGCCGGTTATGGCGCGGCCGGAGAGGCGCGGCCCGATGCCGCGCAGGGTAACCTCGACTTCGGGGAGTTCGGGCACTTGAACTTGGACGGTCTAAATCGGTCCACTTAGACCCATGCTGTACACGGGAGCGTGGCTTGTGCGGAGCATCAAATATACCTAAGATGAGGCCGAAACCAGTTGCCGTCCGCGGCGCGCTCGTGCCGTTGCACGGACCATAGGAAATACGATGGTCTCACTTTCCCCATTTGCACGCCGCGTTTTCCTGGCGATGTCGCTTGCCCTCGCTGCCGGAGGCGCTAGCGCGCAGGCCGGCGGCGACGACACCGAACTGCCGGCGGCGGGTGCCCCGGGGCCCGACGCCGACGAGCACCTGCCCAGCCAGCAGCTTAGCGAGCAGGTGCTCTACGAGCTCTTGCTCGGCGAAGTCGCCGCGCAACGCGGCAACCCCGAGCTTGCCGCGCAGACCTATCTCGATCTCGCCAAGCGCACCCGCGATCCACGCATCGCACGCCGCGCGGTGGAAATGGCGAATTACGCCCGCATGCCGGAACTTGCACTGGAGGCGGCGAAGCTGTGGCACGAGACCGATCCGGACTCCCCGGCCGCCCTGCAGATGGTGACTGCGTTCCTGGTGAGCACGCGTCGAATTGACGAGGCCGAGCCATTTCTCGAGAAGCTGCTCGCGTCCAAGGGCGCGCAGCCCGAGAACGGCTTCATGCAGCTCAACCGGCTCCTTGCCGGAAATCCCGACAAGCAGGCGAACCTGCGCGTCGTGCGCAAGCTTGCCGCGGGCTATCCCGATCTGCCGCATGCGCATTTCGCCGTTTCACAGGCCGCGCTCCTGGCGAAGGACGAACCGCTTGCATTGTCGGAAATTCGCCGCGCGTCGGAGCTGAAGCCCGATTGGGACATCGCCGCAGTATTCGAGGCACAGATCCTGCAAAAGAGTCAGCCGGACCAAGCGGCCCGGCGTCTAAAGAGTTTCCTAGACAAGTATCCGGACAAGCGTGATGTCCGGCTCACCTACGCCCGAACGCTGGTCGCCGACAAGCGCTACGCAGAGGCGCGCGTGCAGTTCGAAAAGCTGCTCGCTGATAACCCCGACAATGTGGACGTCGTCTATGCGGTGGGGCTGCTTGCGTATCAATTGCGAGACTACGCCACAGCCGAGTCGAGCATGCAGCGCTTGCTCAAGCTCGACTACCGCGATGCGGACGGCGCGCGTTACGTGCTGGGACAGATTGCCGAAGAGCAAAAGCAGTGGCCGAAGGCCGTCGACTGGTACGAGAAGATCCAGCGCGGGGAGCATTATTTCCCCGCTCGTCTGCGAGCCGCCCAGGCGATCGCGAAGCAGGGCAAGGTCGACGAGGCTCGCGCTTACCTGCATGCCGTCAAGGCAAGCGACAACCTGGAAAAAGTGCAGCTGATCACCGCTGAAGCCCAGATTCTGCGCGATGCGGGCATGGCGGGCGAAGCGCTTACGTTGCTCGGCAAGGCGCTCGAGTCACAACCCAACCAGCCCGAACTGCTCTACGACATGGCGCTTACGGCCGACAAGCTCGACCGCTTCGATATTCTCGAGGAGAACCTGCGCAAGGTCATCAAGGTGAAGCCGGATTATGCCCACGCTTACAACGCGCTGGGCTATTCGCTCGCGGATCGCAACGAACGCCTGCCCGAAGCGCGAAAGCTCATCGAGAAGGCGCTTGAGCTCTCCCCCGACGACAGCTTCATCATCGACAGCATGGGGTGGGTGCTCTATCGCGAGGGCGATTTGAAGGGTGCAGCGCGCTATCTGCGGCGCGCCTACGACGGTCGACCAGATGCCGAAATCGGCGCGCACTTGGGCGAGGTGCTCTGGATGGGCGGCAAGCGCGATGAGGCTCGTCGCGTCTGGAACGAGGCGCTCAAGATCCACCCGGACAACGATACGCTCCAGAAGACGGTCAAGCGCTTCATTCGATAGAGACGGCGCGGTGGGATCATCCATACGCGTTCTCGCCGCCGCATCGCTGCTGGCTCTATGCGCCTGCGCGGAGCTTGCGCCGCGCGAGGGCGCCGAGGCAATCGAGTTCGAGCTGAAGGGCCGGATTGCCGTGCACTACGGGCACGATGCGTCTAGCGGCAATATTGCGTGGCGACACGCTGCGCATGACGATGAAATGCTGATTACCTCACCACTCGGCCAGGGAGTCGCGCGCATCGTGCGCCGCGGCAACGCGGTCCTCCTTACCGCCTCGGACGGGCGCGTCTACCGTGCGCATGATGCCGAAACGCTGACCGAAAAGGTGCTCGGCTTCCGCGTCCCGCTGGAAGGCCTTGCCGACTGGGTGCGGGGCCGCGAAGCGCCCGGTCCGGGGAAGGAGACGCGCGATGCGAGCGGGCGCCTCGTCGACTTGCTGCAGAATGGCTGGCGGATCGAGTATCTCGCATACGGGGAGGACGGCGCGCTGCCGTCGCGCCTGCGCCTGACCTATCCGGGCATCGACCTACGGCTCGCGATCGGCGAGTGGCAGCTGGCGCCGCAGCGAAAGCCATGAATTGGTATCCGGCCCCAGGCAAGCTGAATCTGTTCCTGCATGTCGTCGGCCGCCGGGACGACGGTTATCACCTCCTGCAGACGGTGTTCCGCCTGATCGAGCGCGGCGACCGGGTCGGCATCGGGCTGCGCGCCGACGGCGAGCTGAGACGCGTCCGGGCGGATCCGCGCATCGCAGCCGAAGACGACCTTTGCCTGCGTGCCGCGCGCCTGCTGAGGGACCACGCGCGCTTGCGCGCCGGTGGCGACTCCGGCCGGCTTGGCGCGGACATCGACCTGGAAAAGGTGCTGCCGATCGGCGGCGGACTCGGCGGCGGATCTTCCGACGCGGCCACCGTGCTGCTGGTGCTTAACCGGCTTTGGGGCCTGAAGCTGCTTCGTGACGAGCTCATGGGATTGGGGGCGCAGCTGGGTGCCGACGTGCCGGTGTTCGTGTTCGGTGAAAGCGCCCTCGGCGAGGGAATCGGGGAGCGGCTCACGGCGCTTTCCCTGGCCCCGTCGTGGTACCTCGTTTTGGTGCCTCAAGTGTCGGTTTCTACGAAAGAAATCTTCGCCAACGCCGCGTTGACACGCAATACGAAACCGCTCAAAATACCGCCCTTTTTCTCGGGGCAGGGGAGAAACGACTTGGAAGCGGTCGTGGCCGCCCGATACCCCGAAGTTGCGGCACATCTGGCGTGGCTGAGGCAGCGCTGTCCTGCGGCCCGTATGACGGGCTCAGGGGCGTGCGTGTTCGCGGAGTTCGCGCAGGAAGCCGAAGCTCGCGCCTTCCAGTCGCAGTTGCCGGAGACGATGCAGGGATTCGTGACGCGATCCCTGGAGCGCCACCCGCTGCACGACTGGGCGGAATGATTTTTTGGGGAGTCGCCAAGTTGGTTAAGGCACCGGATTTTGATTCCGGCATTCCTAGGTTCGAATCCTAGCTCCCCAGCCATTTTTAATTTCGATCTTGGACCTAGGTTCCATGGCCGGCACGCCGCTTGAGCGACTGATGGTGTTTACGGGGAACGCCAACCCGCGCCTTGCGCAGGAGGTGACGCGCCATCTGAACATCTCGCTCGGACGCGCGGTCGTCAGCAAGTTTTCGGATGGCGAGGTGATGGTCGAGCTGCTGGAGAACGTGCGCGGCAAGGACGTGTTCGTGCTGCAGCCGACCTGCATGCCGACGAACGACAACCTGATGGAGTTGCTGATCATGGTCGACGCGCTGAAGCGCTCGTCGGCTGCGCGCGTGACGGCCGCCATCCCGTATTTCGGTTACGCGCGCCAGGATCGCCGGCCACGTTCCGCGCGCGTGGCGATCAGCGCGAAGGTCGTGGCGAACATGCTGACTGCGGTCGGCGTCGCGCGCGTGCTCACGATGGACCTGCATGCCGACCAGATCCAGGGCTTCTTCGATATTCCGGTCGACAACATCTATGCAGCGCCGGTGCTGCTCGGCGACGTCTGGAAGCAGCGCTACGAGGACCTGATCGTGGTTTCACCCGACGTCGGTGGCGTGGTGCGCGCTCGCGCGCTCGCCAAGCGGCTCGAGTCCGACCTCGCGATCATCGACAAGCGGCGCCCGAGGGCCAACGTTTCGGAGGTAATGAACGTGATCGGCGAGGTCGCCGGCCGTACCTGCGTGATCATGGACGACATGGTCGACACCGCCGGCACGCTGTGCAAGGCAGCGCAGGTGCTGAAGGAGGAGGGCGCGACGAAGGTAGTTGCGTACTGCACGCACGCGGTGCTCTCGGGCGGGGCGGTCGAGCGCATCCTGGCATCGGACATGGACGAGCTGGTGGTGACCGACACCATTCCCTTGAGCGACGAGGCGCGCTCGTGCGGAAAGATCCGCCAGCTTTCGGTGGCGACGCTTCTCGCAGAGACGATTCTCAGGATCTTCACCGAAGAATCGGTGAGTTCGCTGTTCATAGAGTAGCAATTTCCAACGCCGTTCCGATCTGGTCGCGGATCGGGCGGATCAACCAAGGAGCAATGCGATGAAAATCGAAATCGGCGCGCGCAAGCGCGAGGCGCAGGGAACGGGTGCGAGCCGCCGTCTGCGTCGCTCGGGCAAGGTCCCGGGCATCCTGTACGGCGGCGACAAGCAGCCGGTCAACATCGAGCTCGACCACAAGGACCTGCTGCAGAAGCTTCATACCGAGGCATTCCACGCCTCGATCCTCGCGCTGAAGCTCGACGGTACGCCGGAGCAGGTGCTGCTGCGCAGCTTCAACATGCATCCTTTCAAGGCGCAAGTGCAGCACGTGGACTTCCAACGCGTTTCGAAGGACAAGAAGATCCACATGAAGGTGCCGCTGCACTTTGTGAACGCCGACAAGTCACCGGGCGTGAAGGAGCAGGGCGGGGTGGCAAGCCACATCATGAACGAGCTGGACATCACTTGCTTCCCGGACGACCTACCGGAGTTTATCGAGGTGGATCTCGGCGCTCTTTCGGTTGGCAGCTCGATCCACATCCGCGATCTTCAGTTGCCCAAAGGGGTCGAGATGGTGCTGCACAAGGCGGAGAATCCGGTGGTGGCGACGGTGATCCTGCCTGCGCTGGTGAGCGAGGAGGAGGAAGCCACCGCGGCCGCGACTGCACCGGCGGCCGGCGAGGTGCCGACCACGGCGCAAGCGGCGCCCGAGGCTGCAGCCGAGCCCGCGACGCCCGAGAAGGCGGAGAAGGCCGAGAAAAAAGAGAAGAAATAGCGGGTCGTGGGTGCGGGGGCGGCAGGGACCGCTGGGTCCTTGCCGTTTTTTCTTTACGGGCAAGCATGTCGGCCATCCGTCTGATCGTCGGTCTGGGCAATCCTGGCAGGGAGTACGAGCGCACGCGCCACAATGCGGGCTTCTGGCTGCTCGAGCGGTTCGCCGTTCGGGAAGGTGTCGCGTTGCGCCGGGAGCCTAAGTACAGCGCCTTCGTCGGGCGGCATGAGCCGAGCGGCGCCTGGCTGATGATGCCCCAGACGTTCATGAACCTCAGCGGAAAGTCGGTCGTGCTGCTCGCGGGCTTCTTCAAGGTCCCCGCCTCGGAGATCCTGGTTGCGCACGACGAACTGGACTTCGAGCCGGGCGTCGCCAAGCTGAAGCAGGGCGGCGGCGTGGCCGGCCACAATGGACTGAAGGACGTTGCAGCGCGCATCGGCGCGCCCGATTTCTGGCGCCTCCGGATCGGGATCGGACATCCAGGCGAGCGAAGCGCCGTCGCCGACTATGTGCTTGGCAAGCCTTCGCCCGAGGACAGGGAGGCGATCGATGCCAGCATCGAAAAAGCGCTCGGAGTTCTGCCCATGTGCATCTCCGGGGACCTGCAGAACGCAATGCTTAAGCTGCACACGAAGGACAAGACTTGAGCCTGAAATGTGGCATCGTCGGACTGCCAAACGTCGGCAAGTCGACTCTGTTCAACGCCCTCACCAGAGCGGGTATCTCCGCGGAGAACTACCCGTTCTGCACGATCGAACCGAATGTCGGGATCGTCGAGGTGCCCGATGCGCGCCTTGGCGCGCTCGCCGCCCTCGTCCGCCCGCAGAAGGTCATTGCCGCGGTGGTTGAATTCGTCGACATCGCGGGCCTTGTCGCCGGTGCCTCGAAGGGCGAGGGCCTCGGCAATCAGTTTCTCGCCAACATTCGGGAGACCGACGCGATCGCGCATGTGGTGCGCTGTTTCGAGGACCCTAACGTAGTGCACGTCGCGGGCAAGGTCGATCCCGTGTCGGATATCGAGACCATCAATACCGAACTTGCGCTGGCTGACCTCCAGACGGTCGACAAGCAGCTCGCGCGCAGCGCCAAGCTCGCAAAGGCAGGGGGTGACAAGGAAGCGCAACGCCTGGTCGCGGTGCTCGAGAAGGTGCGCGCGGCGCTGAACGATGGCCGCCCTGCGCGCACCGTGGCGCTAGGTAAGGAGGAGCTCGAGGTACTCAAGCCCTTATTTCTGCTTACCATGAAGCCCACCATGTACGTCGCGAACGTGAACGAGAACGGATTTCGCGACAACCCGCTTCTTGCGCAGGTGGAGGCTCGCGCGGCGACGGAAGGGGCCCCGGTCGTGGCGATC
>JBAUTZ010000231.1:0-2524 GCA_049582445.1 Burkholderiales bacterium
ATGGGCGGCGAGTGGGCGAACGGCGCGATGGGCAACGCGATGTGGAAAGGCGTGCGCCTGCGCGACATCCTCGCCAAGGCGGGCTTGCAGAAGGGGGCACTCCAGGTGCGCTTCAATGGCCTGGACACAGGCCCAATGACCTCGGTGCCAGACCTCGTGAAGGCGCTCGACGTGGACCAGGCGCTGCGCGAGGAGGTGATCGTCGCCTACTCGATGAACGGCCAGCCGCTGCCGATCCTGAACGGGTTCCCGGTGCGTCTCGTGGTGCCCGGCTGGTATGCGACCTATTGGGTCAAGATGCTCGAGGACGTCGAGGTGATCAGCTCGGTCGAGAACAACTTCTGGATGAACCCGGCCTACCGCATTCCGGCGAACGACTGCGCCTGTGCCGTGCCCGGCAAGCCCATCCCGAAGACCGTGCCGATCAACCGCATGAACGTGCGCTCGTTCATCACCAGCCTGCATGATGGCGCGCAGGTGCGCACCGGGCAGCAGGTCGAGGTCAAGGGCATCGCCTTCGACGGCGGCTACGGCATCCGGCGGGTGCTGTTCTCGGCCGACGGCGGAAGGTCCTGGAACGAGGCACGCCTGGGCAAGGACCACGGCAACTACAGCTTCCGCGAGTGGCAGGCGGGCTTCCACGCGCCGCGCGCGGGGAGCTACGCGTTGCAGGTGATGGCGGTGAACGGCAACGGCGAGTCGCAGCAGGTCGGAACGTCGCGCTGGAACCCGGCCGGCTACATGCGCAACGTGGTCGAAACCGTCCGCGTGCAAGCGGTATGAGGGGGGCGATCATGAAACCAATTCTCAAGAACCTCTCGCTCGCGCTCGCCGCGCTCGGACTGTCGGCCTGCGTCACGCCATCGGTCGCCGACAAGTCCTCGATTACGCTGCCACCGGAGACGGCGCACTTCAAGCCCGGCTCCGGCTCGGACGTGGCGACGACCTACTGCACCATCTGTCACTCGCCCGATTACATCTATATGCAGCCCGCGCAGGACCGCGCGGGCTGGACCGGCGCGGTGAACAAGATGCGCAAGGTGTTCGGCGCCCCGATCCCCGAGGAGCAGGTCAAGGTCATCGTCGACTACCTGATGGCCCAGAACGGCAAGCAGTAGCCACGCTTCGGCTCCATCATCAGACGCCCCGGCCATGCCGGGGCGTTTTTTTTCGTCTCGCGGTATAGTCGCGCGATCCCACGTACGGAGAAGCACGATGTCCGCAGTCAGGCAGCCCTCGTTCCGCGCCGAGCACATCGGCAGCTTCCTCAGGCCCGACCGCTTGATGACCGCGGTGCGCCAGGCGCGCGACGGCAAGACGACGCCGGAAGAGCTGCGCGCGATCCAGGACCAGTGCATCCGCGAGCTGGTGGCGCTGGAGGAGGCGGTGGGCCTGTCCTCGGTGACCGACGGCGAGTTCCGCCGGCGCGGCTGGTCCGCGGGCTTCATCGACGCGGTGGAGGGCTTCGGGCTGCGAGAGGGCACGCTGCTCGGCTTTCGCGACGAGAAGGGGGACAAGGGCGGCGCAGCCTCGCCCTACGCCAAGGCGAAGCTCAGGCGCACGCACGGCATCGCCACCGACGAGTTCCGCTTCCTGAAGAGCGTGGTGAAGACCGGCCTTCCCAAGGTGACGATCCCGTCGCCCGACGTGATGCACTACTTCCTCGGGCCGAAGAGCGTCGACGAGAAGGTGTACCCGGACATCGAGCAGTACTACGCCGACCTGGTATCGATCTACGCTGCCGAGATCCGGGAGCTCGCGGCCCTTGGCTCCACGTACCTGCAGCTCGACAACACCGCGCTGCCGTGCAACTGCGACCTGCACGCGCGCGCGGACGTCAGCGCGCGCGGCGAGAACCCCGACGCGCTCACCGCGAGGTACGTGAAGCTGGTGAATGACGTGCTCGCGGCCTGCCCGCCGGGCATGGCAAAGGCGACCCACATGTGCCGCGGCAACCTGAAGGGCGCGTGGATGGCCGAGGGTGGTTACGAGCCGATCGCCGAAAAGGTATTCGGCGGCATCAACGTCGATGCGTTCCTGCTCGAGTTCGATACGCCGCGCGCGGGCGACTTCAGGCCGCTGCGCTTCGTGCCCGCGCCGAAGCGGGTGGTGCTCGGACTGATCAGCACCAAGACGCCGCAGCTCGAGTCGGCCGACGAATTGAAGCGGCGCATCGGGGAAGCCTCGAAGTTCGTGCCGCTCGAGCGGCTCGGAATTTCGCCGCAGTGCGGCTTCAGCTCGGCCCCGGGCTCGGGCCAGCCGCTCACCGCGGACGACCAGAAGCGCAAGCTCGAGCTGCTGGTCAAGGTGGCGCGTGACGTCTGGGGAACTGCCTGAGACGGCTCAGCGCCCGAGCGTCACGATCAGCAGCCCGAGCGACAACAGCGCCATCCCGGCCAGCTCCAGCCGGCTCACGCGCTCGCGGAACACGCGCCGCGATACGACGTAGCTGAACAGGAGCTCGACGAGGCCGAGCGTGCGCACGTGCGCCACCGGCTCGATCGCCATCGCGGTGAACCAGCCG
>JBAUTZ010000232.1:0-18393 GCA_049582445.1 Burkholderiales bacterium
CCTTTCGGCGGCGCGCCGGGGCCGCTCGCGGAGCCGCCGCTGCGCACCCTGTATCTCGGCCAGCTCGGGGGACGGCACCTCTTCGCCGCCGAGGCGCCTGCCGAAACCGCCGCCCCCGCGGGGACGAGCTGGGAAGGACTAAGGACGCTCTTTACGGTGCTCGACGACGCGCATTTCGCCCTCGCCGGGCGCGCACTGCAGCTGATCGACTGGGACCGCACGCACCAGTTCTGCGGCCGCTGCGGTGCACGCACCGAGGCGCGGGCGGGCGAGCGCGTCCGGGTATGCCCGGCATGCGGCCTGTCGGCCTATCCGCGGGTTGCGCCGGCGGTGATGGCGCTGGTGCGGCGCGGTCGTGAGCTGCTGCTCGGGCGCAGCCCGCACTTTCCCCCGGGGATGTACAGCGCCCTGGCGGGCTTCGTCGAGCCGGGCGAGTCGCTCGAGCAGTGCCTTCGCCGCGAGGTCGCCGAGGAGGTCGGGGTCGAGGTGGCGAACATCGCCTATTTCGCCAGCCAGCCGTGGCCCTTCCCTCACTCGCTGATGATCGCATTCACCTGCGACTGGGTCTCCGGAGAGTTGCGTCCCCAGCCGGGCGAAATCGAGGCCGCGAACTGGTTCGATGTATTCCAATTGCCCAGACTTCCCAGTAAAATCTCGATCGCTCGCCGCCTGATCGACGCGGTTGTCGGCAAGATCAGGAGCGAATTTGAAACGGGCGCCTAGCTTCGCGCAGTCCGGCACGTGACGGCTGGCGGGGCGGCCCAAGAGGGGCTCTGCACGAATTGAACGAGTCACACGCTTTTCGTTTTTGCGCCGCAAGGCGTAACGGAAGGGCGCAGCCTGGCGATCGCGCGGGACTGCGCCTTCGCGTTTCTTGGGGAGAAGAAAGATGAACGGTCTGCATCTCATCGGCGACCTGAGCGGCTGCCGCTGCGACCCAAGGCTGCTGCTCGACTGCGAGAGCTTCCGCGACAAGTGCATCGAGTTCGTGAAGGACGCCGGGCTCACGATCATGGACGTGAGCTTCCATCAGTTCGAGGGCTCGGGCTTCACCGGAACCGTGGTGCTCGCCGAATCGCACCTCGCGATCCACACCTGGCCGGAGCGTAACGGCCTGACGCTCGACGTCTACGTGTGCAACTACAGCGCCGACAACTCCGCCAAAGCGCGCAAGGTGTTCGCGGCCATCATCGACCACTTCCAGCCGACCGAGGCTGCGCTTCACGAAATCGACCGCGGCGAACATCTGCTGATGGAGCCGCTGAACGACTCGACTGGCTTCTACATCCGCGCCGACCGTCAGCTGGGCGAATGGCAGACCCGCTTCCAGAAGCTGGCGATCTACGACACGCCGCAGTACGGGAAGCTCTTCCGTCTCGACGGGTTCAACATGACCTCCGAGCGCGAGGAGTTCGTCTACCACGAGAACCTGATCCATCCCGCGCTCACCGCCCACAACGCGCCAAAGAAGGTGCTCATCATCGGCGGCGGTGACGGCGGCTCCTCCGAAGAGGCGCTAAAGCACCCGTCGGTCGAGCAGGTGACGATGGTGGAGATCGACCCGGACGTGATCCGCGTCGCGAAAGAGTATTTCGGCGCGGTGCACAACGGCGTGTTCGACAACCCGAAGCTTCGCGTGCTGATCGAAGACGGCATGAAGTTCGTGCGCGAGACGCGAGAGAAATTCGACCTGATCGCGCTCGACCTGAACGACCCGATAGGGCCCGCAGAGGCGCTCTACGCGACGGCTTTCTTCCAGCAGCTGCGTCACACGCTCGCGCCGGGCGGAGCGCTAGCGCTGCACATCGGCTCGCCGGTGGCGCAGCCGGCGCGCGTCGCGGAGCTGGCGCAGCGCCTGAACAGCGTGTTTCGCATCGTGCGCCCTTACACCATGTTCATCCCGCTGTACGGCTCGCAATGGACGATGGTGGTGTGCTCGGACAAGCTCGACCCGAAGTCCTTCACCGCCGACGAGATCGACCGGCGCATCGAGCAGCGCAAGCTGCAGGAGCTGCGCTTCTACAACGGCGAGACCCACGAAGGCGTTTTCGCGCTGCCAAATTACGTGCGCGACCTCGTCGCGCCGCCCCGCCTGAAGCAGGCGATGCGCGGCCGGCGGCTCGGCGTGGTGCAGGCGGCCGCCAAGTAGCCGAGCGGGCCCCTCAGGCGAGCGACTTCAGCGTCTCGCGCAGTATCCCGAACAACTGGTCGATCTCCGCCTTCTGGATGATGAGCGGCGGTGCCAGCGCGATGATGTCCCCGGTGACGCGCATGTAGGCGCCCTTGTCGAAGGCGCGCGTATGCGCCTCGAAGCCGCGCGCGCCGACGGCGCCGGCACGCGGCGCGAGCTCGAAGGCGGCGATCAGGCCGATGTTGCGGATGTCGACGACGTTGGGCAGGTCTTTCAACGAATGCGCCTGTTCCTCCCAGTAGCCGGCGAGCTCGCCGACGCGCGTCAGCAGACCCTCCTCGGCGTAGACGTCGAGCGTCGCGAGGCCCGCGGCGCAGGCGAGCGGATGGGATGAGTAGGTGTAGCCGTGCGGCATTTCGATCGAGCCCTCGGGACCGGTCATGAAGGCCTGGTAGATGTCTTCCTTCATGAACACCGCGCCCATGGGAACGGTGGCGTTGGTGATGCCCTTTGCGGTGGTGATCAGGTCCGGCGTGACGCCGAAATACTGCGAGCCGAACGGCCGGCCCAGGCGCCCCCAGGCGGTGATCACCTCGTCGAAAATCAGCAGGATGCCGTGACGGTCGCAGATCTCACGCAGCCGTTCCAGGTAGCCGACCGGCGGCACCAGGACGCCCGTGGAGCAGGCGACTGGCTCCACGATCAGCGCCGCGATCGTGGAAGGGTCGTGCAACTGCGTAAGGCGCTCCAGGTCGTCGGCGAGCTCGGCGCCATGCTTCGGCTGGCCGCGCGAGAAAGCGTTCTTCGCCGGGTCGTGCGTATGGCGGATATGGTCGACGCCCGCCACCAGGGCGCCGAAGATCTTGCGGTTGCCCGCGATTCCACCTACCGCCGTGCCGCCGAAATTGACGCCGTGATAGCCGCGCTCGCGGCCGATCAGGCGAACGCGGTGGCCCTCGCCGCGCGCGCGATGGTAGGCCAGCGCGAGCTTCAATGCCGTGTCGACCGACTCGGAGCCCGAATTGGTGAAGAACACCCGGGATACACCCTTGGGGGCGAGCTGCGCCAGCCGGTCGGCAAATTCGAAGGCGAGCGGATGGCCCATCTGGAAGGGTGGCGCAAACTCCATGGTCGCTACCTGCTTCTGCACCGCCTCGACGATTTTCTTGCGGCAGTGACCGGCGTTCACGCACCACAGCCCCGAAGTGCCGTCGATAATCCTGCGACCCTCCGGGGTGTAGTAGTAGATGCCCTCTGCGCGCGCCAGCAGGCGCGGCGACTTCTTGAACTGACGGTTCGCAGAAAACGGCATGAAAAACGCCGACTTCTCGAGCGAATGGCCGACGGCTTCGGGGCGTGCACGTTCGTTCATGATCGTTCCTCCGTGAGGGGCCTAGGCCGCACGCGCGAGCGCCGCGTGCAGCAATACGTTACACCCTGCGGCAAGGTCCGCGGGCGTGGCGCTCTCGCTCTCGTTATGGCTAATCCCGCCCTCGCAGGGGACGAATATCATCGCGGCCGGCGCGACCCGGGCGACGTACACCGCATCGTGCCCAGCGCCCGAAACGATGTCGCGGCGTGTGTAGCCTAGCGCGCCCGCCGCGTCGCGAACGCTGTCCACCAACGAAGCATCGAACTGGCAGGGCGGGAAATAGGTGACTTCCGCCAGCTCGATCCCGACGCGGCACTCGGCCTCGATCGCCTTCAGGTTGCTGCGCAGTTCCTCGACCATCGCCGTCAACGTCGCGTCTTTCTGGCTGCGGAACTCGACCGACATGCGCACCTCGCCCGGCACCACGTTGCGCGAATTGGGCCTGACCTGCATGTGGCCCACCGTGCCGCGCGCATAGTCGGGGAACGCGAGCGCAATCCGATTCACTTCCAGCACTACCCGGCTGGCGGCGATCAGCGCGTCCTGGCGCAGGTGCATCGGCGTCGGCCCGGCGTGCGCATCCTGGCCGGTGATCACCGCGTCGAACCAGCGCTGGCCGAGCGCGCCCTGCACCACACCGATCGTGGTTTTCGTTTCCTCGAGCACCGGGCCCTGTTCGATATGCGCCTCGAAATAGGCGCCGAGGCGGTGCGGCCGCGCCTCGCCGGCGTAACCGATGGACTTCAATGCGCCTTCAACGGTCGTGTTGTCCAGGTCCTTCTGCCCGAGGACATGGCCGAGCGGGAAAACACCCGCAAACACCCCCGAGCCCATCATCACTGGGGTGAAGCGCGAGCCTTCTTCATTGGTCCAGGACACCACCTCGAGCGGCGCGCGCGTCTTGATGCCGGCATCGTTCAATGTGCGCATCACCTCCAGCCCGGCCATCACCCCGTACGCGCCGTCGAACTTGCCGCCCGAGGGCTGGCTGTCGAGGTGGCTGCCCATCGCCACCGGCGCGGCATCGGGATCGGCACCGGCGCGCCGCGCGAACATGTTGCCCACCGGGTCGACCTCGAGCGAGAGCCCCGCCTCGCGCGCCCAGCGCGCGAACAGGTCCCTTGCCTGGCGGTCGAGATCGGTGAGGGTGAGCCTGCGCACGCCGCCCTTCGGCGTAGCGCCGATGCGCGCGAGCTCCATCAACGACTGCCACAGGCGATCGCCGTTGATGCGCAGCCGGTCCATCTCAGCCGGCGTAGGCGACCACCTTCTGGCGTTGTTCGCCGAGTCCCTTGATGCCCAGAGTCATCACGTCGCCCGGCTTGAGGAAGACCGGCGCCGGCTTCATGCCCATGCCCACTCCCGGCGGCGTGCCGGTGGTGATGATGTCGCCGGGCAACAGCGTCATGAACTGGCTCACGTAGGACACGAGATGCGCCGCACCGAAGATCATGGTGCGGGTGTTGCCGGTCTGCATGCGCTTACCGTTCACGTCCAGCCACATGTCGAGCGCCTGGGGATCGGTAATTTCGTCCGTGGTGACCAGCCAGGGCCCGATCGGACCGAAGCTGTCGCAGCCCTTGCCCTTGTCCCATTGCGAGGACTGAAGCTGGAAAGCCCGCTCCGAGACGTCGTTCACCACGCAGTAGCCGGCGACGTAGTCGAGAGCCTTGTCCTGCGACACGTACTGTGCCTTGCTGCCGATCACGATGCCCAGCTCCACTTCCCAGTCGAGCTTGGTCGAGCCCTTGGGCTGGATCACGTCGTCGTACGGACCGCTGATGCAGGTCGTCGCCTTCATGAACACCACCGGCTCCGATGGAATCGGCATGTTCGCCTCCTTCGCGTGATCGGAGTAGTTGAGGCCGATCGCCACGAACTTGCCGATGCCGACGTAGGGCACGCCGAGCCGCGGATTGCCGTTCACCACGGCGAGCGACTCGGGCTTGACCTTCGACAGCATCTTGAGCCCTCGAGGCGAGAGCTCGTTTGGTCCGATGTTGCCGATCACCTTCGACAGGTCGCGCAATCTTCCCTCGGCATCTATCACGCCTGGCTTTTCGAACCCCGACTTCCCGTAGCGGCACAGCTTCATATTGTCATTCCCCCGTCGATCGAATAGGCGTTGCCGGTCGCGAACAGCGACTCGTCGGACGCTAGAAAAACCAGGATGCCGGTGATGTCGTCCACCGTGCCTAGCCGCCCCATCGGCTGGCGGGCGATGAAATCCGCCCTCGCCTTCACCGGGTCGGCAAAGGCGGCGATGCGCTCGTGCAGCGACGGCGTGTCGACCGTACCCGGACAGATCGCGTTGCAGCGGATGCCCTGCTTGACGTAATCCGCGGCAATCGACTTGGTAAGCCCGATCACGGCGGCCTTCGTGGTGCCGTAGACGAAGCGATTGGGAAGCCCCTTGATCGACGACGCGATCGAGGAGACGTTGATGATCGATCCGCCGCCCTTCTTCAGCATCCCGGGGAGAAAGGCGCGCGTCGCGAGATACATGGATTTCACGTTCAGGTTGAAGCTGAAATCCCAGTCCTTGGGCGCGCAATCGAGGATCGTGCCGTGGTGCACGAATCCGGCGCAATTGAACAGGACGTCGATCGGCCCGACCTCCGCGGCGATCCTGGCGATCGCGGCCTCGTCGGTCGCATCGAGCACCCGCGTGCGGATGCCGTCCTTGCCCTCGATCTCCGAGAGCGCCTTGGCGTTGATGTCGGTCGCCCAGACCTTCGCTCCTTCGCGTGCGAACGCGAGCGCCGCGCCGCGGCCGATGCCCTGTCCCGCGGCCGTGATGAACGCGGTCTTGCCGGCAAGCCTCCCTGACACTGCGATTCTCCTCGATGGCGGGGCAGGAATTATAGCGGTTCGCCGCCGCGCGAAGCGGTACACTTCCGGCTCCGCGCTCATCGGGGAGGCAGATGAACCAGCTCGATTTCGCAGGTCGAACCGCGGTGATCACCGGGGGTGCCCAGGGCATAGGCCTTGCGATCGCCCGGCGCCTTCTCGCATCGGGCGCCAAGGTGCGGATCTGGGATCGCGACGACAGGCTGCTCGCTGGCGCGGTCGCCACGCTTGGCGCACAGGCGACGGGAGACGCGCTCGACGTCACCGATCCCGCCGCGGTCGAGCGCGGCACGAAGAGCGCGCTCGAGGTGTTCGGCAAGATCGACGTGCTGGTCAACAACGCGGGCATCGCCGGGCTGAACGCGCCGACGGTCGACTATCCCGTGGAGGAGTGGCACAAGGTGATCGCGGTCAACCTCACCAGCCAGTTCCTCACCTGCCGCGCCGTCGCGCCGCACATGGTACGGCGCAAGTACGGCCGCATCGTCAACATCGCCTCCATCGCCGGCAAGGAAGGAAACCCGAATGCGGTCGCCTACAGCGCTTCGAAAGCCGGCGTCGTCTCGCTCACCAAATCGCTCGGCAAGGAGCTCGCGAGCACCGGCGTGCTGGTCAACTGCGTCACGCCCGCGGCGGCCAAGACCGCGATCTTCGACCAGATGACCGAACAGCACATCAACTACATGCTTTCCAAGATCCCGATGGCGCGCTTCGTGCAGGTCGACGAGATCGCGGCGCTCGTCGGCTGGCTGGCGTCGGAGGATTGCTCGTTCTCCACCGGCGCCGTTTTCGACATTTCCGGAGGCAGGGCGACTTACTGACATGGCAAAGAAGAATCCGGCGCAGCGCAGCGTGCGGTGGTTCGGGCGCGAGGACATCTACGGCTTCATCTACCGGAGCTGGGTGAAGAACCGCGGCGTGCCGCAGGACCAGTTCGACGGCCGGCCGGTCGTCGGCATCTGCAACACTTACTCCGAGCTCACGCCGTGCAATTCGCACTTCCGCACGATCGCCGAGCACGTGAAAGCCGGGGTACTCGAGGCGGGCGGGTTTCCGCTCGAGTTCCCGGTGATGTCGCTGGGCGAGACCCTGCTGCGCCCGACGGCGATGCTGTATCGCAATCTCGCCAGCATGGACGTCGAGGAGTCGATCCGCGGCAATCCGCTCGACGGCGTGGTCCTTCTGGTGGGCTGCGACAAGACGACGCCTTCGCTCCTGATGGGCGCTGCGAGCGTGGACCTGCCGGCGATCGCGGTATCGGGCGGGCCGATGCTGTCCGGTAAATACCGGGGCACCGACATCGGCTCGGGGACCAACGTCTGGTCGATGTCCGAGGACCTGCGCGCGGGCAAGATCTCGCTGGAGGAGTTCCACGAGGCGGAGTCGTGCATGCACCGCTCGCACGGCCATTGCATGACCATGGGGACCGCCTCGACCATGGCGAGCATGGTGGAGGCGCTCGGCGTCGGCATGCCGGGCAACGCGGCGATCCCCGCGGTCGACGCGCGGCGCAACGTGCTCGCGCGCATGGCCGGCCGCCGAATCGTCGAGATGGTGAAGGAAAAGCTCAGCCTGTCGAAGATCCTGACCAAGCAGGCGTTCGAGAACGCGATCCGCGTGAACGCCGCGATCGGCGGCTCGACCAACGCGGTCATCCACCTGATCGCGATCGCGCGGCGCATCGGCGTCGACCTGAAGCTCGAGGACTGGGATCGCTGCGGGCGCGGCGTGCACACGCTGGTGAACTTGATGCCCTCGGGCAAGTACCTTATGGAGGATCTCTACTACGCGGGTGGACTGCCCGCGGTGATCCGCGAGCTGGGCGAGGCGGGGCTGCTGCACAAGGATGCGCTCACCGTCAACGGCGAGACCATCTGGGCCAACAACAAGGATGCGCCGTGCTGGAACCGCGACGTCGTGCACGCCTTCGCGAAACCGTTCAAGAAGAACACCGGCATCGCGGTGCTGCGCGGCAACCTGTGCCCGGACGGCGCCATCATCAAGCCGTCGGCGGCGACACCGAAGCTGATGAAGCATCGCGGCCGCGCGGTGGTATTCGAGAACATCGAGGACCTGCACAAGCGCATCGACGATCCGAAGCTCGACATCGACGAGAATTGCGTCATGGTGCTGAAAAACTGCGGTCCGAAGGGCTATCCGGGAATGGCCGAGGTCGGCAACATGCCGCTGCCGCCCAAGATCCTGAAAAAGGGGATCACCGACATGGTGCGCATCTCGGATGCGCGCATGAGCGGTACCGCCTACGGCACGGTGGTGCTGCACGTGGCGCCCGAGGCTGCCGCGGGCGGGGCATTGGCGCTGGTCGAGAACGGCGACATGATCGAGCTCGATGTCGCCAAGCGCAGGCTCGAGCTCCTCGTATCTCCAGAAGTCCTGGCGAAGAGAAGGAAACGCTGGAAAGCGCCCGCACCTGCGCTCACCCGCGGCTACTGGAAGCTTTACGTCGACCACGTGCTGCAGGCGAGCGAAGGCGCGGACCTCGATTTCCTCGTCGGCTGCAGCGGTCCGATCGTTCCGCGCGACAACCACTGAGGAAGCAAGCGATGCTGCAAGCCGCCGACCTGACCATCCGCCTGCACGCCAACGACGACGTGGTCATCGCGCGCGTCGAGATCCCGCTCGGCACGCTGGTAACGAAGGAAAACGTCCGCGCGGCAGCCATCATACCGGCCGGCCACAAGCTCGCGGCACGGGACATCGCGCAGGGCCGGCCGGTAAAGCGCTACGACCAGATCATCGGATTCGCAACGCGCGCCATCAAGGCCGGAGAGCACGTGCACGTGCACAACCTGGCGATGGGTGATTTCGAGCGCGATTACGCGTTTTGCAGCGACGTGAAGCCGGTCGACTACGTCGCCGGTGCGGCGACCTTCGAGGGGATCGTGAGGGCGGACGGACGCGTGGCGACGCGTAACTACATCGGAATCCTCACCAGCGTGAACTGCTCGGCGACGGTGGCGCGCATGATCGCCGATCACTTCCGCAATCGCCTGGAGGCCTACCCCAATGTCGACGGCGTGGTCGCGCTCACGCACAAATCGGGCTGCGGCATGGCGAGCGAGGGCGAGCCGGTCGATCTGTTACGCCGCACGATGGCAGGCTATGCGCGCCACGCGAACTTCTTCGCCGTCCAGATGGTGGGCCTCGGCTGCGAGGCTAACCAGATCAACAACCTGCTGTCGGTCCATCAGCTCAAGCGCTCGGACAAGCTCGCCGCGTACACCATCCAGGAAAAGGGCGGCACCATGAAGGCGGTGCGCGAGGGCATCGCGCGGGTCGAGGCGGTACTCCCGGAGGCGAACAAGGCCGTGCGTCGCACCGTCCCCGCCTCGCACCTGGTGCTCGGCCTGCAATGCGGCGGCTCCGACGGCTATTCGGGCATCAGCGCCAACCCGGCGCTAGGCGCCGCGGTCGATCTCCTGGTGCGGCACGGCGGCACCGCCATCCTGTCCGAGACGCCCGAGATCTACGGTGCGGAGCATCTGCTCACGCGCCGCGCGGTAACGCGTGAGGTGGGCGAGAAGCTGATCCGGCGCATCAAGTGGTGGGAGGACTACACGCGGCGTAACGGCAACGAGATGAACAACAACCCGTCGCCCGGAAACAAGGCCGGAGGCCTCACCACCATCCTAGAGAAGTCGCTCGGCGCGGTGGCGAAGGGCGGGACCACCAACCTGGTCGACGTGTACGAGTATGCGCAGCCGGTCACGGCGAAGGGATTCGTCTACATGGACACGCCCGGCTACGACCCGGTATCGGCCACCGGCCAGGTCGCCGGCGGCGCCAACATGATCTGCTTCACAACCGGTCGCGGCTCGGCCTACGGCTGCAAGCCTGCGCCATCGCTCAAGCTCGCAACCAATACGCGCCTGTACGAGCACCAGGAAGAGGACATGGACTTCAACTGCGGCACCGTAGTCGACGGCACGGAATCCATCCAGGCCGCCGGCGCGCGGTTCTTCGATCTGATCCTGCGTACCGCCTCGGGCACAAAGTCGAAGTCCGAGCAGTGGGGCTACGGCGAGGACGAGTTCGCGCCCTGGGTGCTGGGCGCGACGATGTAGCGCCATGCTGAGAGCAGCGACGCTGTTGCTCGCTTTGGCAATTCCCTTGGGCGCTCACGCCGCCACCAAAGCGAAGCCTGCAAACGGCGCCATCGCCTACCACAGGGACTCGGGAAGCTTCGGCTACGCGGTGGACCAGGCGAGCAGCCGCGCCGCGCGCATCGAGGCACTGCGGCAATGCGGCCATCCGCGCTGCGAGGTGGTGCTGCGGTTCAACGGCGATTGCGGAGCGGTCGCGAACGGGCCCAAGCGCCACGCCGCCAGCAAGGGCACCACGCGCGAGGAAGCGGAAACGAAGGCGCTGCGCGCCTGCGGCCAGGGTTGCGAGCTCGTGGGATGGGCCTGCACGCGCTAGCGCGCGCTCAGTCCGGGCGGCGCCACTTGATCGAACAGCCGATGGATGGCGTCTGCTCGCGTGGGCCTTCGCCCGTCCGGGCGATCTGCAGCATGGCCTCGTACAGCTCGCGCCGCGCGCCGGGGATCGCCTCCCGCCGGGAGGCGTCGAGGCGCCCGCGGTACTGCAGCTCCAGCTGCCCATTGAAACCGAAGAAGTCCGGCGTGCACACCGCGCCGTAGGTCTTGGCGACCTCCTGCGTCTCGTCGAGCACGTAGGGGAACGGAAAGCCCTTCTCGCGCGCGACGCGCTTCATGTTGTCGAACGAATCCTCGGGATAGTCGAGCGGGTCGTTCGACATGATCGCGATCGAGCCGATCCCCTGCGCGGCGAGATCCCTGCAATCCCGCACGATGCGCTCCAGCACCGCCTTCACGTACGGGCAGTGATTGCAGATGAACATCACGAGCAGCCCGTTCGAGCCGCGCGCCGAGGCGAGCGTGTGGCGCCTGCCGTCCACGCCCAGCAGGTCGAACTCGACGGCCTTCCAGCCGAAGTTGCACACGGAAGTCTCGGTGCTGACCATGCGAAAATCCTAGCATGAAAGACCGACCGGCCAGGACTGCGCGCATCTACGTCGAGCAGGAGCTTCGCGCAGGAGCCTCGCTCGAGCTGCCCGCGCACGCCGCACATCACGCCTTGCACGTGCTGCGGCTGCGCGAGGGAGATGCGCTCATTCTGTTCGACGGCCGCGGCGGAGAATGGTCGGCAACCGTGGCGCACGGCGGCCGCGACCGGCTCGCGGCCGCGGTCGGCGCGCATCGCGACATCGAACGCGAATCGCGGCTGCGCGTCGCCTTGTTGCAGGGCGTGTCCTCGGCCGATCGCATGGATCTCACCGTGCAGAAGGCGACCGAGCTGGGCGTCGACGCGATCCAGCCGGTGCTTGCGCAGAAATCGGTGGTGCGGCTCACCGCCGGCCGGGCGGCGGCACGGGTGGAGCACTGGCGCCGCGTTGCGATCTCCGCCTGCGAGCAATGCGGGCGCAATCGCGTGCCCGCGATTCTCCCCGCGGTTTCGCTGGCGCATTACTGCCGCGCCGCACCGGGAGGCATCCGCCTCTTGTTGTCGCCGGACGCGCAATCGGGGCTTGGCGCCGCGGCCGCCCGCCTCGATGCGCCCGTGATCCTCGCCGCAGGTCCGGAAGCGGGATTCTCCGCCGCCGAAGAGGCAATGCTGGTCGAGGCGGGGTTCGTCCCGGTACGGCTGGGTCCGCGTGTGCTGCGCACCGAGACCGCCGCGCCGGCCGCGCTCGCTGCGCTCGCCGCCCTGTCCGGCGAGTTCTGAAGGGCAAGTGGAATAGAATTCGCCGAAAACAGACAACGCCCGGGGACTGCATGGAAACGCCGCCCAATCCCGAAACCTTCGTGCGCTGGTTCCGCCAGGCCGCACCCTACGTGCACGCATTCCGCGGCCGCACGTTTGTCATCGCCTTCGGCGGCGAGCTGGTCGCCGAGCGGGCGCGCTTCGTGCAATTCATCCACGACGTCAACCTGCTCGCGGCGCTCGGCATCCGGCTGGTGCTGGTCCACGGGGCGCGCCCGCAGATCGAAGCCGAGCTCAAGGCCAAACAGAGACGCTCACGCTACGCGAAGGGCTTGCGCATCACCGACGAGGCCGCGCTGGTCGCGGTGAAGCACGCCGCCGGAGTGCTGCGCGTGGAAATCGAGGCGCTGCTGTCGCAGGGCCTGCCCAATTCGCCGATGGCGGGGGCCCAGATCCGCGCCGCTTCCGGCAACTTCATCACGGCGCGCCCGATCGGCGTGCTCGACGGCATCGACTTCCAGTTCACGGGGACGGTGCGCAAGGTCGACGCCGCGGCCATCACGCGCTGCCTGGACGAGGGCGACGTGGTGCTCGTGCCGAACATCGGCTATTCGCCCACGGGCGAAGTGTTCAACCTCGCCTGGGAGGACGTCGCGCAGAGCGTTGCGGTCGCCCTCAAGGCGGACAAGCTGCTCATTTTCACCGACCGGCTGCCGGTGGATCGCAACGGCGAAGTGCTGGCCGAGCTGACGTCGCGCGAAGCGCAGGCCCTGCTCAGGAAGAGCGAGCTCGGCACACCGGGGAAACGCGCGCTCGAGCACGCGCTCGGCGCGCTCGCGGCGGGAGTCGGTCGCGCACATCTCGTTACGCGTCGCTCGCCGGGGGCCATCCTGCTCGAGCTGTTCACGCATTCCGGCGTCGGCACCATGATCACCGCGGACCCGGTGCAAATACTGCGGCCCGCGAATCTCGAGGACGTGGCATCGATCATCTCGCTCATCGAGCCGCTCGAGGCGGACGGCACGCTGGTCAAGCGCAATCGCGAGCTCCTCGAGCGCGAGATCGGCAATTTCGAGGTGATCGAGCACGACGGCGTGCTGCTCGGCTGCGCGGCGCTGTATCCGTATCCCGACGCGAAGAGCGCCGAATTCGCCTGCCTGGCGGTCGCGCCCGATTTCCGTGACGCCGGCTTTGGCGAGCTGCTGCTACAGGCCTGCGAGGACCGCGCCAAGTCGCTGCGGATCCGGCGGATTTTCGCGCTGACGACGCGCGCCGCCCACTGGTTTCTGTCGCAGGGCTTCGTCGCGTCCGACGTCTCGGCCCTGCCCTCCGCGCGGCAGGCGCGTTACAACTGGAAGCGGGGCTCTAAGGTTTTCCTGAAGCGAATATAATCGGCCGTCCGCAATCGAACGGAATCCCCATGGCACGAATGGTCAAATGCGTGAAGCTCGGGCGCGAAGCCGAAGGACTCGATTTACCGCCTTACCCGGGCGAGCTCGGCAAGCGGATTTACGAGAACGTCTCCAAGGAAGCATGGCAGCAATGGCTGCGCCACCAGACCATGCTGGTCAACGAGAATCGCCTCAATCTCGCCGACCCCAAGGCGCGCAAATATCTCGCCGAGCAGATGGAAAAGCACTTCTTCGGGGAAGGCGCCGACATGGCGTCGGGCTACGTGCCGCCGCAAAGCTGACCTAGCGCGGCGACTCCAGGATCTCTTTTTCCATCTCGTCGATGGAAACGTGCCGCACGTCGCGGCCCTTCACCATGTAGATGACGTATTCGGCCATGTTCTTGGCATGGTCGCCGATGCGCTCGACCGCCTTGGCGATGAACAGGATCTCCAGCGAGCGCGTGATGGTCCGCGGATCCTCCATCATGAACGTGATCAGCTGGCGCATGATGGCGCGAAACTCGTCATCCACGGCTTCGTCCTGCTTCACCACCTGCATCGCTTCGCCGATGTCCAGCCTCGCGAACGCGTCGAGCGACTGACGCAGCATCGCGAGCGCGCGGTCGGCGACGTGCGACAGGTCCATGCGCGGCATGTGCTGACGGCCGGCACCGTGGATCAGCTTCGCCATGCGGCCGATCTTTTCCGCCTCGTCGCCGATACGCTCGAGGTCGGTGATCGTCTTGATGACCGTGATCAGCAGGCGCAGGTCGACCGCCGCAGGCTGGCGACGCGCGATGATGTGGCTGCAGGATTCGTCCAGCTCGACCTCCAGCGCATTGACGCGATGGTCATCCGCGATGACCTTGTCGATGAGCTCCATGTCGCCCGAGCGCAGCGCGTCCATCGCGCGCACGATCTGCTCCTCGACCAGACCGCCCATGTGCAGCACCCGCGAGCGCACGCTCTCGAGTTCGGCGTCGAATTGCTTTGAGGTGTGCTCGGCCATCTGGGTCTTTTCCTAGTGGGGACAAGAGCTTAGCAGACGTCACGTTACATAAGTGTGACACCCTTTACAAGCCTGCTGCGCGCATCGTCCGCACCCCTTGCTCGGTCCCGAGCAACAGCAGGTCCGCAGGACGGCGCGCGAAGATGCCATTGCTGACCACCCCGGCAACATGGTCGAGCTCTGCTTCGAGCTTCGGCGGATCGACGATCGCGAGGCCGTGGCAGTCGATGATCAGATTGCCGTTGTCGGTGCGGAAGTTCTCGCGCAGCTCGGGCTGCCCACCGAGCGCGAGCAATCGTCGACCGACGTAGCTGCGCGCCATCGGGATCACCTCCAGCGGCAGCGGAAAGTTCCCGAGCACGGGGACGAGCTTGGACGCGTCGCACATGCATACGAAGCGCCTGGCAACGGCGGCGATGATCTTTTCCCGCGTGAGCGCCCCGCCTCCACCCTTGATCATATACAGGTGTTCGTTGATCTCGTCGGCGCCGTCGAAATAGACCGGTACCTCGTTCACGCTGTTCAAATCGAATACGCGGATGCCGTGGCGCTTGAGCCGCTCGGCGCTCGCCTCCGAGGCCGCCACGGCGCCTTCGATGCGTCCCTTGATGGCGGCAAGCGCGTCGATGAAGAAGTTCACGGTCGAGCCGGAGCCCACCCCGACCACGGAGTCCTGCTCCACTTGCTTGAGCGCCTCGCGCGCAACCGCCTGCTTGAGCTGGTCCTGGTTCATTTCTTACGCTGCGGCGGCAAGTCCGTGCACACGCCTTCGTAGAGCTCGGCCGCCATGCCGACCGACTCGCCGAGCGTCGGGTGCGGATGGATGGTCTTGCCGATATCGGTCGCATCGGCGCCCATTTCGATCGCGAGCGCAAGCTCGCTGATCAGGTCGCCCGCGCCCGTGCCTACGATGCCTGCGCCCACGATCCGGTGCGTCTCGGCATCGAATATCAGCTTGCTGAAGCCTTCGTCGCGCGCGTTGGCGATCGCCCGGCCCGACGCCGCCCAGGGAAACTTGGCGATACCGACCTTTGCGCTGCTCTTTTTTGCTTCGTCCTCGGTAAGGCCGACCCAGGCCACCTCGGGATCGGTGTACGCGACCGAAGGGATGACGCGGGCGTCAAAATGGGATTTTTGGCCGGCGGCGGCCTCGGCCGCTACGTGCCCCTCGTGGACCGCCTTGTGCGCGAGCATCGGTTGGCGGGCGACGTCGCCGATAGCGAAGATATGGGGCACGTTGGTACGCATCTGCGAGTCGACCTCGATGTAGCCGCGCTCGGTGACCGCGACGCCTGCCGCTTCGGCCCCGATCTTCCTGCCGTTCGGCGTCCGCCCCACCGAGACGAGCACCAGATCGTAGAGTTGCGGCTCCCCGGGCGAGCCCTCGCCTTCGAACCAGACCTTGATGCCCTCCTTTTGCGCCTCCGCCTTCACCGTCTTGGTCTTAAGCATCAGCCGGTCGAACCGTCTTGCATTGAATTTCTGCCATGCCCCGACCAGATCCCGGTCCGCCCCCAGCATCAGGCCATCGAGCATTTCGACCACATCGAGGCGCGCGCCGAGACTCGAGTACACGGTGCCCATCTCGAGCCCGATGATGCCGCCGCCGATGACCAGCATCCTTTTCGGCACCGCGCGCAGCTCGAGCGCGCCGGTCGAATCGACGATGCGCGGATCGTCGGGCAGGAAAGGCAGCTTCGCCGATTGCGATCCGGCGGCGATGATTGCGCTCTTGAAGCGGACGATCTTCTTGCCGTCCTTCGTCTCGACGGCCAGGCGATTTGCGTCAACGAAAGAGCCGACGCCCTGCAGCACCGTCACCTTTCTCTGCTTGGCCATTCCCGCGAGGCCGCCGGTGAGCTTGGCGACCACCTTGTCCTTAAACGCGCGCAGCTTGTCGAGCTCGATCCTCGGCTCGCCGAACACGATGCCGTGATTCGCCATCGCACGCGCAGCGTCCGTCACCGCCGCGGCATGCAGCAGGGCCTTGGACGGAATGCAGCCGACGTTGAGACAGACACCGCCGAGCGTGCCGTAGCGCTCGACGAGCAACGTGTTCATGCCGAGGTCCGCGGCGCGGAATGCCGCGGAGTAGCCGCCGGGTCCGGCGCCGAGCACCAGCACGTCGCATTCGATGTCGCCCGCGGCCGCGGGCTTTGGCGTCGCCGGCGCCTGCGTGCGCGGGGCTTCGATGGCACCCGCCTCGAGCGTCAACACGAGCGAACCCTGGGAAACCTTGTCGCCCAGCTTGACCGCCAGCGCTTTGACCACGCCCGCCTCGGGCGACGGAATCTCCATCGTCGCCTTGTCCGATTCGAGCGTGATCAGAGATTGCTCCCTGGCGATCGCATCCCCCGGCTTGACCAGGACCTCGATGACCTCGATGTCCTTGAAATCGCCGATGTCAGGGACCTTGACCTCGATCAACTTTGCCATCTCAGAGTAGCGACCTACGTATGTCGGACAGTACCGAAGCCAGGTAGCTCGTGAAGCGCGCCGCCGCCGCGCCATCGATCACGCGATGGTCGTAGGACAGCGACAACGGCAGCATCAGTCGCGGCGCGAACTCCTTGCCGTCCCATACGGGGCGCGTGAGCGAGCGCGACACTCCGAGAATCGCGACCTCGGGGGCATTGATGATCGGCGTGAACGCCGTGCCGCCGATGCCGCCGAGACTCGAGATCGAGAACGTCCCCCCCTGCATGTCGCCAGGTTTCAGCTTCTTGTCGCGCGCCAGCTTCGACGTTTCCGCCAGCTCGCGCGCGAGCTCGAATACCCCCTTGCGATCCGCGTCCCGCACCACGGGCACCACCAGACCGTCGGGCGTATCGACGGCCACGCCGATGTGATAGTACTTCTTCAGCACGAGCTTCTCGCCCGTCGCATCGAGCGAGGAATTGAACTGCGGGTACTCGCGCAGCGCGGTGACCGCGGCCTTGATCAGGAAGGCGAGCATCGTCAGCTTGAAGCCCTGCTTCTCGGTCACGGCCGTGTTCGATTTGCGGAATGCCTCGAGGTCGGTGATGTCGGCCTCGTCGAACTGCGTCACGTGCGGGATCGAGACCCAGTTGCGATGCAGGTTCGCGCCGGAAAGCTTCTGGATGCGCGACAGCGGCTTCGCCTCGATCGGGCCGAACTTCGCGAAGTCCACCTCGGGCCAGGCCGGCAGGCCGAACGGCAGCCCGCCGCCACGCGCGGCCTGTGGCTGCGCCGCGGCGCCCTGCGTCATGACGCCTTTGACGAAGCCCTGCACGTCCTCGTGCAGCACGCGCCCCTTGGGCCCGCTGCCCCGGACTCTGCCGAGATCCACGCCGAGCTCGCGCGCGAATTTGCGCACCGAAGGACTGGCATGCGGTTTCGATGCGGTCGCTTCGCGGGGCTCCGCCGGGACGGGGCCCTGGCGCGGGATCGTCATCGGCGTGGGTCCCGGCTCCGCGGCTGGTATGGGTTCGCGCGCCTTTGGCGGGACAGCCGCCGGCACTCCGCCGGTCGCTTCGATCACCAGCACCGGAGAGCCTTCGGAAACCCTATCGCCGAGCTTCACCAGCAGTTCCTTGACCACGCCCGCTTGCGGCGAAGGAATTTCCATCGTCGCCTTGTCGGACTCCAGAGTGATGAGCGATTGCTCGGCCGTTACCGGGTCGCCAGGCTTGACCAGCAGCTCGATTACCTCGACGTCCTTGAAATCGCCGATGTCGGGCACTTTAACGGTCTGCGCGCCCGGGAGCGCCTCGGCTTTCGGTTCCGCAGCCCGCTCCACCTTCACGGCGGCGGTTGCCCCGGCTTGCTCCTCGAGCATGAGGAGCATCGATCCCTGCGAGACCTTGTCGCCCACTTTCACCGCCAGCTCCTTGACCACGCCTGCGGAGGGCGACGGAATCTCCATCGTCGCC
>JBAUTZ010000233.1:0-10408 GCA_049582445.1 Burkholderiales bacterium
GCGCGCTGCCGAGCAGGCCCATCCCCAGGATCAGGCCGAAGCTCGGGCCGCGGAAGCGGTCGCTTAGCATCGCCGGCGTGATCGCTGCCGTGGCCGAGTAGCCGACGCCGAGCAGCACCGCGAAACCGAAGGCGCCTGCGCGGCTCGGCGCCGCGCCGACCAGCGCCAGCGCGCCCACCGCCGCGACCAGGATCGCGATGCCGATGACGTAGATCACCTCGCGCTCGAAGCGGTCGGAGAGCCAGCCGCCTCCGGTCTTGCCGAATACGCTCGCCACGCCCACCACGCCGACGACGGAGGCCGCCGCCATCGCCGCCATGCCGTGGTCGACGAGGAACGCCACCTGGTGCACGTGCAGCGTCTGCGAGCAGACGTTGCCGAAGAAGTACGCACCGAGCATGAGCCAGAACGGCTGGGTACGGATCGCCTCGCCGAGGCGCAGGTCGCGCGCCACGGATGGTCCCTGCGCCGCGCGCGACGCCGCCGCCTGTGCCGGACGCAGCACCTCGTCGCTCGTCAAGAACCAGGCCGCCGGCACAATCCAGCCGGCGCAGATCGCGCCGAGAATCTGCCAGGCCGCGCGCCAGCCGAGCGACTCGATGAGCATCTGGCACAACGGCACCACGATGAGCATCCCCAGCCCGATGCCCGAACTCACGATGCCGAGCGACAGCCCGAGCCGGTCCATGTACTGGCGTTGCACCAGCACCACCGCCGGCACCCAGCCGCAGCAGGCCACCGCGAGCGCGGTGGCGAGGCCGAAGCCGAGGTACAGGCGTCCCGGGGAATCGATGAAGCCATTCGCGTAGAGCGCGAGCCCGAGCACGGCGCCACCGAAGACGACCAGGCGGCGCGGGCCGATGCGGTCGCACAGCGTGCCTATGACCGGGTTCACGCCGCCATGTACCAGCGTGAACACCGAGAACGCGCCGGCCAGCACCGAGCGGCTCCAGCCGAACTCGTTTAGCAGTGCGACCAGGAACACGCTGTACGAGTACCACACGCCGTAGGTGAGACCGAGCGTCACGCCGATCGCCGCGAGCGTGACGGGGCGGCGGCGCATGCGGTTCAGGGACGCACGCCGAAACGCACCGGCCCCGCGACGCGCAGCGGCGCCGCGAGCTCGGCGAACTCGCACAGCAGCGGCCGCGTGTCGCGCGGGTCGATGATCTCTTCGACGTCGTACTTCTCGGCGCTGCGCATCGGCGAGCCGAAGCGCCGGATGCGCGCCTCGATCTCGGCGCGCTTCGCCTCGGGGTCGGGCGCGCCCTCGATCTCGCCCTTGTACGCGGCCTCGAGGCCCCCGGCGATCGGCAGCGACCCCCATTCGGCAGACGGCCAGGCCATGCGCATGCAGTAGCGCGTCGAGTTCTGATGCACGGCGCCGGCGACCCCGAACACTTTCCGCACCAGCACCGAGCACCACGGTACGGTCGATTGCAGCACCGCGCTCGCCGCGCGCATGCCGCAGCGGATGGTCGCGTCGCGCTCGGCGTCCGGGCCGATGAGGAATCCCGGTACGTCGACCAGGTGCACCACCGGCAGGTGGAACACCTGCGCCAGGTCGACGAAGCGCGTCACCTTTTCCGACGCCTTCGCGGTCCACGCGCCGCCGTAGTGCATCGGGTCGCCCGCCATCAGCGCGACCGGCCAGCCCGAAAGGCGCGCGAGCCCCGTGATCACCGGGCGACCCCACTGGCGCCCGATCTCGAAGAACGAACCCTTGTCGACGAGCGCCTCGACGATGCGGCGCATGGCGTAGACCTTCTTCGGATCGCGCGGCACCGCGTCGATCAGCCACGGCTCGCGCCGCCCGGGATCGTCTTCGCAGGTGCTGCGCGCAGCGAGCTCGTAGACCGAGCTCGGCAGGTAGGAAAGAAAGCGCCGCGCGCGCGCGAAGGCCTCGTCCTCGCTCGCCGCCTCGTCGTCCACCGCGCCGTTGCGGGTGTGGATGTGGCTGCCGCCGAGCTCGTTCTTCTCGTAGGCGCGGTGGGTGCGGGCCACCACCGGTGGCCCGGCGACGAACAGTTGCGAGCTCTCCTTCACCATCACCGAGTAGTGGCTCGCCACCACGCGCGCCGAGCCCAGTCCCGCAACCGAGCCGAGCGCGAGCGAGACCACCGGCACCTCGCCCAGGTTCTCGGTCCAGGTATCCCAAAGGAAGGCCTTCGGCATCGGCGAGTAGCCGAGCATCTCCAGGTTCTTCACCGACCCGCCGCCGCCGGTGCCGTCGACCAGGCGCACGATCGGAAGGCGGAGGTCCCGCGCCATGCGCTCGCATTGCAGGAGCTTGCCCTTGATGCCGGCGTCGTTGGCGCCGCCGCGCACCGTGAAGTCGTCGCCGGCGACGACCACCGGCCGGCCGTCGATCCGGCCGCGCCCGGTCACCAGGTTCGCCGGCGTGAACTCTTCGATCGTGACGCCGTCGGCACCGTAGCGCGCGACGCCGGTGAGCGCGCCGATTTCGTGGAACGATCCGGCGTCGAGCAGCCGCTCGATCCTCTCGCGCACCGTGAGCTTGCCGCCGTCGTGCTGGCGCTTGACCTTGTCCGGGCCGCCCATGCGCCGCGCGAGCTCCTCGCGCCGGCGCAGCTCATCGATTTCGTTCTGCCAACTCATGTAAGACCGGATTCTGGCAGACGATTACAATGCGCTCCAGGGGGAATTCTCATGGCGGTCCTCAAGCTGCGCTGCGAAGTCGCGGGACGCGTGGTGCGCATCGAGGCGCAGCCCGGAGCCGCGGTGCAGGCCGAGGACGCAATCCTGATCGTCGAGTCGATGAAGATGGAAATCCCCCTGTTCGCTCCCGCCGCGGGCATCGTCGAAGCGATCCTGGTCGCCGAAGGCGACGAGATCGCCGAGGACCAGGAAGCCGTCGTGCTCTTAATCCGTTAAATTGGGGTCAGATACGAATTTCTTCGGCTGTCCCCGCGATCCCCAGGCCGTCATGGAAAATCGTATCTGACCCCAATTTAGTGAGGCGTCGATGAAGCTGCTCGAGGGAAAGGTGGTAATCGTCACCGGTGCCGGAGGCGGCATCGGCCGCGATTTCGCGCTCGCCATGGCCGAGCGCGGCGCGAAGGTCGTGGTGAACGACCTCGGTGCCTCGGTGTCGGGCGAAGGCAAGGACGCGGGCCCGGCGCAGAAGGTGGTCGACGAGATCAAGGCGAAAGGCGGCGCCGCGGTCGCCAGCACCGACAGCGTCGCTGACTGGGAGGCCGCGAACCGCATCGTTAAGACGGCGATCGACGCCTTCGGCCGCATCGACTGCGTGGTGAATAACGCCGGCATCCTGCGCGACCGCTTTTTCTTCAACATGTCTATCGAGGAATGGAAGGCGGTGATCGACGTGCACCTGAACGGCTCTTTCTACGTCGCGCGCGCCGCGGCGCCCTACTTCAAGAGCCAGAACTCGGGCAGCTATGTCAACATGACCTCGACCTCGGGCCTGATCGGCAACTTCGGCCAGGCAAACTACGCCGCCGCCAAGCTCGGCATCGTCGGCCTGTCGAAGTCGATGGCGCTCGACATGGCGAAGTACCACGTGCGTTCCAACTGCATCGCGCCGTTCGCCTGGAGCCGCATGATCGGGACCATCCCCGCCGAGACGCCCGAGCAGAAGGCGCGCGTCGAGAAGCTGAAGTCGATGGAGACCTCCAAGATCGCGCCGCTCGCGGTGTACCTGGCGAGCGACCTCGCCGAGGGCGTCACCGGCCAGATCTTCGGCGTGCGCGCGAACGAGATCTTTCTCTTCTCGCAGAACCGCCCCGTGCGCTCGGTGCACCGCGCCGGCGGCTGGACGCCCGAGGCGATCGCCGAGCAGGCGATGCCCGCCATGCGCGCGCAGTTCTACGCCCTCGACCGCTCGCAGGACGTGTTCTCCTGGGATCCGATCTAAGCCGGGCGATGAAGAAAAAGATTCTCGTCGTCCAGGGGCTGCATGCAGAGGGCATGAAGCTGCTCGCGGCGCGCGCGGACGTCGAGCCGGTGCCGCTCATGACGACCGACGAGGCGGAGATCGCCGCCGCGGCACGCGACGCGCATGCGATCACGGTGCGCAGCGCGCGCATCACGCGCGCGGTGATCGAGGCGGCGCGCGAGCTGAAGGTGGTGGCGCGCCACGGCGTCGGCTACGACACGGTCGACGTCGCCGCGCTCAGCGAACGTCGCATCCCGCTCGCGATCTCGATCTACGCCAACATGGTACCGGTGGCCGAGCACGTGATGTTCATGCTGCTCGCGCTCGCCAAGGAAGGCGCGTTCTACGACGCCGCCACGCGGCGCGGCGACTGGAGCGCGCGTTGGAGCCCGAAGGCCTGGGAGCTCGCCGGCAAGAAGCTGCTCGTGGTTGGCTTCGGCCGCACCGGCTCGCGCGTTGCGCAGCGCGCGCGAGCCTTCGACATGCAGGTGCATGCCTGCGACCCCTACATCGAGCAGGACCTCATCGCGCGCGCCGGCTGCGTTCCCGTAAAGGACTACCGCGCGGCGCTGCCGCAGATGGACGCGGTGAGCGTCAATTGCCCGCTCACCGGCGCGACGCGCCACATGTTCTCGGCGCGCGAGTTCTCCGCCATGAAGCCGGGCGCGGTGATCGTCAACTGCGCGCGCGGTGGCGTCGTCGACGAGGCGGCGCTGCACGCTGCGCTGGTCGCCGGCAGGCTGCGCGGCGCGGGGCTCGACGTATTCGAGCGCGAGCCGAGTCCCTCGGAGAACCCGCTCTTCGCGCTGCCGAACGTGATCGTCTCGCCGCACATCGCGGGCGTGACGGTCGAGTCGACGATGCGCATGTCGATTCAGACCGCGCAGAACGTGCTCGACTGCTTCGACGGCCGGCTCGACCCCGCGGTCGTCGTGAACAAATGATCGACTACCACGCGCTCAAGGCGCGGCGCTTTCCGGAGATCACCGCGAGCTACTCGGCGCGCGACACGATGCTGTACGCGCTTGGAGTCGGCTACGGCTCCGATCCCGCCGACGAGCGACAATTGGCCTTCGTCTACGAGAAGAGCCTGCGCGCCGCGCCGACCATGGCGGTGGTGCTCGCCTACCCGGGCTTCTGGATCAAGGACCCGGCAAGCGGCATCGACTGGGTGCGCGCGCTGCACGGCGAGCAGTCGATCGTGCTGCACCGGCCGCTGCCGCCGGAGGGCACGGTGATCGGTCGCAACCGCCTCACCGCGCTCGTCGACAAGGGGCGCGGCAAGGGCGCGCTGCTGGTGCAGGAAAGGAACATCTACGAGACTTCCGGCGCGCTGCTCGCGACCGTATCGCACCTCACCTTCCTGCGCGGCGACGGCGGCTTCAGCGAGACGCCGGACAACGGGCCGAAGGGCGGCGACCCCGCCCCTCCAGCGCCTGCGCCGACGCCTGACACCCCGCCCGAGATCGTGTGCGACCTGCCGACCTTGCCGCAGGCGGCGCTCGTGTACCGCCTCTCGGGCGACTTCAACCCGCTGCATGCCGAGCCGGCCGTGGCGCGTGCGGCGGGCTTCGCGCGGCCGATCCTGCACGGGCTCGCGACCTACGGCGTCGCCGGCCACGCGATCCTTAGAAGCTGCTGCGACTACGACGCCGCGCGCCTGAAGTCGCTTTCGGTACGCTTCTCGGCGCCGGTGTACCCGGGCGAGACGATCCGCGCCGAGATGTGGCGCAGCGGTAGCGGCGTGCGCTTCCGCGCCCGTGCGCTCGAGCGCGATATCGTGGTGCTGTCGCACGGCGCCGCCGAACTCGCATGAATGCCCTGGCGAAACCCTTGCTCGCGACGGTGGCCGCTGCGCTATTGATCGCCGCGACGCCGGCGCTCGGCGCGGACGATTCCGGCGCTCCCTGGCGCTTCGAGCTCACCCCGTACATCTGGGGCGCGGGCCTCGACGGCAGCGTCCGCGTCGACGGCCGCCCGCAGACCGGGCTGGCGGTGGAGCAGAGCTTCTCGGACATCGTGAAGGCGCTCGATCTCGCCGCCATGGGCGGATTCGAGGCGAGCAAGGGGCGATGGGGCCTGGTGCTCGACGCGGTGTACTTCAGGATCGCCAACGAGGGCATGGTCAGCAGCCCGCGCGGGTTCGCATCGCTTGCCGCGCAAGGCGCCCTCACTCAGCAGCTGTATTCGGTCGCGGCGAGCTATCGCGCGGTCGAGGGGCGCAACCCGGTCGACGTGATAGGCGGGTTGCGCTACAGCTCGGTGAAGTGGGATGTCGACGTCCAGGCTTCCGTGCCGCTGCTGCCGGTCGCTGATCGCCGCTTCGTCCAGACCAAGGACTGGGTGGATCCGTATGTCGGCGCTCGGATTCAGCAGGCGTTGGGCGGGCGCTGGACCGCGGTCGGCTATGCCGACATCGGCGGATTCGGCGTCGGCTCGAAATTGGCCTGGCAGGCGCTGGCCGGAATCAACTATGGCTTCACGCCGGGCATCATCGGCAAGGTCGGTTACCGCTATATTTCGGTCGACTACGACAAGTCGGATTTCACTTACGACATGGCATCCTCCGGCGCCTACCTCGGCGTGGGCTTCCGCTGGTGACGCCGGCAACCGGGACATAATCGGCTCATGCCAGGCCCTCTCTCGCACATCCGCGTCCTCGATCTCTCGCGCGTGCTCGCCGGTCCCTGGGCGGCGCAGAACCTCGCCGACCTGGGCGCCGAGGTGATCAAGGTCGAGCGCCCCGGCGCCGGCGACGACACGCGCGGCTGGGGCCCGCCCTGGATCAAGGACGGCGCCGGCCACGACACCCGCGAGTCGGCCTACTTCGTCTCGGTCAATCGCAACAAGAAGTCGATCACGCTCGACATCGGAAAGCCCGAGGGCCAGGCGATCGTGCGCGAGCTCGCCGCGAAATGCGACGTGCTGATCGAGAACTACAAGGTCGGCACGCTCGCGCGCTACGGCCTGGCCTACGAGCAGCTGCACCCCGCGAACCCGCGCCTGGTGTACTGCTCGGTGACCGGCTTCGGCCAGGACGGGCCGCACGCGCACCGCCCGGGCTACGACTTCGTGTTCCAGGGCATGGGCGGGCTGATGAGCATCACCGGCGAGCGCGACGGCCAGCCCGGCGCCGGCCCGCAGAAAGTCGGCATCGCCATCACCGACGTGCTGACCGGCATGTACGCGAGCCTGGCCATCACCGCCGCGCTCGCGCACCGGGACATCAGCGGCAAGGGACAGTACATCGACTGCGCGCTTCTCGACACCATGGTCGCGTTCAACGCCAACCAGATCGTGAGCTTCTTCGCCTCCGGCAAGGTCCCGATCCGCTGGGGCAATGCGCATCCCCAGGTGGTGCCCTACGAGGCCTTCGCCACCTCCGACGGCCACATCATCCTTGCGGTCGGCAACGATGGCCAGTTCAAGCGTTTCTGCAAGGTCGCCGACTGCCCCGAGCTCGCCGAGGAGAAGCGCTTCGCCACCAACTCGCAGCGGATCGTCCACCGCGCCGAGCTGATCCCGATCGTCGCCGGGATCATGCGCACGCGCTCCAAGCACGAGTGGCTCGCGGCGCTGGAGGCCGCGGACGTGCCCTGCGGCCCGATCAACAACATGCAGGAAGTGTTCGAGGATCCCCAGGTGCAGCACCGCAAGCTCCGCGTCGACATGCCGCACGCGGCGGGCGGCGTCGCCTCGGTGGTGGCGAGCCCGATGCGGCTCTCGGAGACGCCGGTCGAGTACCGGCTGGCGCCGCCGCTCCTCGGCCAGCACAACTACGAGATCTACTGCGGCCTGCTCGGCAAGAGCGCGGCCGAGATGGAGCGCCTCGCCAAGGCAGGCATCGTCTGAGCCGGGGTGAAGGCGCTCATAGTAGAATGCGCCCCCTTCTGGCGATCCCGAGCGAAAAGAGCTTGCATTACCCGACCCTGAACGACGCCCCGTCCGTGGAGAGCGCGGCTTGAGCGCGCTCGCGCGCGAAGTCGCGCGGCGCAGGACCTTCGCCATCATTTCGCACCCGGACGCGGGCAAGACCACGCTCACCGAGAAACTGCTGCTGTTCGCCGGTGCGATCCACATCGCCGGCAGCGTGAAAGCGCGCAAGGCGACCCGCCACGCCACCTCGGACTGGATGGAAATCGAGAAGCAGCGCGGCATCTCGGTGGCTTCGTCCGTGATGCAGGCCGAGTACCGCGGCTGCGTCATCAATCTGCTCGATACGCCCGGACACCAGGATTTCTCGGAGGACACCTACCGCGTGCTCACCGCCGTCGATTCGGCGCTGATGGTAATCGACGGGGGCAAGGGGATCGAGCCGCAGACGCTGCGCCTGCTGCAGGTGTGCCGCACCCGCAACACCCCCATCGTGACCTTCGTCAACAAGCTCGACCGCGAGGGGCGCCCGGCGCTCGACCTGCTCCACGAGATCGAATCCGTGCTGGGGATGTCGGCCGTGCCGTTCACCTGGCCGATCGGCATGGGGCGGGACTTCGGCGGCGTGTTCGACCTGCGCGCCGGTCGCATCCGCATGTTCACCCCGGGACTGGACCGCCTGGCGGACGAGGACGTGGTCGATATCGGCGACTGCGATGCCGCATGCCGCGAGCGGCTCGGCCCGGCCTACGACAGCGCCCTCGCGGAAGCCGAGCTCGTGCGCGCGGCAGGAGCGGAATTCGACCGCGACGCCTTCCTGGCGGGGCGGCAGACGCCGGTGTTCTTCGGCTCGGCCATCAACAACTTCGGCGTCGGCGAAGTGCTCGATGCGCTCGTAGATCTCGCGCCGCCGCCCGGGATCCGTCCCGAGCGCAACCGCACGGTGGCGCCGGACGAGCCGGCGTTTTCCGGGGTGGTGTTCAAGATCCAGGCCAACATGAATCCGGCGCACCGCGACCGGGTGGCGTTCGTGCGGGTGTGCTCCGGCCGTTTCAAGCGCGGCATGCGCCTGACGAACTGCCGCACCGGGCGCGAGGTCCGCACCACCAGCGTGGTGTCCTTTCTCTCGCAGCAGCGGGAGATCGTCGAGGAAGCCTACGCGGGCGACATCATCGGCATCCCCAACCACGGCACCATCGGCCTGGGAGACACGCTCACCGAAGGCGAACCGCTGCAGTTCACCGGGTTGCCGTTCTTCGCGCCGGAGCAATTCCGCCGCGCCGAGCTGCTGACGCCGATGAAGACCAAGCAGCTGCGCGCCGGACTGGCGCAGCTTGGCGAGGAAGGCGCGATCCAGATCTTCTATCCGTGCAATGGGGGCGCCCCCATCCTCGGGGCGGTCGGCGCGCTACAGTTCGAGGTCGTCGCCTACCGCCTGGCGAACGAGTACGGCGCCGAGATACGCCTGCTTCCCGCGCCCTACGTCGGCGCGCGCTGGGTCTCCTCTGACGACGCCGCGGAGCTGAAGCGCTTCGTCGACGCCAACACCTATCGCATGGCCTACGACGCCGCCGGCGTGCCGGCGTTCCTGGCCTCCATGGCGGCGGAGCTCGAAGTCGCCGCCGAGCGCTGGCCGAAAATCGTCTTCCACACCCTGCGCGAACACATCGGCCTGGCCGAGAACGTAGCCGTAGAACAGACGGACTGACTGCGTAACGCCGGCCGGAGCGCCCCCTTAGGCAGGCAGGTGCAGCGGCTAAGGCTTCTTGCCTCCAAAAAACAGCAGCACGCCGCCAATCACGATCGCCCCCACGCCAGCCCAAACTGGCACGTTGACGGTCTCTTTGTCTTTTACCGAAAGCTGAATCGGTCCCAGGTTGGCCTGATGGGTCTCCTTGGTGTAGCTGAAACTGCCGTACACCAACCCAAGAACACCGGCCACAATCAGCACGATTCCTGCAATCTTGACTGCGTTCATATCGTCTCCCCCTTCAAAGAAACTCTTGCATCCCCACCACGGACAGTGCGCCGGGGTGTGACGTCGTTACAGGCGTCGACCCTGAATGACCTGAACCAGAATCACCACGATCGCGATGACCAGGAGGACATGAATGAATCCACCCATGGTGTACGAACTGACCAAGCCCAGAAGCCAGAGGACAACCAGGACGACCGCAATAGTCCACAGCATTTTGCTTCTCCTTTTGCTCTAGGTAGCGTTCAGGTTATCTCCGATCACGGCCGTCATGATCTTGGTGCCCACCCCGTCCATCACCGTGGCCTTTGTACCTGGTCTCTTTAGGGTAGTGACGCCTAGGGAGATCCGCCCAAGGACCAGATTTTGAATTTGAGTAGCGCCAGTGGTTATTGTCGTAGTAATCGTAATATCCGCGTTGATAGTAATAGGGCTCTGGGCCAGTTCCACAAGCGCCGGCAGGGCTGGCGCCATGACCATTCCAGGGCCGTGGTCCGCGTGTACCACTATGCAAGCGCTGAGCAGAAGCGCCGTAAGTGGCACGACGATTAGCATTCTGTACATTTCTATTCCCCTGAATGGGCAGCGCATCAGATTATTAGATGCCCGTCCGCGAACCGTCGGTACGATAGCGAACATAA
>JBAUTZ010000234.1:0-30447 GCA_049582445.1 Burkholderiales bacterium
GCACGCGAGTGCTCGCGCCGGGCGAGCAGGCGGAGCGCCCGCTGCCTTAGCTCAGCCGCGCTTGCGGGCCGGGGCTGGGGCAGACGCCTCTTCCTCGTTCGCCGCAGGCACTACGGGCAGCGGCAGCCCCACGCCCGCGGCCTCGCGGACCTTGGTTTCGATCTCGCGCGCGAGCTCCGCGTTGTCCTTGAGGAAATCGCGTGCGTTGTCTTTGCCCTGTCCGAGCCGGTCGCCCTTGTAGGTGTACCAGGCGCCGGTCTTCTCGACCACGGCGTACTGAACGCCGAGCTCCAGGATCTCGCCTTCGCGCGAAATGCCCGAGCCGTACATGATGTCGAACTCAGCCTGGCGGAACGGCGGCGCGACCTTGTTCTTGACCACCTTGACGCGCGTCTCGGAGCCGACCACCTCGTCACCCTTCTTGATCGAGCCGATGCGGCGGATGTCCATGCGCACCGAGGCATAGAACTTGAGGGCGTTGCCGCCGGTGGTGGTCTCCGGGTTGCCGAACATCACCCCGATCTTCATACGGATCTGGTTGATGAAGATCACCAAGGTATTGGTGCGCTTGATGTTGGCGGTGAGCTTGCGCAAGGCCTGGCTCATGAGGCGCGCCTGCAGGCCCATCTGCGGCTCGCCCATCTCGCCCTCGATCTCGGCCTTGGGCGTCAGCGCCGCCACCGAGTCCACCACGATGACATCGACCGCGCCCGAGCGCACCAGCATGTCCGCGATCTCCAGCGCCTGCTCGCCGGTGTCGGGCTGGCTGATGAGCAGATTGTCGATGTTGACGCCGAGCTTGGCGGCATATTGCGGATCGAGCGCGTTTTCCGCGTCGATAAAGGCCGCGGTGCCCCCCATCTTCTGCACTTCGGCGACCACCTGCAGCGTGAGCGTCGTCTTGCCCGAGGATTCGGGTCCGTAAATCTCGACCACCCGGCCACGCGGCAGTCCCCCGACCCCGAGCGCCAGATCCAGCCCCAGCGACCCGGTGGATACCACCTGCACGTCCTTCACGGCCTCGGAGTCCATGCGCATGATCGAGCCCTTGCCGAACTGCTTCTCGATCTGGGCGAGCGCTGCGGCGAGCGCCTTGGATTTATTGTCGTCCATCGTGTACCTCTTTTTATGTTGAGGTCGGCATCTACGGCGGTCACGCCCCTTCGGGCGGTTCCCGGGCCGACACCGGATACTGTATAAACGTCCATGTATTCTAGCGGTTGACACCGGCGTGTCAACGGGGCCGGTGTAACATCCGCTTTTTCTTCAATCGGCACAGTCAGTTGGGAGACAGATGATGGCGAAGCTCGCTTTTCTCGGCCTGGGCGTGATGGGCTATCCGATGGCCGGCCACCTGCTGAAAAAGGGCGGCCACGACGTGACGGTCTACAACCGATCGGCCGCCAAGGCCGCGCAGTGGGTGAAGGAATACGGCGGCCGGAGCGCCGCCACGCCGCGCGACGCCGCCAAAGACTGCGAGCTGGTGATGATGTGCGTCGGCAATGACGACGACATCCGTTCGGTAGTCTACGGCGACCAAGGCGCGCTGGCCGGGATGAAAAAGGGCGCCATCCTGGTCGATCACACCACCGCCTCGGCAATCATCGCCCGCGAGCTCGACGCCAAGTGCAAGGAGAAGGGCTTGGGGTTCATCGACGCGCCGGTGTCGGGCGGCCAGGCCGGCGCGGTCAACGGCCAGCTGGGCATCATGTGCGGCGGCGACGAAGCGACCTTCGCCAAGGCCAAGCCGGTGCTCGATCTGTACGCGAAGATGTGTTCGCTGATCGGCCCGGCGGGGTCGGGGCAGCTTACCAAGATGGTCAATCAGATCGCGATCGCCGGGCTGCTGCAGGGACTGTCCGAGGCGCTCAACTTCGGCAAGCGCGCGGGCCTCGACATCGAGAAGGTGATCGGCGTGATCTCCAAGGGGGCAGCGCAGTCCTGGCAAATGGAGAATCGCTGGAAGGTCATGAACGAGGTCAAGTTCGACGGTTTCGGCTTCGCCGTGGACTGGATGAGGAAGGACCTCGGCATCTGCCTCGAGGAGGCGAAGAAGAACGGCGCGCGGCTGCCGGTGACCGCGCTCATCGACCAGTTCTACGCGCAGGTCCAGGCGCGCGGCGGCAAGCGCTGGGACACCTCTTCCCTGATGAATCTGCTGGCGAAGGACTGAAGACCTACTTCGAGCGCTGCAGCTTCCACGTCGCGAGCGGCCCGAGCAGGGCGCCCGCGCCGAGCGTCGACCAGGCGACGCCCCAGGCAAAAGCGTCGGCCGAGCCGCGCCCGGACCCCGCAAGGTCGAGCGCCCAGCCGAACACCACCGGACTGATGACGCCAGCGCCGAAACCGATCGCCGAGCGCACGGAAAACGCGACGCCCACCTGGTGCGGAGACACGCTCTCGGCGAGCAGCGTCGAGTGGGTCGACGAGTCGGCGATCGCCGAGAAGTTGTAGGCGCAGGCGAGCAGCACGAGCAGCGCTGCGGGGGCGTTGACCAGCCAGCCGATCGAGAACGACAGTGCAAGGCTCACGCATGACCACAGCAGGATGGTCTGGGTCCGGCCCCAGCGGTCGGCCATCGTGCCGCCGAGAATGCTGCCGCCGATGTTCGCAACGTAGGTGACGGCACTCAAGGCGAGCGCCGCGGTGGCGGCAGCGTGGGCGCCACTGCCGTTCGCAGCGAGGGCCGCCGTGAGGAAAGCGGGCAGCCAAGCCCACAGCCCGAGCAGCTCCCAGTTGTGGCAGGTATAGCCGAGGATCGAGAGCATGCCGCGCCGGTTCGCGAGCACCGCCGGCAGTGACGCGAGCGCGCCCTCGCCTGCCGGGCGCGGATGCACCACATTGGGCGTCGATCGCATCGCGGCGACCGCCACGATCCAGGCGAGCACCGACAGGGCGGCCACCGCACCCAGCGCCGCGCGCCAGCCGGCGAAGCCGAGCACCAGGCCGGAAAGCCCGAGGCACAGCGCGTAGCCCGCGCTCGAAGCACCGATCACGAAGCCCATCGCGCGCCCGCGCCGGCTGCGATCGACGTGCTCGTTCACCAGCCCGAGCGCCGGTGTGTAGGTGCCGCCTTGGCCAAGGCCGGTGAGCAGGTGCAGCCAGTACGCCGACCAGAAGCCATCGGCGAAAATGACGAACAGGATCGGCGCCACCCACGCCGCCGCTCCGGTCAGCAGGTAGGCGCGCCGCGCGCCGTAGTGGTCGGCGATGAAGCCGACGACGAAAAGCGAAACGAGGTAGCCGAGGTGAAACGCGGACTGGATCAGCCCCGCCTCACGCGCGGTGAGGCTCCATGCGTGCTGGGTGAGCGGCAGGACGGCGGAATAGGCCACGAACCAGGTCGCGGCGAGCAGGCGGCTCGCGCACACCGCGGCGAGCCAGCCTCCAGAGCCGGGCCGCAGGCTCAAGTCACACACCTCATTGTTCTCATCGTGTTCCGGCCCCGGGCGGATATTCCGTCTTCTTCGTATGCGGCAGTTGCAGCCGCCAGGCCATCATAACTTGGCGCGCAATCCCGCCGTTGATTGCCATGCGCCGCGCAGCGTCATGACCGTCCCAATCCTTCGCAATCGCAGTACCTGCATCCCGCGTTCGCGGGAGGCGTGCGTCCGCGCCTAGCTCGTTTAGGCAATTGTCGGCGCGAGACGTCGTCCCTAGCATCGGTTTCGTCCCGGCGCATGTCGCGCCCCGACGTTGTTCCTCAGCAAGGAGGATTGAGCCATGAACATCCGACTGAAGCACGTGCTTGCCGCGCAGGTGTGCGCGGCCCTTTTCGCGTTTAGCAGCCATGCCGGCGCCGCGGATCCGGTGTATGACGGCAAGGCCGGATCGCGCGTTGAAAAGCTGGCGACCGAGAGTGTCGGCATCGAGGCCGTCCGAGCCTCCCACGCGCAGCCCTCGGCCGCTGGCGTGTCTGGGCAGACTAAACGCAACGCCCCGGCCGCGAACGTGCCGGCATCCGCAGTACCCATCAAGACGATCGCAGACCCTGATACGAGCGACTCCCGGCTGGACAACTACCGACTCGAGCTGAACAACTGCTGTGGGCCGGAAGAACAATAAGCCGTGATCGCTGCGTGCCGTTCGGTACCATGCGTGCTGGGTGAGGGGGGACGCCGAAGTAAGCCGCGAGCCGGGTGGCAGGCTTAACAGCCGCACCCGCTCGTGGTTCCCCCCCATCGTAATCGGGCTTGCGGCCGTTATCCCGCTTTCCCGGTATGCCGCCCAAGCGGCCTCTTTGCCATAATAGTTTGCCGTGTCAGTCAGCTTTGGGGCGCATGGACCAGACCAGCATCCTGATCGTCGAGGACGAGCCAGAGTTCCTTAGGTCGTACTGCGAGGCCGTCGGGCGCGAACCCGGCTTCAGCCTCGTGGGCGCGGTCACCTCGCTCGGCGCCGCCAACGCACTGCTCGAACGCCAGGTGCCGGATGTGCTGGTGGTCGATTTGGGATTGCCCGACGGCAACGGGACGGAACTCATCCGCCGCGCGGTAAGGCAAAGGCGCGATTGCGATGCGCTGGTCGTCACGGTATTCGGTGATGATCGCCACGTGATCGACGCGATCGAGGCAGGCGCGACCGGCTACATCCTCAAGGACAGCCCGGCAAGCGAGCTGGTGCGCTGCATCCAGGAGCTGCGCGCGGGTGGCTCGCCGATCAGTCCCAGCATCGCGCGGCGCCTGCTCGATCGGATGCGCCTTCCCGACGGTAAGGCTGCGGGGGCGGCGCCGCAGGCGCAGCAGGGCCCGCTTACTGAGCGCGAGGCGGAGATCCTGCGCCTGGTGGCGAAAGGCCTGAGCTTCGCCGAGGTCGGAGCCGCGCTCGCCATCTCGTCGCACACCGTCGTCGCACACGTGAAAAGCATCTACCGTAAGCTTTCAGTGCACTCGCGCGGCGAAGCGGTGTTCGAAGCGTCGCAGATGGGATTGTTGTAGCAGTCCGCGTCCCTCGAACAGTGGCGATCCCCATCCAGGTTGCGCGCTTGGCGGCCAGCATGCTCGTGGCGGCCGCATGCGGCGCGCATGCCTCACCGGTGCGCATCGACCGCGCCGAAATGGCTCCGCTGGTCGACCATGCCGCGACCGCATGGCGCGCCGTTCAGCTCCCGGACTCCTGGGATCACACCGATTCGTCGCATCCAGTGCGCGTCGCGTATCGGCTGCGCGCATACCTCGACAAGCCTGCCGACGAGTCGCATGCGATCTACATTCCACGCGTAGGCAACCGGGTCGAAATTCGCCTCAACGGCGAAATCCTCGAGCGCTTCGGCAATCTGGAAGTCGCGAGCGCCGACTACAGCAAGTTGCCACTCCTTATAGTAACGCCGGCACGGCTTTTGAGGTCCGGTGACAATGTCATCGAAATCCGAGTGGCCGCGGAGCGTGGCCACAAGGGCGGCCTGTCGCGGGTCTGGTTCGGCCCCGAGCGCGAAATCAATTCGCTATACGGCAAGCGGATGTTTTGGCTGTCGACCGGATCGCTGCTCGTTGCAAGTGCTTGCCTGGTTCTCGGCCTGCTCGCGCTTTCGGTCGCGTGGCGGCTGGGGGACCGGATCTATGCATGGTTCGGCGTCGCCACCCTGCTGTGGTCGCTGCGCATGGTGAATGTGATGATCCCCGAGCCACCGGTTCCGCTCGCCTGGTGGGACCCGCTCATCAATGCGGCATACGGCTGGTATATCGCCCTCATTTGCCTCTTCACTCTGGACGTGCTCGAACTCAGGGCATCGCTCGTGCGGCGGGCGCTGGGATTATTCGCGATCGTCACGCCGTTCGTCGCGCTTTACAGCAGCCTGCAGGGTGCCCCTCGCATCTGGACCGCCTGGGCCGCGGTGATGCTCCTCGTTGCCGCGACTGTCGGGGTGCAGGTCATTGCCAGCACGGTGCGCCGGCCGCGCACTGAAGGCGTGCTGCTATCGCTCTCCGCTCTACTCGGCGTCGGTGCGGGTGCACGCGATTACCTGCTGTATCGTAGCTCGGCGGCCGCCTACGGCAGCTTCTCCGTCACGCGCTACGTCGCGCTCGCGTTTATGCTTGCCATGGCATGGATCCTGATCGACCGCTTCGCGCGCGCAATGCGCTCCGAGGCGGAAGCGAACCGCACGCTAACCCGACGCGTGGAAGAGAAGGAGCGCGAGCTGGCCGCAAACTACGAGCACTTGCGCCGCCTGGAGCGCGAGCACGCAACCGCCGACGAGCGCCAGAGAATCATGCAGGACATGCACGACGGGCTCGGCTCGCAGCTGCTGTCGTCGCTCGCGCTGGTCGAGCGCGGAGCGCTCGACCAGCGCGGCATGGCACAACTGCTGCGGGAAGCGATCGACGATATGCGCCTAGCGATCGATACGCTCGCACCCGGCCATGAAGGACTGCTCGAATCGCTCGGCAACCTGCGCTACCGGCTCGAGCCGCGATTTCGCGCGGCGGGAACTGAGCTGCGTTTCAGCCTGCGCGATCTCCCGGACCGCATCGACGTGCCGCAGGATGCCGCGCTGCAGATCCTGCGCGTGCTGCAAGAAGCGTTAACCAACGCGCTCAAGCACGCGCGTCCGAAGCTGGTCGGGGTCGACGTCGTGCTCCAACCGGACCCGCCGCGCTTGCTGCTGGTGGTCTCCGACGACGGCGCGGGTTTCGATCCGCGCGCACCGGGCCGCGGTCGAGGACTGAGCGGAATGCAACGCCGAGCCAAAGGTATCGGCGCCTCGCTCGACGTTTCATCGGGTGCCGCGGGCACGCGGGTCACGCTTTCTTACCCGATGCCTTCGTTGGCGTAATCCGGGCATCCCGCGAATGCGGGATGCATTCGCGCCTCGCCTAACTCATTTGCAGGATTCTCGGGGCAACGCACGGCTCCTAGCATCGGTTCCATCTCGACGCTCGTTGCGTTGGGACACCGACCGAAAAGGAGCCATACATGAACTCAATATCGAAAAGGCTGATCGCCATCCCGCTTTGCGCCGCATTGTGGGGTTTCTCGGGACTCGCTCGCGCGGGCGCCATCGAGGAAGCGATGGAGTACTACGACAGTGGCCGCTACGCGCTCGCCGTCGACCGCTTCCAGGCCGCCGCCGTCGCCGGCGACGCGCGCGCGCAGGAAATCCTCGCATTCATGTACTCGCTAGGCAGCGAGATGTATCCGGGTGTGCCGCGCGACATGCGCGCTGCGATCCACTGGTTCGACCTCGCGGCGAGAAACGGCCAGCCCGTTAGCCGCTATATGGCCTGCGCCATGCGGCGCGAAGAGACGGCTGCCAAGGTGGGCAGCCTGTGCTTCGAACGGGTTGCTGAGGTCGGTAAGCCGGGACCGCGCTGATCGCCGTGATCTACGCTGCCATCCCGGCAAGGCGCACCGGAATGCGGCGCGGCCCAAAAGGCTTGCCGTATTTCTGGTAGCGCCCGGCGACTTCCGCGCCGCAGTGCTCACAGTTGCCGGTTTCGGTGAGGTGATAGCCGAGGATGTCGTACCAGTCGCGCACTATTACGGCCCCGCCGCACGACGGGCAGTAGGTGGTGCCGCCCTCCTCGTCGTGCACGTTGCCGGTGTAGACGTAGCGCAGGCCGGCGCGCAAGGCGATCTGTCGTGCGCGCGAGAGGGTCGCCGGCGGCGTCGCGGGCACGTCGCGCATCTTCCAGTCCGGATGGAAGGCGGTGAAGTGCAGCGGCACGTCGAGGCCCAGGTTTTGCGCGATCCACTTGCACTCGGCCTCGATCTCGGCGTCTGAGTCGTTCTTGCCCGGGATCAGCAGCGTGGTGATCTCGGTCCAGACGTCGGTCTCCTTCACGAGGTACACGAGCGTCTCGAGCACCGGCTGCAGGTGCGCGCCGGTGAGCTTGAAGTAGAAGTCGTCCGTGAACGCCTTGAGGTCGACGTTGGCCGCGTCCATACGCGCATAGAACTCGCGCCGCGGCTCGGCGTGGATGTAGCCGGCGGTCACAGCCACGGTCTTCACGCCCTTCGCATGGCAGGCATCGGCCACGTCGAGCGCGTACTCGGCGAAGATCACCGGATCGTTATAGGTAAAAGCGACACTCCTGCAGCCCAGGCGCAATGCGGCGTCCGCGATCGCCTGCGGGGTCGCCTCGTCCATCAGCCGGTCCATCTCGCGCGACTTGGAGATGTCCCAGTTCTGGCAGAACTTGCACGCCAGGTTGCAGCCCGCGGTGCCGAAGGAGAGCACGCTCGAGCCGGGATAGAACTGGTTGAGCGGCTTCTTCTCGATCGGATCGACGCAAAAGCCCGAAGAGCGCCCGTACGTCGTCAGCACCATCTTGCCGTCCTGCATCTTCCTCACGAAGCAGGCGCCGCGCTGCCCTTCGTGCAGCTTGCAGTCGCGCGGGCACAAGTCGCACTGGATGCGCCCGTCTTCGAGCGCATGCCACCAGCGCCCGGGATGCTTCGATTCTTCGATCATGCTAATGCGCCGCGATGTCGGACTCGCGCCACTTGACCACCTGGTAGCGCCACACGTTGCAATGGTTGAGCCGCGTGTCGGCTGGCAGCCCCGCCTTGCGCTTGAGCTCCTCGATAAACCTGCGGCGGTCAGGCAGGCTTTCCCAGACCTGCGGCAGGAACGTTCCGCGCCGCCCGCGGTGCTCCAGGATCACACCGTCCACGCCGGGCCTGAGCTTGACGAGCAAATCGACTTCGTCTGAAAAGGGGACGGGCTCCGGCTCCGTCAGCAACGAAACCTCCGTCTCCACCTGCGGCCATTCGTGCGCCGCAAGCGGCGCGAAGCGCGGATCGCGAAACGCGGCGTTCTCCGCATTCGCGGCGACGTCGACGCCGAGCGGACGGTGCGCCTGCAGGCTGCCGATACAGCCACGCAGCCTGCCCTCCAACGTGAGCGTGACGAAAGTCGCGCCTGGCTGCTCCAGCCACGCGGTCCCATCGAGCCGCGGTGGCTCCGCGGCCCGCCCCAGGCGATGCCCGATCGTGCCGCGCGCGATCCCAACGAGCGTCCGGCCGGCTTGGTCCCGCGAGGCTTTTTCGCCGTCGTAGAGCGCGAACGCCGAATAGCCGACCACGCGCTCACGGTCGCCCGCGGTATCACCCGAGTTACACGCCGCGAGCGCCCTGATCGACAGGCCCTTGGTCGCGGCGACGTGCAGCAGCCCGTTCAGCGGCGTCGCGCCGCAGGCCTCTTCATGGTCCAGGTCGGTGGCGAACCCGGATATGCGACCGATCGTCGAGGCGTCGATGCGCTTCGCCTCGTCGTAGCGGTGATAGTGCGAAAGGTCGGTGCTGAGAATAACGATCGTCTCCTCACCGCCCCACAACCTCTCGATCACTTCGGCAACCTCGGCGACTCCGGCGCTGCCTACGGCGAACGGCACCAGCGTGAATTGGCCCAGCACGCTTTGCAGGAACGGCAGTTGCACTTCTAGTGAATGTTCCAGGGCGTGCGCGGGTGCGCTGGTCACCACTTGCGGCAGGTCGGCCACTGCCTGCAGTGCCTCCGCGTCGATCGGGACGCGGCCCAGCGGGGTCTCGAACTGGTCTGCGGCCGGCACCGCCAGGCCGCGCACCGGCACGCGGTGCACGGGGCCGAGCATCACGACGCGCTTGACCACACCGCGCGCCGCCACGAGCTCGCGGTAGGCGCGCCCCGCAACCGGACCAGAGTAGACATAACCCGCGTGCGGCACGACCAGCGCCTTGGGAAAGCCCAATCGAGGCTCAGCGTCCCCGCCTGTACCCACCAGCTCGTCCACCTGCGCGGCGAGCGCGCGCGGATCGCCCGGATAGAAGGCGCCTGCTACGGCTGCGGGTCGCACGGTTGCCATAGCAAAGGAATATGGGGTCGGATGCCCGAACTTCTAGTCCCGCGGCGCCTCTGCGTCAAGCCACTCGATGACTCCTTGCAGCGCGCGCATCACGGACTGGCGCCGGACCCTCTCCCGGTCGCCCGTGAAATGCCGCGTCTCACTCCGTACTGCCCCGGTTTTGCCGGCCCAGGCGAAGCACACCATCCCCACGGGTTTGGCCGGCGTGCCGCCGCTCGGCCCAGCAACGCCGGTCACGGCCACGGCAATCGACCCCCGGCTCGCACCGAGCGCGCCAAGCGCCATCTCGCGTGCAGTGTCCTCGCTCACCGCACCGGCGCGGGCAAGCGTCTCGGCCCGCACTCCGAGAAGTTCCTGTTTCGACTCGTTGGAATACGTGACGAAGCCACGCTCGAACCAGTCGGAACTGCCCGAAACCGCGGTGATCGACTGAGCCACCCAACCTCCGGTGCAAGACTCGGCCGTCACGAGCAACGCTCCGCTCGCCTTGAGGCGGCCACCGGCAAGCGTGGCCAGGATCATCAGGGACTCATGCGGCATCTCAGATCAACAGCCTCTTTGCGATCGCAAGAACAAGCATGGCATAGCCGGCCGCGAGCAGGTCGTCGAACATCACGCCGAACCCGCCCTTGAAGCGCCGCTCGAATTGACGGATCGGCGGCGGCTTCACGACGTCGAACAGGCGAAACGCCACGAATGCGGCGATCTGCCAGGCGGGCCGCGCCGGAACGACCAGCAGCACCGCGAGAAATGCGACGATCTCGTCCCACACCATCGCGCCGTGATCGGCGACGCCAAGGTGCCGGCCGGTGACCCCGCAAGCCCAGACGCCGATCGCGAAAAGCAGCGTCAGCAGCGCACCCAGCTCGAGCGGCGAGAACCAGCTTCCCAGCAGCCACCACAGGGGAAACGCGACCAGCGTGCCGAAAGTTCCCGGCGCGAAGGGCGCGAGACCCGCGCCAAAGCCGACCGCGATGAAATGCGCCGGGTGGACGAACGCGAACCGGGGGCGCAGCCGCGATGCCGTCATGGGGCGAAGTGATCGAATCCGCCGCCGCAGGGCATGACGCCGCCAGCGGAATCGAGCAGCACGAGATTGCTTCCCTTCTGAATCGCACCGACGCGCGTCAAAGCGATGCCGAGCTCGGCGCCGAGCGCCTCGACCTCGGCACGGCTCGATTGAGCGGCGGTAAACAGGAGCTCGTAGTCGTCGCCGCCCGAAAGCACGCAGTCCTTCTCGAGCTGCGCGTCGTCGACACTTGCGAAGGCCGGGGACTTTGGCAGCTGCGCGTAGTGCGCCAGCGCGCCTACCGCAGAGCGCTCGAGGATGTGCCGCAAATCGCCGGCGAAGCCGTCGGAGATGTCGATCGCGCTGGTGGCGATGCCTCGCAGTCGCTCGCCGAGCTCGACGCGAGGCTCGGGCTCGTGAAGCCGCGTGAGCGTCGCGGCGGCGTGGTCGGCGCCGAGCGCTGCACGTCCCTGCAGCACCGCGAGTCCAAGCGCGGCGCCGCCCAGCTCGCCGGATACCCAGATGTCGTCACCGGGGCCAGCCCCCGCGCGAAACAGCGCGAGCCCCTCGGGCACTTCGCCCAGGATAGTGATCGCCATGCTGAGTGGCCCGCGGGTGGTATCGCCGCCGATCAGATCCACCGCGAAGCGATCGGCCAGCGAGAAAAACCCGCGTGCGAAGGCCGCGAGCCAGCCCTCGTCGGCCTCCGGCAGGGCGATCGCCAACGTCGCCCAGCGTGGCGTGGCTCCCATGGCAGCCATGTCCGAAAGGTTTACCGCGAGCGCCTTGTGGCCAAGCGCGCGCGCGTCCGCACCGGGCAAGAAATGGCGACCTTCGAGCAGCATGTCGGTCGAGACGGCGATGTCCATGCCGGGGCCGGGTCGTACCAGCGCCGCATCGTCCCCCACGCCGAGAAGCGCGCTACGCGCCGGGCGGTCGAAGTACCGGGCGATAATCTCGAACTCCGAAGCCATTGCGGTCGCAGTGTAACGCGCCGCGCAACGCGCGCGCTCAGGCCGTCTGGCGCGTGCGTGCGACTTCCTCGGGCCTGAGGCTTTCGGCGAGCTTCTCCAGCACCCCGTTGACGAAGCGGTGGCCTTCCGTGCCGCCGAAGCTCTTTCCAAGCTCGATCGCTTCATTCAGCACGACCTTGAACGGTGTTTCCGGCTGGGACGACAATTCGAGCGCGCCGATATAGAGGATGGCGCGCTCGACCGGCGAGAGCTGGCGGAAGCTCCGCCCCGCGATGAAAGGCGAAATCATGGCCTCCAGCTCGGCCGCGCGGCTCACCACACCACTCACCAGCGCCTCGGCCAGCGTCTGGTCGCTGCGCTCGAACCCTTCGAGGCTCTTCGTTTGTTCGAGCACGTCGCCCGATTCGCCACCCGCAAGCTGCCAGGCATACAGGGCCTGCAGCGCAACCTCGCGCGCGCGCCGCCGGGAACTCTTCATCGCCAGCGCTCCGCGAGCCTCGCGTGCAGGTGGGCCATCTCCACCGCCACGCGCACTGCCTCGGCACCCTTGTCGACACGCGCCAATGCCTGCGTCTCGTCGTCGGTGGTGAGAATGCCGTTCGCCACCGGGATGCCGAACTCAAGCGCGACGTCCATTACGCCGCGCGCGGACTCGTTCGCCACCACTTCGAAATGGTACGTGTCGCCGCGAATCACGGCCCCGATGGCCGCGAGCGCATCGTAGCGTCCGGATTGGGCCATCCACTGTAGCGCAAGCGGGATCTCCAGAGCGCCGGCGACACTGACGTGCGTGACGTCTTCGGGGTTGACGCCAAGTTGCCTTAGCTCCTGGTTTGCGCGTTCTACGAGCTTGGCGACGATCGTCTCGTTGAACCGGCTGGCAACGATGCCTACGCGCAGGCCAGCGCCATTGAGCGACACCGCCATGGCTCAGCTGCCGCGCCGCGGCATCTCGGCGTAGCCAGTGACCTCGAGCCCGAACCCCGCCATGCTCGGCATCTTTCGCGGCGCGGCCATCAGGCGCATCCTGCCAACGCCAAGGTCCCGCAGAATCTGCGCGCCGATGCCATACGTGCGCAGGTCCGCGCTGCGCGAATCGCGGCGCACCGGGCGCGCCTCAGCAGCGTCGGCCCGCAGGCGCGCATCGAGCGCATCATCGTCCTGGGCGCAGTTGAGCAGCACTACGACGCCTGCGCTGGCGCGCGCGATCGCCGCCAGCGCCTCGGGAATGCTCCACGTATGGGCGCCGGGTCCGGCGTCCAGCAGGTCGACGACCGAGAGGGGCTCATGCACACGCACTAATGTTTCGGTCTCCGCGCGAATGTCGCCGCGCGCCAGCGCGAGATGCGTGCCCCCGGTGGGTACATCGCGGTATGCGAAGATCCGGAAGCTGCCGTATGCCGTGGCAAGATCGCGCTCGACACTGCGGCGCACCAGCGATTCATTCGCACTGCGGTATTCGATCAGGTCCGCGATCGTGCCGATCTTCAGGTCGTGTTCGGCGGCAAACTCGATCAGCTGCGGCAGTCGGGCCATGCTGCCGTCGTCGTGCATCACCTCGCAGATCACCGCCGCAGGCGTAAGTCCCGCAAGCTGCGCGAGATCGCACCCCGCCTCGGTGTGACCCGCGCGCACCAGCACCCCACCCGGTTGCGCGACCACCGGGAAGATGTGGCCGGGCTGCACAATGTCCGAGGGCCTCGCATCCTTCGCCACAGCGACCCTGACCGTACGTGCGCGATCGTGCGCCGAGATGCCGGTCGTGACGCCTTCGGCCGCCTCGATCGAGACGGTGAAGTTCGTGCCCATCGGCGAGCGGTTGTCGCGCACCATGGGCGGCAGATTTAGCTGCCGGCAGCGCTCCTCGGTCAGCGTGAGGCACACCAGGCCGCGCGCATGTTTGGCCATGAAGTTAATGGCCTCGGGCGTGACGTGCTCGGCGGCGACCACGAGGTCGCCTTCGTTCTCGCGATCCTCCTCGTCGACCAGAATGACCATGCGGCCGGACCTGATCTCGGCAACGATCTCCGCAGTCGAGCTGATTGTGGTTGTTTCGCGACGCATCGGGGAATTATAGATCCCAAGGGCAAACAAAAAGGGGCGCCATGCGCCCCCTTATTGCAGGATACGGCCTCGGCCGCTTATTCCTCCCCGCCCTCCGCGGCGGCCGCGCCGGTCTTCTCGCGGATGCGCGCAGATTTGCCGGAGCGGGCGCGGAGGTAGTACAGCTTGGCGCGGCGCACCTGGCCCTTCCTCTTCACCTCGACCGAAGCGATGAGCGGCGAATACGTCTGGAACGTGCGTTCCACACCCTCACCCGATGAAATCTTGCGCACGATGAACGACGAATTAAGGCCGCGATTCCTCTTGGCGATCACCACGCCCTCGAAGGCCTGGACGCGCTTGCGCTCGCCTTCCACCACGTTGACGTTGACCACCACCGTATCGCCCGGCGAGAAATCCGGGATAGTCCTGCCGAGTCGCTTGATTTCTTCCTGCTCGATTTGCTGGATCAGGTTCATGGCTTCTCTCCGTTCGTCCTTTCGTGCTGGAATTCCTCCAGCAGATTGCGTTCCTCATCGTTCATGCTTCGCAGCGCGAGCAGGTCGGGCCTCTTGAGCCAGGTCCTTCCCAGCGCCTGCTTCAATCTCCAGCGCCGGATCTTCTCGTGGTTCCCCGTGAGAAGCACCTCCGGCACCTTCTCGCCCCGGTACGTCTCGGGGCGCGTGTACTGCGGGCAATCGAGCAGCCCCTGAACGAAGGACTCCTCGAGCGCCGAATGCTCGTCGCCGAGCGCGCCGGGCAACTGCCGCACCACGGCATCGATCAGCGCCATCGCCGCGAGTTCGCCGCCTGACAGCACGAAATCGCCCAGCGACAGCTCCTCGTCAACGCGACCCCGTATCAGCCGCTCGTCGACGCCCTCGTAACGTCCGCACAGCAGCGTCAACGACCGTTCCCGCGACAACTCGACCACGCTCGCATGGTCGAGCCGGCGCCCCTGCGGTGAAAGGTAGATCACTCTGCCCTTCGCCTCGCCCTGCGCCGCAACCACTGCGTCGAGGGACTTTTCCAACGGCTCGGCCAACATCACCATTCCGGGCCCGCCGCCATACGGACGGTCATCGATCGTCCGGTAATTGTCGAACGTGAAATCGCGCGGATTCCACGTCTCGAGACGCCACAGCCCCGCCTCCAGCGCCCGCCGCGTGATGCCATAGTGCGTCACGGCGGCGAACATCTCGGGAAACAGGGTGACCGCATCGAAGCGGATCACCATTCTGCTCCCCACTCCACCTCGATTCGCCTCGCTTCGAGGTCAACCCTTCGCACCACTGCGGGCAGGAACGGTACCAGCCGCGTGCTCCTGTCCCCCGCGAGCTCCATGACGTCATGGGCCCCGTTGGAAAACAGCCCCTGCACCACCCCCAGCACCGAGCCCTGCGAGTTCACGACCTCCAGGCCGACCAGGTCGGCCCAGTAGTACTGCCCCGCTTCCGGTTCCGGGAGCGCCGTGCGCGGAACGACGACCTTTTCCCCTTTCAGCTGTAGAGCTTGCTCGCGTGTTCCGACCCCGGCAAGCTTCGCGAGCAACGATCCCGAATGCAGCCGGGTCTCCTCGACGGCGAAATCAACGGCTCCGATGCGCCACGTCGCGTGCCCCGCCAGCGCTTCGGGCACCGCGCTGTAAGGCTTCACCCTGATCCAGCCGCGAACGCCGTAGTTGCCGGCGACGCGGCCCATTTCTATCCAGCGCTCAGGCGGCCTTCTTTCCAAACTGCTTGACCAGCCGCGTCACCGTCGGCGAGAGCTGGGCGCCCTTGCCCTGCCAGTGCTTCACCCGCTCGACGTTGACCCGCAGCGCCTCGCGTCCTTCGGGCGCCTTCGGGTCATAGAAGCCGACGCGCTCGATGAAGCGGCCATCACGCGCACGGCGCGAATCGGCCACCACCATGTGATAGAAAGGCCGCTTGTTGGCGCCGCCGCGCGCCAGTCGAATCACCACCATAGGGATTCCCCGTAGATTCGCGAAAAGGCGCGGATTATACGGGAAAAATCAGGGTCCTGTGAAGCCATCGCGACCCCTTGGTGGGGTCGGCAGAGGATACGTCAACGTAGCCCGGGCAGCATGCCCTTCATGTTGCGCATCATGCGTGCCATGTTTCCGCCCTTCATCATCTTCATCATCTTCTGCATCTGTTCGAACTGGTTGAGAAGGCGGTTGACCTCCTGCACCGATACCCCGGCTCCCGCAGCGATGCGGCGCTTGCGAGAGGCCTTGATCAGCTCGGGCCGCGCGCGCTCCTGCGGCGTCATCGAATTGATGATCCCCGCAATCCGGCGCATTTGCTTCCCGTCGCCGAGCTGCGCGGGGTTCACCGAGCCCGCCAGCTGCGCAGGCAGCTTGTCCATCAGCGCCGCGAGGCCGCCCATCTTGTCCATCTGCTGGATCTGAGACTTGAAATCCTCGAGGTCGAAGCCCTTGCCCTTCTTGATCTTGTCGGCGACCAGCTTCGCCTGCTCTAGGTCCACTCCCTTGCGGGCCTCTTCGACGAGCGAGACGATGTCGCCCATGCCGAGGATGCGCGAAGCCATGCGCTCGGGATGGAAGGGCTCGAGGCCGGTCAGCTTCTCCCCCACACCCACGAATTTGATCGGCTTGCCGGTAATGTGACGCACCGAAAGCGCGGCGCCTCCGCGCGCATCGCCATCGAGCTTAGTGAGGATCACCCCCGTGAGCGGCAGTCGTTCGCTGAACGCCTTTGCCACGTTCACCGCGTCCTGGCCCTGCATCGCATCGACCACGAACAAGGTCTCGACCGGCGAGAGCAGCGCATGCAACTCCGAGATCTCCTGCATCATTGCCTCGTCGATCGCGAGGCGACCGGCGGTATCGACGATCAGCACGTCGTAGTAGCGCGTCTTGGCGTGCTCCAGAGCACGTCGGGCGATTTCCGCCGGCTTTTCCCCGGGGCTGGACGGGAGGAAATCGACCTCGGCCTGCGCTGCGACAGTCTGCAACTGAGCGATTGCGGCCGGACGGTAGACGTCGCACGACACGACCAACAGCCGTTTCCTTTGCTCCTTCAGGAGGCGGGCGAGCTTGCCAGTCGTGGTGGTCTTGCCGGAGCCCTGCAGACCCGCCATCAGAATCACCGCGGGGGGCTGAGCGGCCAGATTGATCCCGACGTTGGCGTCACCCATCAGCCGCGTGAGCTCACGATGCACGACGCCGACGAGGGCCTGTCCCGGCGTTAGGCTGCCAATGACCTCCTCGCCGAGCGCCTCGGCGCGCACCGCGGCGATGAAGTCCCTGACGACCGGCAGGGCGCAATCCGCCTCGAGCAGCGCGACGCGCACCTCGCGCAGTGCGTCCTGGATGTTGGCTTCAGTAAGGCGCGCTTCGCCGCGTAACGTCTTGACGATACGAGCGAGCCGGGAGGTCAAGTTGTCGAGCATGAGAGCTGCGGGCGCGGTCGGCGGGATCGGCGACCACACGGACCGCGGTGATAAACTGATTTGATGTCGTACATTGTACTGCACGCGACGGCGAGTGCCCTTTACGCCGGCCTCGCGGTGCATTTCTGGCGCACGCGCTGGTCAGCGAGGGCATCGATCGCGCATCGTGCGGACGCACCGGGCGGGTTGCGCCCATGGGAACGGCTGGCGCTGCTCCTTCCGATCCTGCTGCACGGGTGGCTGCTCTATGCGGACGTCGTATTGCCTAGCCAGCCGCGCTTCGGCTTCGCGCACGCGCTTTCGGCCATGCTATGGCTCACGGTGCTGTTCTACTGGCTCGAGAGCTTCTTCTACAACATCGAAGGCATGCAGGCGCCCGCGCTCGCGCTCGCGGCCTTGTGCGCGCCGCTCCCCGCGGTCTTCCCGGGGTACACCGCCGAGTACGCCGCGTCATTCGAGTTCAAGCTGCACCTGGTGCTCGCCATGCTGGCCTACAGCCTGTTCACCATTGCTATCCTGCACGCCCTGCTGATGGCGCTGGTGGAGAAGAGGCTGCACCACGCGAGGAAGGACCGCGGGATCGGCAGCGGATTGCTCGCCGATGGTGCCGCAATGCTCGCCGGCCCTCTAGCGTCGCTGCCACCGCTGCTCACGCTCGAGCGGCTCCTGTTCCGCCTGATCGGCGCGGCATTCGTGCTTCTCACGCTTACGCTCGCCACGGGGATCATATTTGCGGAGTCGCTGTTCGGCCGCCCGCTCAGGTTCGATCACAAGACCGTATTCGCGATCGTCTCGTGGCTGACGTTCGCCGCATTGCTCATCGGTCGTCATTTCTACGGCTGGCGCGGCCGCACAGCGCTGCGCTGGACACTCGCGGGGTTCGTGTTCCTACTGCTCGCCTACGTCGGCAGCCGGTTCGTGATGGAGGTGATTCTGAGGCGCAGCGCCGGAGGTTAGTCGATGGGAGACATCCCGCTATCGACCGAAGCGATTGCGCTCGTGGTGCTGCTGGTGCTGTCGGGCTTCTTCTCGATTTCCGAGACCAGCATGATCGCGCTCAATCGCTATCGCCTGAGACATTTGGTCTCGCAGGGCCACGGGGGCGCGCGACGTGCTGCGGAACTGCTCAAGCGCACGGACCGACTGCTCGGCGCAATCCTCATCGGCAACAATATTGCCAACGCGGCTGCGGCCACCCTGGCGGGCATCGTCGCCGTTCATCTGTTCGGCGAGAACAAGATTGCCTATGCCATGAGCACGCTCGCGATATCGTTCCTCATCATCGTATTCTCGGAGATCACGCCCAAGGTCATCGGCGCTGCATACCCGGAGAAGATCGCATTGCCGCTCGCGTACGTGCTTGGCCCGTTACAGCGCGTCATGCAGCCGGCGATCTGGTTTGTCAACCTCTTCTCCAGGCCGCTGTTGTGGCTGGCGCGGGTGCCCGCGGAAGGAACCACGGAGATCCCGAAACTCACCTCCGAGGAGATCCGCACGCTCGTGCTCGAATCGTCGCACTTCATGCCCAAGAAGCACGTCTCCATCCTTCTGAACCTGTTCGATCTCGGCAATATCACGGTCCAGGACATCATGGTGCCGCGCGCCAAGATCGAGTCGGTCGCACTCAGCGATGATATGGAAACCATCGCGCGGCAGCTCGCTACGAGCTACCACATGCGGCTGCCGGTGTTCCGCGACAGCCTCGGCGAAGTGGCGGGAGTCTTGCATCTGCGCAAAGTTCTCGGGCCGCTTCACGCCGGCGCCCTCGACAAGGAAGAGCTTGAGCAGTTGATCGTCGAGCCCTACTTCGTGCCCGCCTCGACCCCCGTGCTCTCGCAGCTTCAGTATTTCCAGGAAAACCGGGAGCGCATTGCGCTGGTGGTGGACGAGTACGGCGAGCTGATGGGACTCGTCACCCTCGAGGACATCATCGAGGAGATCATCGGCAAATTTACGACCACCGTCCCTTCGGCCGCGCCGGCGCTGCGCTGGGACGAGGACGGCAGTGCTACGACGGACGGAGCGATGCCTGTGCGAGAGGTGAACCGGGCACTTGGCCTCGCGCTGCCGACCGACGGACCCAAGACGCTGAACGGCCTCATTCTGGAGCACTTGCAGGAGATCCCTGAGGCGGATGTTTCGATCAAGATCGGCGAGGTGCCCATGGAAATCGTCCACGCACAGGGCCGCATCGTGAACACGGTGCGCATCTTCCGGCCGGGAGAGCAGGCACCACGGGAAAGCGCAGCCTCCTAAGCCGCCCGCACGGGGCTGATTCGGCCCTGAAATATGCGACAAAAATCACGGCAGCTCATAGAGTTAGAGCATGAACTTCACGCTTTACAAAAGACCTCCGCCAAGGCATCATCATCGACGTGCGTAGCGGAGAAGGACATTGCTCACTCAGGGCAGGCGCGTGACGCGCGTGACTCGCGTCACGGCATCACGGCCGGCCTGCAGGCTAAGCTCCCGCAACGCGTAAGGAGCAATACATGGCGACAGCGGTGGCGGCGAAGGGCCCTAAGGAATTTACCTTCAACTGGGAAGGGAAGGACAAGACCGGCAAGGTGGTGCGCGGAGAAATGCGCGCCACCGGCGGGACGGTCGTCACTGCGACCTTACGCCGCCAGGGCATTCTCGTGCAGAAGGTCAAGAAGCAGCGCATGGGCGGAGGGGGCAAGGTCAAGGAAAAGGACATCACCTTGTTCACGCGGCAGCTCGCCACCATGATGAAAGCGGGCGTGCCACTGCTCCAGTCTTTCGACATCGTCGGCAAGGGCGCCTCCAATCCTGCCGTGTCGAAGCTGCTATTCGAAGTCAAGACCGAGGTGGAGACCGGCTCCTCGCTGGCGCAGGCCTTCAGGAAGTATCCGTTGTACTTCGACTCGCTCTTCTGCAACTTGGTGCAAGCCGGAGAGCAGGCGGGGATTCTGGAAACCCTGCTCGATCGCTTGGCGACCTACAAGGAAAAGATTCTCGGCATCAAGTCCAAGATCAAGGCAGCGCTCTTCTACCCTGTCGCGATCATCGTGGTGGCGTTTCTCATCACCTCGATCATCATGATCTTCGTCATCCCCGCGTTCAAGCAGGTGTTTACCTCTTTCGGGGCCGACCTTCCGGCGCCGACTCTGTTCGTGATTGCTGTATCGGACTACTTCGTCAAGTACTGGTATCTCATCTTCGGCGTGATATTCGGCGGCGTGTACGGCTTTTTCGCGGCGTGGAAGCGCTCCGTGGCGGTTCAAATTTTCATGGACCGGCTGTTATTGCGCGTGCCTGTTTTCGGCGAGCTCGTGCGCAAGTCCACCATCGCGCGCTGGACGCGGACACTCTCGACGATGTTCGCCGCCGGGGTGCCGCTCGTCGAAGCGCTCGATTCAGTGGGGGGCGCCTCCGGCAACTATGTTTACCTCATTGGAACCAAGCAGATCCAGACCGAAGTGTCGACCGGCACGTCCTTGACCGTTGCCATGCAGAACTCGAACGTGTTCCCCTCGATGGTCATCCAGATGGTTTCGATAGGTGAGGAGACGGGTGCGCTTGATTCGATGCTCAGCAAAGTGGCGGATTTCTACGAGGCGGAGGTTGATGACGCAGTCGAGGCGCTTTCGTCGCTGATGGAGCCGCTGATCATGGTGGTGCTCGGTACACTAATCGGCGGCATGGTGATCTCCATGTACCTGCCAATCTTCAAACTCGGCCAGGTCGTCTGAGACCGCAGGTCTATACCAAGCCGCGGGGCCATCTGCCCGCGGCTTTTTTGTTCCGGGGACAATGATGACGCTTTTGGACGCTCTGCGAATGCCTGAAATCATGGTGCCTTCGGCCTTCGTGCTCAGCCTGTGCATCGGCAGCTTCCTAAACGTGGTGATTCACAGGCTCCCTCGAATGATGGATCGCGAGTGGGTATCGGGCATTCCCGAGGCGCTCGAGGAGTCGAAGGAGACCAAGGATCGCGAGCGTGCGCGGCAGCTCGCGCAACAGGTACGCGAGCAACTCGGGCATCTTGCACAGCCCGACGCAAGGCTCAATCTTGTGTGGCCCCGCTCGCGCTGCAACGCGTGCGGCCACAGCATCACAGCACTCGAAAACATCCCATTGCTGAGCTACCTGGTGCTGCGGGGCAAGTGTTCGGCCTGCGGAGCCCGGATCGGCGTCAAGTATCCCCTGGTCGAGTTCCTGGCGGGGGTCGGGGGCGCCTACTCCGCGTGGCGCTTCGGCCTTTCGTTGGCGGGCTTCGGCGCCGCGTTGTTCATCTGGTGCACCATTGCGCTTGCGGTTATCGACCAGGAGACGGGCTTTCTCCCTGACAACCTGACCCTGCCACTGATGTGGGCCGGGTTGCTACTCAACCTTGGCTCCACTTACGTCCCGCTTCAGGACGCGGTCATCGGCGCCGCAGCCGGTTACCTTTCGCTCTGGACGATTTACTGGGGCTATAGACTGCTGCTCCACAAGGAAGGAATGGGTTACGGCGACTTCAAGATGAACGCTGCCGTCGGCGCCTTCGTAGGCTGGAAGATGCTGCCCCTGGTGATTCTGCTGTCATCGGTCGTCGGACTGCTTTTCGGAGTGCTCCAGATGCTCGCCAGCCGGCGCGGCTGGGATTCGAGCTTCCGGTTCCACTTCGGCCCTTATCTTGCCATTGCGGGCGTTGCCGCGATGTTCTGGGGCGAGCCGATCGTTCGTTGGTACCTGCATCGGCTGTGACTTTCGTTGTCGGCCTCACCGGTGGCATCGGAAGCGGAAAGAGCGCCGCCGCCGCAGAGTTCGCCAGACTCGGTGCAACTGTGGTCGACACGGACGCGATCGCCCACGAATTGACCTGCGCGGGCGGGGCGGCGGTTCCCGAAGTGAGGCGTCTGTTTGGCGACGCGTATATCGACGCAGGCGGCGCCATGGACCGTCGACGAATGAGAGAACGCGTATTCGCCGACGAGGCATCCAAGAAAAAGCTTGAGGCGCTGCTGCACCCGATGATTCGCCAGGAGTCGGAACGGCGCATCCACGCAGCGATCGGACCCTACGTCGTGCACGTGGTTCCGCTGCTGGTCGAGTCGGCGGAATATCGCAATCGCGTGGACCGGGTACTCGTCGTCGACTGTCCCGAGGAGCTCCAGCTGGACCGCGTTCGCGCGCGCAGCGGACTTTCCGCGAAGGAGGCGCGAAAAATCATCGCGGCCCAGGTGCCCCGCAACGTGCGTCTGGCCGCAGCGGACGACGTCATCGACAACAGCGGGTCGGTCGAGGCTCTACACAAGCAGGTGCAGGCCCTGCATCAGAGATATCTCGCTTTGGCGAGGTCGGGCTAGGCGCGGCGCATCCAAGTCTGCCGTGAGCAATCAAGTTGTCATGGGCATGCAAATCCTTCAGAATTCAGAAAATTTTATATTGTCAGAGGCATTCCGCACGAAACCGTGATCACGTACGAGTACCCGCTCAACGAACGTATCCGGACGCTGCTGCGCCTAGAGGACCTGTTCGAGCGGTCCCGGCACTTCGTTGCTCGTACCGATCCCCATGATCACCATATGGCGTTGCTCACGCTGTTCGAGATCATGGAAGTTGCGAGCCGTGCCGATTTGAAGTCGGACCTGCTTCAGGAACTCGAGCGCCAGAAGCAGGTCCTTCTCGCGTTTCGCAACAATCCCGAAATATCGGAGGAAGCACTCAGCGGTGTGCTGCGCGATATCGAGCAGGCCTCGAGCGCGCTCTTTGCGATGGCAGGCAGGATCGGCCAATACCTGCGGGAGAACGAGTGGCTGATGTCGATCAAGCAACGTACAGGTATTCCTGGAGGAGCCTGCGAGTTTGACCTACCGTCGTACCACTACTGGTTGCACCGCCCCGCCGAGGAACGCATCGGCCAGCTGGCGGGCTGGACGGGGCCGCTCTACCCGCTGCGCGACGGCTCAGCGATCATCCTGCGGATCCTGCGGGAATCGGGCAAACCGCAGAACGTGGTTGCTACGGGCGGAACTTATCAACAGATGCTGGGCGGCAAGAGCGCACAGATGCTTCGCGTACGCCTCGATTCCGAGAGCTCCTGCGTACCCGAAATAAGCGCCAACAAGTACGTGCTCAATATTCGTTTCCTGGCGCAGGATCGCGAGGATTCGCGCACCAGAACAGCTGACTGGGATGTTCCTTTCGAGCTGACCTTTTGCAACCTGTAGCGTCCGCACTGCGCCTGGTCCCGTGCCCGCGGTGCGGGAAGCCTGCTCCATACGGCATCGAGAACAGGTGGCGCCCGTTCTGTAGCGAGCGTTGCAAGCTGATCGACCTCGGCAGATGGGCCAGTGAAGGCTATCGAATTCCAGAATCCGGCGAACCCGCCTCCAAGAACGCGCCCCCGGACGCATCCCCGGACACGTAGCGCATCAACTCCAGGCGCCGCGGATCATGGCAATTCCGTGCGCGCCGGAACTCCAGGCCCGCTCGAGATCCGCTCTTCCCATCCCGCCGATGGCGTAAACCGGCAGGCTCGCGCCCCGCGCGATCGCGGCAAAACCCTTCCAGCCCAGCGCCTTTGCGTCGTGGTGCGATGCGGTGAGATCCACGGGTCCGAGCACGACGAAATCGAGCTCGAGCATCATTGCCTGCTCGAGCTCGCGCCCATCGTGGCAAGAGGCAGCGGTGAGCAATCCTTTCGGCATCGCTCTTGCCGACAGCGAAAGCAGTTCACGTGCCGTGTAGTGCACGCCGTCCGCACCGATCGCGCGCGCGAGCGCAATGTCGGTGTTGACCAGCATCCGGGCGCCATAGTGGTGCGTCAGCGCAATTGCGCGGCGCGCGAATTCGGCGCGCTCGCCGGCAGCCAGTCCTTTGTCGCGCAGCTGCACTAGCCTCAAGCCCGCCGCAAGCCGGCGCTCGAGCCTCTCAAGCATTGCGTCGGGCCCGAGGGTCTCCGCTGTGGTGATTGCATACTCGTCGGGTAACTCGAGGGCGGCGAGGATGGGCGCGTTGGCCGGGAGCATTGGATGCGCGATCGGCGCACCGAGCCGTTGCCAGCGGATTTCTTGTCGTTCCCTGGGATGCGGCTCTCCCGACCAGCCGAGCACCCGGAAGAAATTCAGTCTCACCCTCGCATGCGGATACGTAAACACCCGAGTGATCCAAGGGTATGCGCGTTGCACGTCGATGCCGAGCTCCTCGTGCAATTCACGGCTGAGGGCGGCCTCCGGTGGCTCTCCGGTCTCGATCTTGCCACCGGGGAACTCCCAGTAGCCGGCATACACCTTACCTTCTGGGCGGCGAGCGAGGAGGAAACTGCCGTCCGGGCGCAAAATGACGGCAACCGCGACTTCGACCATCGCTCCTACCGCTTCTTGCGGCCGCCGCCTGCAGCGTGCTTGCCCGACCAATCCCTGGCGAACTGGTACGCAACTCGGCCGCTGCGCGAGCCGCGCAGCAGCGCCCACTGCAGGGCTTCTTCTTGCGCCGCTTCAGCTGTCCTCACCGAGCAGCCGAAAGTCTTCAGCCAATGCGCCACGATCTGCAGGTATTCGTCCTGGTCGAAGGGGTAGAACGATACCCAAAGTCCGAAGCGCTCGGAAAGCGAGATTTTTTCTTCAACTGTTTCACCGGGATGGATCTCGTCGCCGATGTACTTCGTCTCAAGGTTCTCCTGCATGTACTCCGGCATGAGGTGGCGACGATTTGACGTCGCATAGATGAGTAGATTCTCGGATGCACTCGAGATCGAGCCGTCGAGCGCCACCTTGAGCGCGATGTACCCCGGCTCTGCTGCCTCGAAGGAAAGATCATCGCAGAAAAGCAAGAATCGCTCTTTACGCCCGTCCACCATGTCGGTAATTGCCGGCAAATCCATCAGGTCGCGCTTTTCTACCTCGATCAGCCGCAGGCCTTGGCTGCTGTACTTGTTCAACAATCCTTTGACGATCGACGACTTGCCAGTACCGCGCGCCCCGGTGAGGAGCACGTTATTGGCGGGCTTGCCCTGCACAAACTGGCGGGTATTCTGCTCGACGCGCGCGATCTGCGCATCGATTCCCCGGAGATCGATCAGCCTGATTCGGTGAATATGTCGCACAGGCTGGAGCCACCCTCGACCGTTGATCGAGCCGCTCCTCCTCCAACGGAATGCGATGCTGGCGCTCCAATCCAGAGCAAGCGGCGGTGGGGGTAGCAGTGCTTCCAGCCTCGCCACGAGCGCTTCAGCACGCGCCACAAGTCTGTCGGTCTCGTTTTTCACTGGTCGCGTCTAGGTACGATATTCCGCGTTGATCTTCACATAATCGAACGAAAGATCACAGGTCCATAACGTGGACGAAGCGCTGCCCCGGTTTAGGACCGCACGCACGGTGAATTCCTGCTTGGCGAGCACCCTCGCCCCGAGCTCCTCCCGGTAATCGGGATGCCGTCCGCCGTTCGCCGCGACCAGAACCTCGTCCAGATAAAGCTCAACGCGCGATACGTCCAAGTCGGGGATACCGGCGTAGCCGATCGCGGCCAAGATCCGGCCGAGGTTAGGGTCAGAGGCGAAGAACGCGGTCTTCACCAGCGGCGAATGGGCAATGGCATAGGCGACCAGCCGGCATTCTTCGCGCGACCCACCGCGCTCGACTTGGATGGTGACGAACTTTGTCGCCCCCTCGCCGTCACGCACGACAGCCTGCGCGAGAAGTCCAGCCACTTGCTCGACGGCATGGCTTAGCGCTGCCAGATCGGATTTGGCCGTCGCCGCCACGCCCGACGCGCCGGTCGCAATAAGCGTGAAAGCGTCGTTGGTCGAGGTGTCGCCGTCGACCGTGATGCAGTTGAATGAGCGCTCCGCGGCCTCACGCACCATCGAAGCGAGCTCGGGCTGCGCGACTCTTGCATCCGTCGCGATAAACGCGAGCATGGTCGCCATATCCGGACGGATCATCCCGGCCCCCTTGGCGATCCCCGTCACGGTAACTTCGCCACCGGTAAGCCGAACGCGACGCGAGAATGCCTTCGGTACGGTGTCGGTGGTCATGATCGCTTGCGCCGCGGCGGCCCAATTGTCCGCGTCAAGGTCGGCAAACGCAGCAGGAATTCCCGCGAGCACCCGCTCCACCGGCAGCGGTTCCATGATGACGCCCGTAGAGTACGGGAGCACCTGCTCCACCGCGCAGCCCAGCTCGCTTGCCACGCCCGCGCACACGGCAAGCGCGCGCGCCAGGCCGTCGGGGCCGGTACCGGCGTTGGCATTTCCCGTGTTGACCACAAGCGCGCGCGGGGCCCGCCCCGAAGCAAGATGCCGCCTCGCGAGAATCACCGGCGCGGCACAGAACCGGTTTCGGGTAAACACTCCCGCCGTGGTCGCGCCAGGCGCGAGACGCATCAACAGGAGATCGCGTCGCCCGGCCTTGCGGATACCCGCCATGGCCACCCCGAGCTCAATGCCCGCAACGGGCTGAAGCGACGCGGGTTCAGGCGACGCCAGGTTTACGGCCATTCGGCTTCAGGTGAGTTTGCCGTGACAATGCTTGTACTTCTTACCCGATCCACATGGGCAGGGGTCGTTGCGCCCTACCTTGCGCGTCGAACGCACCAGAGGTTGCGCCTTGGTCATCACCGCCGTGGCGAGCGCCTCCTCCTCTGAAGAAACCTCTTCGGGCTCCGTGAACGAGGCGTGCTGCATGCGTACATTCTCGACGTGAGCCTCGTCGTCGACTTTTTCCAGTGACTCGGTCGCCCGTATCTCGACCGTGCAGAGCGTTTTCGTGACTTCCAGCTTCACCGACTCAAGCATCGCTCCGAAGAGCTCGAACGCCTCCCGCTTGTACTCCTGCTTCGGGTTCTTCTGCGCGTAGCCGCGAAGATGGATTCCCTGACGCAGGTGATCCAGTGCCGCCAGGTGCTCGCGCCAGTGGGCGTCGAGAATCTGCAGCATCACGTAGCGCTCGTACTGATGAAAAGAGCCCTCCGCCCCTTGGGGAATCTTGGCTTGATAGGCCTCGTGCGCCTTTTCGACTATTCTTGCAAGCAGAGTTTCCTCGTGCAGATCGGGCTCCTTTTCCAACCATTCCTTGACCGATAGCTCGAGTCCAAGCTCCGCCTTGAGGGCGGTCTCCATTGCGGTGATGTCCCATTGTTCCTCAACGCTTTCCTCGGGAACGTACGCCCGGAACAAGTCGGTGATGACTCCGGCACGCAGGTCGCTTATTCGCGCTGTTACGTCCTGCGACTCAAGTAACTCGTTACGCAGCGCGTAGGCCGCCTTGCGCTGCTCGTTGGCAACGTCATCGTACTCGAGCAGCTGCTTGCGGATATCGAAGTTGCGCGCCTCAACCTTGGTTTGCGCGGACTCGATTGAACGCGTCACCATCGAGTGTTCGATGGCCTCGCCTTCGGGCATTTTCAGCATCACCATAATGCGGTTGATGCGGTCCCCCGCGAAGATTTTCAGCAGCGGATCCTCGAGTGACAGGTAGAAGCGCGACGAGCCCGGATCGCCCTGACGCCCGGCCCGGCCCCGTAGCTGATTGTCGATGCGCCGCGACTCATGGCGCTCGGTGCCGATGATATGCAGGCCGCCAGCCGCGATTACCTGATCGTGTACTTGCTGCCACTCTTCACGGAGCGTATCGATACGTGCCGTCTTGTCCTCGGGCGGCACGGTCGGGTCCACCTCGATGAGTTCGCACTGCTTTTCCACGTTGCCGCCAAGCACGATGTCCGTGCCTCGCCCCGCCATATTCGTAGCGATGGTAATCATTTTCGGGCGCCCGGCCTGCGCAACGATCTCGGCCTCGCGCGCATGCTGCTTGGCGTTCAGCACCTGGTGAGGCACCTTTTCCTTTGAGAGAAACGAAGAGAGCAGCTCGGAGTTCTCGATCGAGGTCGTTCCGACGAGCACCGGCTGTCCACGCTGGTAGCAATCGCGGATGTCCTCGATGATCGCCAGATATTTTTCCTTTGCCGTGCGATAAACGAGATCGAGCCGGTCCTCGCGGATCATTCGTTTGTGGGTGGGCACGACCACCGTTTCCAGCCCATAGATCTGCTGGAATTCGAATGCCTCGGTGTCTGCGGTTCCCGTCATTCCCGCAAGTTTTTTGTACAGCCGGAAGTAGTTCTGGAACGTAATCGACGCGAGCGTCTGGTTCTCGTTTTGGATCTGAACCTTTTCCTTCGCTTCCACAGCCTGGTGCAGCCCATCGGACCAACGCCGCCCGACCATCAAGCGGCCGGTGAATTCGTCGACAATGATCACCTCGTCGTTCTGCACCACGTAATGCTGGTCGCGGAGAAACAGGTGATGGGCGCGCAATGCCGCATACAGTTGATGTACGAGATTGATATACGCCGGCTCGTAAAGACTTGCGCCCTTCGGGAGCAGGCCGACGCGGCCGAGAATCTCTTCAGCCTTCGCGTGCCCCGCCTCCGACAACAGGATCTGGTGATTTTTCTGGTCCACCCAAAAATCGCCCGGCCCGTTCTCCTCCTTTTGCGCGGTCAGCAGCGGGGCCACCTCGTTCATTCGGTGGTAGATCTCCGTGCGATCCTCGGCCTGACCAGAAATGATGAGCGGCGTTCGCGCTTCGTCGATCAGGATCGAGTCCACCTCGTCGACAATGGCGTAGTACAGACCTCGCTGAAACCGCTCCTCGAGGTGCATCGCCATGTTGTCGCGCAGGTAATCAAAGCCAAACTCATTGTTGGTGCCGTAGGTAATATCCGCTCGATAGGCCGCTCGCTTGTCCTCGGGCTCCATTTGCGGGATGTTTACGCCCACCGTCAGACCGAGAAAGTTATAGAGCTTTCCCATCCAGGCCGCATCGCGCTGCGCGAGATAGTCGTTAACTGTGACAATGTGGACGCCCTTGCCCGCCAGGGCATTGAGGTATGCGGGGAGCGTCGCTACCAGCGTCTTACCCTCGCCGGTGCGCATCTCCGCAATCTTGCCGTAATGCAGCACCATCCCGCCCAGGAGCTGCACATCGAAATGCCTCATGCGAAGGGCGCGCTTGCCTGCCTCTCGCACGATCGCGAATGCTTCGGGAAGCAGTGCTTCAATGGCCTGTGTTTCGGCCGCCAACCTGTTCTCTTCGGCCGCCGCCGCGACCTTGTCAGCGATGCGCTTCCTGAACTCGTCTGTCTTGGCGCGTAATTGCGCGTCATCCAGCGCGGACATCTCCCCTTCGAGCGCGTTGATCCGTGTGACGGTACGCGAGTACTGCTTCAGCAGCCTTTCGTTGCGACTGCCAAAGATCTTGGTAAGGACGTTTGCCATGATGAAGGTTGCAACCCGGCCCGCGGGCAACGCGGACGGGAAGCCGCGAGGGCCTGAAACGGCCCCGCCGAGGTCCAGCGGAAAGCGGAAAGTTTATCACGGCCGCTTTCGCGGCCCTTGACGTGCCTAGTCGCGGGCGACAGCCGTGCGCGGCTTCTTGGCGCCGGGCAAGGTAGGGTTCGTCGCCGCCAAGAACCGGTCAGGATTCACCGCAACACCCTTGTACCGTACCTCAAAGTGCAAGTGCGGTCCGGTCGCTCGCCCGGTCGCGCCGCTACGGCCGACCTCGCGACCGCGCAACACGATCTCCCCCTTCGTCACCAGGATCTTAGACAAATGGGCGTAGCGCGTTGAGAGGCCGTCACCGTGGTCGATCTCAACTAGGTTGCCATATTGCGGGTGCAGTCCGGCGAATATCACAACCCCCCCGGCAGCCGCATGCACGGGGGTGCCCGAGTCAACCTCGAAATCGATGCCCTCGTGCATCGCCAGCTGACCCGTGAAGGGATCTATGCGTTTGCCGAACACCGAGCCGCGGGGAGCGTGCACGGGAAGCATCGTCGGCATCGACTTCCGGCGGACCATGACGTCGCGCAGCTCGGAGTCGACAACCCCGTAAAGGTCCGACCGGTTGTCAAGCTGACGTGACAGCTTGGCGAGCCGATCCTCCAGATCGGTCATCGAAAGGTCCTGCGGTGGCATGGTCGATACTGCGCCGCCTAGCCCCAGCGGGCCGTTGACCGGGAACTCGGAAGCCTTGAGCCCCCCAAGAGTGGAGAGCCGCTCGCCGAGGGCATCCAGGCGCGTCAGCTGGGCTTGCATTTCGCCCAGTTTCACAGCCATCGCATTCAGATTCTGCTGGATGAATTCGCGCGACTTCACAGTCTCCGCGCGCTGCGCGGAAAGCAGCACCTGCTCTACGAAGGGCATCTTGGCCGCGGCGGATAAGCGGAGCGTGAACCAGTAGAGAGCGGCGGTCAGCCCGGCGAGCAG
>JBAUTZ010000235.1:0-3083 GCA_049582445.1 Burkholderiales bacterium
GTTCGAGGATATCAGCGCGCCGAGGCGCGCGCCGCCGAAGGGCACCCGGCGACGCCGCGCCGCGGCCGGCGACATCGCCGCCCCGCACGAGGTCGAGGACGCGCTCGGCGTGGTGCTCTCGGAGATAGACGAGATCGCCAAGGCGACTTTCCGCTCTATCACGCTGGACACGATGCTCAAGCTCGTCGAGCGGCGCCGCGCGCGCGGGGGATGAATCGCTACGACGCGCTGGTCGTCGGCGCGGGGCACAACGGTCTTACGTGCGCCTGCTACCTCGCGAAGGGTGGGCTGAAGGTCAAGGTGCTGGAGCGCCGGCCCGTCGTGGGGGGCGCAGCGGTCACCGAGGAGTTCCACCCGGGTTTCCGCAACTCGGCCGCGGCCTACACGGTGAGCCTGCTGCAGCAAAAGGTGGTGCGGGAGCTCCGCCTCGCCGAGCACGGTCTGAGGATCGTCGAGCGGCCGCTGGCGAACTTCCTTCCCTTGTCGGGGCGCGAGTACCTGAAAGTCGGCGGCGGCATCGAGGCGACGCAAAGAGAGTTGGCGAAGTTCTCGGCGCGCGACGCGGAACGGCTGCCGGCCTACTACGCGATGCTCGAGCGGGCGACCGACGTGCTGCGGGGGCTCTTGCTCGAACGCCCGCCGAATGCGGGCGGTGGGGTCGCTGACCTGTGGCGGGCGCTGCGCGCGGCATGGCGCTTGCGGCGGCTCGACCCGGAAGCGCGGCGCGACATGCTCGCGCTCTTCGCGCGCAGCGCGGCGGAGATGCTGCAGGGCTGGTTCGAGTCGGACGGCATCATGGCCGCCTTCGGCTTCGACGCGGTGGTCGGCCACTACGCGAGCCCCTTTCACCCCGGCAGCGCCTACGTGCTGCTGCACCACGCGTTCGGCGAGGTCAACGGCAAGCGCGGTGCCTGGGGCCACGCGATCGGCGGCATGGGGGCGATCAGCGAAGCGCTCGCCGCCGAGGCAAGGCGGCTCGGCGTCGAGATCGAATGCGATGCCCCAGTCGCGAGCGTCCGGCGCGGAGCGGTCGTGCTTGCAAACGGAACCGAGCACTTTGCGCGCGCGATCGTCGCCAACGTCGACCCGAAGCGGCTGTACCTCGGGTTGGTCGAGCCCGGACTGTTGCCGCGCGAGTTCGTCGCGCGCATGAAGCGCTACAAATGCGGCTCCGCGAGCTTTCGCATGAACGTGGCCCTCTCCGAGCTGCCGCGCTTTACCTGCCTGCCCGAGCCGGGTCCGCACCTCGCCTCCGGCATTATCCTCGCGCCTTCGCTCGAATACATGGACCGCGCTTATCTGGATGCGCGCTCGGAGGGAATGGCGCGCGAGCCGATCGTCGAGATGGTGATCGCGAGCACGCTCGACGAGACGCTCGCGCCGCCCGGCCGGCACGTCGCGAGCCTCTTTTGCCAGCACTTTGCGCCCGAGGCCGATTGGGACGCGCGCAAGGGCGAGGCGATCGGGCGCATTCTCGACGTGGTCGAGCGTCACGCCCCGGGCTTCAAGGCGAGCGTCATCGCCCACAGCGCGCTTTCGCCCGCGGACCTCGAGCGCGAGTTTGGCCTCACCGCGGGCGACATCTTCCACGGCGCGCTCTCGCTCGACCAGCTTTGGGCCGCGCGCCCGTTGCTCGGCTACGCCGCTTACCGCGCCCCGCTCGAGGGCCTCTATTTGTGCGGCTCGGGCGCGCACCCCGGCGGCGGCGTGACCGGAGCGCCGGGGCACAACTGCGCGCGCGAGGTGCTGCGCGATTTCCGGCGTTGGCGCGGCGGGCGATGAACCTTGACGCATCCGATAGGTAGCCGGCGCGGGGCCGCACGAACCAGGGTTGACCTGGGTCAAACTGCCGTCCGCATGCCGTCGCATGATGATGGCCGTAGCCTGGCGGTCAACATGGCATCTATCCTGAGACGAGGTCGCAGCAAGCGACCGCGCAGTTTGTCGCGGTCCGTGAGTCTGTTGCTTGCCTTGTTGTTCGTGCTCCTGCGACCGGTGTGCGACGCGTTGGCGGCGTCGGGGCACGGTCACGCGGACGATGCGATCTGCTGCTCGAGCGTCGATGGCCATGCACTGACAGTGCCCGCAATTCCGCCGCTGCCGGCTGCTTCGCCGGTTGCGCTCAGCGCACCGTCCGACATCATCTTCAAGACTTTGCGTCCCGTCACGCAGCGATCGACTCTCACCGCGCGACGCGATCCCGCTCCTCCACTGCCTTACCACGCTCGCTCTCAGCGCCGGCTCGATTGAGCCGCTCGCGCGGCCGCACGCCGCGCGCAGGATTCCATTCACTTGCGGGATTCGTATTCGGTCGCGCCGCGGACGCGCGCCGGACCATCTGAAAAGGAGCTGCATATGTGGGGCTATATGGGAAACATGGGTTGGGGTTACGGCTGGGGCTTCATCGGCATGGCGCACATGCTGCTTTGGTGGGTCCTGCTGATTCTCGGCATCGTAGTGCTCGCCAGGTGGCTATTCGCGGGCTATCCAGGAGCGGGACACAGTTCGAGCAAACGCTCGGTCGAGATCCTGAAAGAGCGCTACGCGAGGGGCGAAATCGAACGCAATGAGTTCGAAAGTAAGAAGCGCGAATTAAATGACTGATTCGCGCACATCCATATTTTTGTAGTGCAACTGCAAAGGAGATTCATCATGAAGATTCAAAACACGACGGTTCGCAAGGCCCTCGTTGGTCTGATCGCAGGTCTTGGCCTGGCCACTGCATCCGCGCAGGCCTTCGCGGATCCATCCGAGTACGGCCCCGGGGGCGGCTATGGCCCTGGCTACGGCATGGGCCCGGGCATGATGGGTGGCTACGGTCCCGGCTACGGCATGGGCGAGGGCTACGGACGGGGCTATGGTCCCGGTTACGGCAGGGGCGGCCCTGGGATGATGGGGGGTTGCGGGGGCTATGGCGCTGGCTACGGCGCGCTCAAGCTGAGCGACGAGCAGCGCGCGAAGATCGCCAAGATCCAGGAAGAAAGCGCGCGGCAGCGCTGGGAACTGATGGGCAAGATGCACGAGCAGGGATTCAAGATGCGCGAGCTCTATGCTTCCGGCCAGCCCGATGACGCTGCGCTGCG
>JBAUTZ010000236.1:0-8473 GCA_049582445.1 Burkholderiales bacterium
TCTCTGACGGCTGACGAGCGGGCTCAGCTCGCAGAATTCCTCCTCGAGTCGATCCAAGAGCCGCCAGTCGCAGAGATTGAGGCGGCATGGGATCAGGAGATTAGAGAGCGCGCCGCTGCCTACGACCGCGGCGAGCTGCAGACAATCTCGGCCGAGGACGTGTTTGCCGAGGCAAGGCGCCTCGCTCGGTGAAGCGCGCGCGGTTCATCGCCGCGGCACGTCTAGAGTTCCTCGCCGAAGTCATCTACCACAATGAGGCGCAACCCGGCCTGGGCGAGCGCCTCACGGCAGCGGTCGAGGATGCGGCCGCCCGCGCCCTTGCCTTTCCAGGCTCCGGCTCGCCTTCCCCCGGCAACACGCGCCGCGTCATCGTCAAAGGCTTCCGCTTCTCGCTCTTCTACCGCGTGGAATCCGATGGCATCGTCATCTTCGCCGTTGCGCATCATTCCCGTCGGCCCTTCTACTGGCGCTCTCGTACCCGTGCTCGCTAACTTTAGGTGGAACGGACGGACCATCGATGCAGCAGCGTATCGAACGCCTGCGCCGGCCCGCCGTTCACCAAAACGTTAGATTTGCAGGGCAACGTTTCGACCTTCTGCACTTGATAGCGCAATGCCGCTTGTGTCGCGTCACGGGCCGCTATGGGTAAAAATCGACCACGACGGCAAGGTCCTCGACGACCCGCTTGGCCTGGGCTACAACGAGGCCGGCTTCGTGATCCACACCCACACGCGCACCGGCGTCGCCATCTCGGCGATGAGATGTGGCCAGCTAACGATCAGCCAGCACGCCATGCGCGTCGAGCGCGAAGTCTCGTACCACGACTACGAGGGCATCGCACTCGACATGTAGGAGCGCACGCGCCTGGCCCGGGACCTCGGCAAGAAATCCCGCGCCATGATCCTGCGCAACCACGGCCTGCTGACGCTGGGCGCGACGGTGCGGGAGGACTTCGAGCTCATGTACTACCTGGACTGCGCCTGCTGCACCGCAAGGGCAGCAACTATGCCAGTTAGAAAAGTGCTTTTCGCGGTGATTGCCCAATCATCGTTCTTTCCCCCAGTTCGCGTAACGCACGGCGATGGCTGAGGCGATTCCATAGGCCGCCATCCCGAGAGCAACAAGCGCGAATATCGTCCACGAGGGCGCATGCGCGGCGGCGAGCGCCCAACCTCCCAGCGCAATCACGACCAGCCTCAGGGTGCCGGCGAGCACCGGGCCTCCGACCTTGCCAGCGCCGAGCGATGAGAAATAAAGGCAAAGCCCCAGACCAAACAGCCCATAACAAGGGCCCGCCCAGTGGAAGTAGACGGCGGCCGAAGCGAGCACCTCCGGGTCTTGCGTGAACTGGCGGGTCCACAGGTCGGGAGCGATGGCCACCGCAAGCCCCAGCGCGCCGAGTAGCGCGCTTGCGAGTGCCGCCGCGACCCAGGTCGAACGCCGGGCGCGCACGATCTTGCGGGCGCCCATTGCCATGCCCACAAGCGGCACCGATGCCACGCCAATGGCGAATCCGATGGGGATCAGTAGGAATTCGAGCCGGGTGCCGATGCCGTAGCCGGCGAGCGCAGTGGTGCCGAATTGCGCGACCAGCCAGGTGAGGATCAGTATCGTCAGCACCGTCTGCAACGGCGAGATGCAGGCGAGCGCACCCACTTTCAGGATGTCGCGCAACAGTTCCCACCGCAGCGGCGTCGCGCGCACCGACAGCCGGACCCGCGAGCGGCTCGATCTCAGATAGGCGTACAAGTAGATCGTGCCCATTGCGTACGCGATCGCCTGTCCGGCCGCAACGCCAGCCATGCCCAGCCGGGGAAACGGTCCCCAGCCAAGCCCAAGCGCGCCGCCAACCAGGACCTGCAGCACGGAGACCGCAAGGAAGGTTGCCGAGGGCACTGCCATGTTCCCTGAGCCGCGGATCACCGATGCGAAGGTGTTCATGAGCCAGACCCCGACCGACCCGGCGAACGCGACGTTCGAGTATGCGATCGCCTGCGCCAGCGCCTCGTCGCGGCCACCAAGCGTCGCAAACACGGCGGGGCCGAAGGCGAGCATCAGCATGGTGTACAGCACTCCCGCCGACAACCCTATCCACATCGCGTGCACGGCAAGCGCGTTCGCGCGCGCTCCATCCCCGGCGCCAAGCGCGCGGCTCACGGCGGACGACACGCCGCCGCCCATCGCGCCGCCCGACAGCATCAACTGCAGCATCACCATCGGAAATACGAGCGCCATTCCGGCCAGCGAGGCCACGCCGAGTTGGCCGACATAGGTCGTCTCGGCGATTGCGGCCAGCGCCGTCGCCAGCATCGCGCCCATGTTTGGCAGCGCAAAGCGCACGAGCGTCGGCAGGATCGGGGCCGTGAGCAGCGGGTCCGCGACGGTGTCCGCTGCGGGCAGTGCACTTTGATCCTGGAAGCGAGGCGGCTTCATCTAACCTTGATGACGACCTTGCCCTTCGCGCGACCTGCTTCGACGTAGGCCATGGCCTCGTTGGTGGACTCGAACGGGAAGGCCTTGTCGATCACGGGGCGGATCGCGCCTGCTTCGATGAGACGGGTGATCAGCCGTAGTTGGACCCCGTTCGCGTTCATGAAGAGGAAGGAGTAGCCAATGCCCATGCCTTGCGCCTTTCGCCTGATGCCCGAGCTGAGCAGCCGCATGACCAGCTTTACGAACCCGGGTGCCGCGATTTCCTTGCCGAATTCCGGGTCCGGCGGCCCGGAGATCGAAATGAGCTTTCCTCCACCCTTGAGTACGCGGAGAGATTTCTCGAGCGTCTTGCCATCCTGGCTGTTCAGGACCACGTCGTAGTCGCGCAAGACTTTTTCGAAGTCCTGCGTCTTGTAGTCGATGACGACATCTGCACCCAGGCTCTTCACGAGCGCGACATTGGCTGTGCTCGTTGTCGTGGCAACGGTGGCGCCCAGGTGTTTGGCCAGCTGGATAGCGAAAGTGCCGACGCCGCCGGAGCCGGCCTGAATGAAGACCTTCTGCCCTTTTCCCAGTTTGGCTTTCTCGACCAGCGCCTGCCATGCCGTCAAGCCCACCAGGGGAATGGAAGCGGCTTCTTCCATGGTGATGTTGCCGGGTTTGATCGCTAGAGAGTCTTCTTTGACCGCAACGAACTCCGCGAACGTTCCGATCCGGAAGTCATCTGGCCGCGCATAGACCTCATCGCCTGGCTTGAACTGCTGCACCCGCGGGGCGACCTTGACCACCACTCCGGCGACATCGTGACCCAGGATGAGTGGAAGGCGATAGGGCAGGATGAGCTTGAACTCTCCGTCCCTGATCTTGGAGTCCAGCAGGTTCACACCGGCCGCATGGACCTGGACCAGGACCTCGTCATCGCGTAGGTCCGGATTCGGCATTTCTGCCGACCGCAACACGCGCTTTTTCCCATAGCGATCGACGATGAATGCCTTCATGACGTCGGCGCAGCGTCGAGACGCAGGTCTTTCCGGATTCCGGCGTCCAGCACGCCTGCCGGCGCGAATCTGCGCAATAACCGCAGGCGGTTCGCGAGCCCACCGGCGGCATATCGCAGTTTCGGGCGCGCCGCACTGGCCGCTTTCAGCACGACCTCGGCGACGATTTCCGGTTGGTCGGCAGCGGCCAGCACGTTCTTCAGTGTCTTTTCCAGGGACGCACGCGCCTCGCGATACTCGTCGAGCTTCGCATCCGGCTCCATGAAGTTCGCGTCGAACTGCGTCTTCGTATAGGCAGGCTCGATGACCGAAACCCGAATGCCTCTCGTGCGCAGTTCATGGTCGAGCGATTCGGAATAGCCTTCGACCGCGTGTTTGGTCGCGGCATAGAGCGCACCGTACGGCATGGGCAGAAACCCAAGCACGGAACCGATGTTGATGATGCGGCCGCTTCCTTGTCGCCGCATGTGGGGCACCACGGCGCGCGTCATCCGGATGATGCCGAAGACGTTGGTATCGAAGATCGCCCGGGACTGTTCTATCGAGCTCTCTTCCGCTCCGGCGGGAGCGACACCGAAGCCGGCGTTGTTCACCAGCAGGTCGATACGGCCTTCCAATCGCATCAACTCGTCCACGGCGGCTTGCACCGATTCATCGCGGGTCACGTCGAGGGCCAGCATCGCGAACGATTGTGGGCCCGACTGCGCTCCGCGCCTGCTGGTGCCGTAAGCCTGGTAGCCAGCCTTCGAGAGCCGCTGCGCCGTGGCTTGACCGATGCCTGAAGAGGCGCCCGTAACGAGCGCGATGGGTTTGGTGGTCTTCATGGGAACTCCATTGATATGATAGTCATCATATTTACGTTCAAACAAAAAGCTGCAATTGATGCAGGCGTACTCAGGTGCCTAAGGGGCGAGGTGGGTCTGCGCCGCGTTCAGCAGCGCGTCGGCAAGCTTGGGGTCGTCAACGGCGCGCGCCAGCAGCAGGGTCCCGACCATCGTGGCCACGGTAACCAGTGCGTGTTCATGCGCGCCCGACTTTCCCCAGTCGGGCGATTGGCGGGCAACGACATCGATCATTTCCTTGATGCGGCGCGTAGCCGCGCGCCGCACCTCGGGCGCCTGACGCGGCATCTCCGAACCCAAGGCGGCGACTGGGCAACCCGTTTCTATACCCTCCAGATGCGTCTTGGAGAGGTAGGCGCCTACCAACGCCTGCAACGCGCGCTTCGGCGGCGCGGCGGCGGTGACACGTGTCGACACGGCCACTGCCTCCGCGCCGGCACGGTCCGCGGCTTCGGCGAGCATCGCGTCGCGTGAAGGGAAGTGCGCGTAAAAGCCGCCATGCGTGAGGCCGGCCTCCTTCATGATGTCGGCCACACTCGTGCCGCCATACCCGCTGCGCCGGATCGCGCGCGCGGCGGTCTCGACGATGCGTTCGTGGGTGATTTCCTTGGCTCTGCCAGCCGTGCGTTTCATATGATGTTCATCATACCCAATCTGGCGTGAAATGCAAGCTGCAGGATTCAACGCTAGGCTTTGGCGGGCTCGCGCTCGGGCAGGTTCAGCACGGTCGCGATGGTAAGGATCGCCGTGACTACCACGGCGTAACGCGGGTAACTTTTTCGCCGGATTCTTCGCGGAATTAAGCCCCCAAACAGGTTCGCAATCAGATCGAGACACTGCTGTTCGGCCCGATGAACGTGACCCGCGCAGCCCTGCCCATGATGCGCAAGCAGCGCTCCGGCCTAGTGATCACTATTTCGTCAACTGCCGGCATATCCGGTCAGATGTTCTGTACGGCGTATGCTGCTGCGAAGTCTGGTATCGAGGGTTGGATGGAATCTCCTACGCCAGAGATCGCACCGTTCGGAATCCGCACGATGCTGGGCAAGAGTGTCGCTCCATTGCATCTACTGCAAATCTAACTATGCGCTGCGCCCGACGCGCTACGCGCGCGGGGGAGCGCCGGCGTTTGGCCGCTTGTTGCGTGATGCGCAACACGGTATACTGCGGGCATGATCCAGGCGTTCCGACACAAAGGACTGAGGAGGTTCTATGAGTCGGGAAGTGCGGCAGGCGTCCAACCCCACCACGCAAAGCGCCTTCGGATGCTATTGACGGCCTTGGATACGGCTCAGTCCATCGAGGACATGGATATTCCTGGGTTTCGGCTACACCAGTTGAAGGGGGAAGAACGAGGTCGCTGGTCGGTGTGGGTAAACGGTAACTGGCGCGTGACTTTTGAATTCAAGGACGGACACGCCTACGTCCTGGACTATGAGGACTATCACTAATGGCCATGCACAATCCACCCCATCCGGGTGAGTTCATTACCGAGGTGTATCTGGAGCCGAACAATCTCAGTGGCCGAGAACTCGCGGCGAAGCTGGGTGTGGCTGCCTCAACCCTGAATCGCATCCTCACCGGCGCAAGTGGCATCAGCCCCGAGATGGCATTGCGGCTTTCCAAGGCGCTGGGCCGTTCGCCCGAAAGCTGGCTGGCGATGCAGTACAATTACGATCTATGGCAGGCGAAGCAACGGGTGAAGCTCGACAATGTCGGTAGGGTCAAGCTCACGGCGGCCTAACCAGCGCTTGCAAGCGACGCACTCGCGCTTCGCGCTCGTGCGCGCCTGAAGCGCAACGTTAGATTTCACCAGGGAATCGAAGGATCGCGGTGACACGGCGGCTCGAGGACCTAGCGCTCATCAGCGCGAAGACGCTCGAGCGCTACAACGTGCGCGCCATCGATTTCCGGGAGGGCACGCGCGACCGCGATTTGAAGCAGAACATCGAGGCGCTGCCGCGCGTGTTGAGCGTACGGCGCAAGAGCGCTGCAATTCACATCCGGGGGGCGGCCTGAGCTTGCCGCTGGAGGACGGGCCGGTCACCCGACTGCATATCGGCGCTGATCGAATCTCGCTGGAAGTGGTGAGCGGCGGCAGTTGGCGCCATCTCGCCACACTCGAAGCAGGTTCGTTGCGAAGCATCCTCCAACACCTTCGCCATGAGCCGGCTAAGGCGGATGAGCTAGAAGCAGCGATCGCTGGGATCGAGGATGATCTGATGCCCGCGATTCGCTCGTTGCCGGGGCGCCGCGTACTTGTCACCTCCGCGCCAGAGGCCTGGGAAATAGTGAGGGTTGCCGGGCTTGGCGGTTCGTCCGAAGTAAGTCTGGATATCGCGACTGTCGAGCGCCTGTTTAACCGTATGGCGGACGTGGCCTATGGCGCTCCGGCAGCGCGACTTGGCATACCGTCTGGTCGGGCCTTTGCCGCCAGCTTGTTGCTACTGCGAGAAGTGCTGCATCACGGCGGCTTCGGCTCGATCATGGTCATGCAATCGCTGCCGGCGGCTACAATCCGCTGAAGGCATTACGGCCCAAGCGCGACCTTGAAAATCTCGATGCCGATGTGCGTGGTTATCGCGGCGATCATGGCGACGATATGCTTTGGGGCCGCGATCAGCGGTTTCGGCGCTCTCGGAGATATCGCCGACCCGGTGCACCGGGCCGACGGACGCGGCTTTGCGTGGTTCTGGACTTTGTTTGGATCAATTGGAGGGTCGCCATGAATCCTGCCGCTCCTTTGCTCGTCGGCCAGCAGATCGTTCAGGTCTGCCTGTTCATCGTCGCGGCCATCGCCATTTTTGGCGGCGCGCTGCAAATGTATCTGGGTCAACCCGATACATTGCCGCGTCTGGACAACGTTCACCGTTTCATGGCCGGTGTGTACTTCTCGACCGGCGTCATCAGCCTCTGGGCGGCCTTCACGATTCGCCAGCAGGGGACGCTCGTGTACCTGCTCGCGCTGGGCGTCTTTCTCGCCGGGGTCGGAAGACTCGTGTCGATCAGTCGCGTCGGGCTGCCCAAGCCCGCTGCCGTGTGGTTGGGCTACCTGATCCCGGAGCTGGTCCTGCCCATCGTCATCACGGTGGCCTGGCGGCTCTCTACAACCTGAATTGCTTCGCGCATGGCTAATCGGGCCTAAGCCCCCGGCTCGGCGAGAACGTTAGCTGCGATATGCACCTCCTGGATCATGTATCCATTTCGGTTCGTGATCTGGACGCCGCCCGGTCCTTCTACGACTCCGCAATGGCAGCCCTGGGCTGCGAGAAGGTCTACGACCGCCCGGGACGCTTCGTACTACGACGCGTTCGTCCGCGACCCGAGCGGCAACCGGCTCGAGGCGGTCTGCCATGTGCCGGAGTAGCGATCGTCAAGCGTCATCAGCAAAGAGGAATCCCGTGTCGAAACTACGCGTCCAGAGCTTCGCGATCTCCATCGACGGCTACGGTGCCGGGCCGAATCAAGATCTTCAGCATCCGCTCGGCGTCGGCGGGCCGGAGCTCATGGAGTGGTTCCTCCAGACGCGCGCATGGCGACGGATGCATGGACAGGATGATGGCGAGACCGACGTCGACAACGGATTTGCCGAGCAGGGCTTTGCCGGAATCGGTGCCTGGATCCTGGGCCGGAACATGTTCGGGCCCGTGCGCGGCCCATGGCCGGACGAGAGCTGGAAGGGATGGTGGGGCGACGAGCCGCCGTATCACACGCCCGTCTTCGTGCTGACGCATCACGCCCGCGCGCCGCTCAAGATGGCGGGGGGCACCGAGTTTCGGTTCGTCACCGAGGGCACTCACGCCGCCCTGGAGCAGGCGAGGGCCGCAGCGGGCGGCCGCGACGTTCGCCTGGGTGGCGGCGTGGCGACGATCAGGCAGTACCTGCGGGCCGCGTTGATCGACTCGCTGCACCTGGCCATCCGCCCCGTACTGCTCGGTGCCGGCGAGCATCTGCTGGGCGGGATCGATCTGCGTGCCCTGGGCTATGAATGCGCGGAGTACGTCGCAGGCGAGCGCGCGACCCACGTCGTGCTGCGTAAGCGCGGAGTGTAAGGATGGACCTGGGCCTGAAGGGGAAATGCGCCCTGGTGACCGGGGGCAGCATGGGCATCGGCTCGGCCGCGGCGCTCGCGCTCGCGGCCGAAGGCTGCCGGGTCGCGATCGGCGCCCGCGGCAAGGAGGCGCTCGCGCAGGCCGCCGG
>JBAUTZ010000237.1:0-4339 GCA_049582445.1 Burkholderiales bacterium
CCTGACCGAGGGCCGCTACCCGCTCGTGCCGGGACACGAGATCGTCGGGCGCGTGGTGCGCGGCGGAACGCGCTTCGCCACGGGCGCGCGCGTCGGCGTGCCGTGGCTGGGCTGGACCTGCGGCGCGTGCGAATACTGCGCGAGCGGGCGCGAGAACCTGTGCGAGCGCGCGCGCTTCACCGGCTACACGCTGGATGGCGGCTACGCCGAGTACACCGTGGCCGACGAGCGTTTCTGCTTCGCGCTGCCCGAGCGCTACGGCGACGCCGAAGCCGCGCCGCTCCTGTGCGCCGGGCTGATCGGCTACCGCTCCTACGCCTTCGCGGGCGACGCGCGCCGGATCGGCCTGTACGGTTTCGGCGCCGCGGCGCACATCCTGGCGCAGGTGGCGCGCGCGGAAGGAAGAAAGGTGTTCGCCTTTACGCGCCCTTCCGATACCAAGGGAAAGGAATTCGCGCTCCAGTGCGGCGCGCATTGGGCCGGCGGCTCGGACGAGGCCCCGCCCGAGCCGCTCGACGCGGCGATCATCTTCGCCTCGGTCGGTAGCCTGGTGCCGCAAGCGCTCGCGGCGGTGAAAAAGGGCGGCCGCGTGGTGTGCGGCGGCATCCACATGAGCGACATCCCGGCGTTTCCCTATGCGCTTTTGTGGGGCGAGCGCCGCGTGCAGTCGGTGGCCAACCTCACGCGCGCCGACGGCGAGGCGTTCATGCGCGTCGCCGCCGAGACGCCGATCCGCACCCAGACGAGGTCCTTTCCGCTCGAGGAGGCGAACGCGGCGCTCGCCGCGCTGCGCGAGGGAACGCTGGAAGGCGCGGCGGTGCTGGTGCCGTGACTCAGGGCTCGAGCGCGAGCTTTACCGCCAGCATGAGCGAGACGCCCACGACGAATGAAACGAAGTGAACGACGCTGGCGCCGGGATCGGCGTGCGCCTTGACCTCCGGGATCAGGTCGGCGGCGCCGATGTAGATGAAGTTGCCGGCCGCGAACGGAACCAGGAACGTCACGTCGAGCCGGAATGAAGCGGCGTACGCGATCAAGCTGCCGACGAGGAACGTGAGCGCAGACAGCAGGTTGTAGAGCAGCGCCTTGCGCCGCTCCCAGCCGCCGTGCACCAGCACGCCGAAGTCCCCCAGCTCCTGCGGCACCTCGTGCGCGGCGGCCGCCAGCCAGGTGACGATGCCGAGGCGGATGTCGATGAGGAAAGTGCCGGCCACCGCCAGCCCGCCGAGGAAGTTGTGCAGCCCGTCGCCGATCAGGATCAGGTACGTGAGCGGCTTCTTGCAGGTCGCTTCGGCGCGGTGGCAGTGGTGCCAGTGCAGGAACTGCTCGAGGCCGAAGAACACCGCGAAGCCGGCGAGGAGCAGAGCGTAGACGGCGACATCGCTCATACCCGTGCCGAGGCCGACGGGGAGCATGTGGAAGAAGGCGCCGCCCAGCAGCGAGCCGGCGGCGAACGCAACCAGCGGAAGGAGAATCCGCTGCAGCGTGCGTTCCGGGAGCACCAGCGTCACGCCGCCCACGAGCGCGATGGCGCTCATTAGCAGCCCGCTGCCGATGATCCAGAGCAGCACCGGGTCCATGGCGTTTCAGCTCAAGGCACCAAAACCACGGGAATCCTCGAGCGCCGTGCCACGCCGTCGGCGACGCTGCCGAGGAGCAGGCGCTCCAGGCCGCTGCGGCCGCGGGTACCGATTACCACCACGTCGGCGGGCCAGGACGCCGCTTCCTCGACGAGCGCGGCGGCGGCCGGCTGCGTGGGCGTCGCGGTTTCGACGAGGCGCGCTTCCGCCGCGACGCCCGCCTTGCGCGCGAGTTCGACAGCGGCCTCGAGAAGCTTCCTGTCATCGGCACGCCGCGCTTCGGCGAGCCGATCGACGACGATCCCCAGTTCGGGCCCAATGGGCAGCCAGCCCATGTCGGCGACGTGCACGATGCGCAATGCCGCGCCGCACGCCTTCGCGAGTTGGACCGCATGCCGCAACGCATGCTCGGCGTGCGTGCTTCCGTCGACACCTGCGAGAATTCGCGCGTACATCACAGGAGCCCCCTGAGCGCCGCGACAAAGCGCGTATTGTCCTCCGGCAACGCCGTGGTGACGCGCATGTAACCCGGACCGAGATGTGCATCGCCCAGCGGCTTGACCAGGATGGCGCGATCGGCGAGCGCGCGCGCCAGCGCTGCCGCGTCGTGCGGCGCGAAATCCGCCAGGAAAAAATAGGTTTCGCTGGGAAAGGTGCGCATGCCCATGCCGCGCAGCTGCGCGGAGAGCTCTTCGGTCCAGGCGCGCAGCATCGCCGCCCGCGCGCGGATCTTGTCCTCGTGCTCGAGCGTCGCGATCGCCGCCGCCTCGCTCGGGCGAGCGAGCGGGTAGGCGTCGTTGTGTGTATTGAGGTCGTCCGCGATCGTCTCAGGCAAAACCGCGTAGCCCACGCGGAAGCCGGCGAGGCTGTGGGCCTTGGACAGCGTCCGCGTGACGAGCAGGTTGGGGTGATGCGGCACCAGCGCCGCAACCGACTGGCCGGCGAGGCCAATGAACGCCTCGTCGACGAGAAAGCGCGTGCGCGGGTGGCGCCGGAGCAATCCGGGAAGCGGCGCCATGTCGAACGTGCCGCCGTTGGGATTGTTCGGATTCACGATTACCGCGAGCGTGGTGCCTTCGGGAATGGAAAGCCCGGCAAGGTCGAAGGCGAAGTCGTGCTCGGGCAGCAGCCGCGTCTCGCTCCAGCGCCGCGCGATCTCGGGGAACAGCGGATAGGTCGGCGTCAGCAAATGGACCTGCTCGCCGAATCGGTCGAAGAGCTGGCGCAGGATCAGCTCCGAGCCCGCGTTGATGTGGATGAGGCGCTCGGGCACCCCGAGCTGCGCGGAAATCAGCCGGCGCAGCGGGGCCGAATGCGCCTCGGTGTAGTAATTCGAGCGCGGCACCTCGGCCTGCGCCGCGGCGATCGCCTCGTCAATCGGTGGCAGCGGGTTCTCGCAGAGCAGCAGCTTGATACCGGCGAAGCTGCCGCCGCCTTTTTCGGACCGGGACCGCATGCGCAAGTCTCGCAGGCGCGCGCGGGCCGTGCTTGACGCAGGTCAAGACGCGGGCCGCCGCGGTGGCCACAATGCCAACATGCGAAGACTCTATTTCCTGGTTCCCGACGCCCAGGTCGGCAAGAAGGTGGTGGACGAGCTGCTGCTCGCCCACATCGAGTGGAAGCATATCCACGTGCTCGCCAAGCGCGGCACGCCGCTCGAGGATCTGCCCGAGGCGTCGTTCTGGCAGAAGAGCGACATCATCCCGGCGATGCTGCGCGCGGTGCCGATCGGCGGCTCGACCGGCATTCTCTGCGGCCTGGTCGCGCTCGTGCTCGAGCCGCACCTCGTCGTCGCGGGAGGCGCCGTGCTGCTCGGCGGCGCGCTCGTCGGCGTCGGCGTGGGCACCTGGCTGGGCGGCATGGTCGGCCTCAACGTCGGCAACACGCGCCTGAAGGTGTTCCAGGATGCGATCGAGCGCGGCGAGCTCCTGGTGATCACGGACGTGCCGCGAGACCGGGTCGAGGAGATCACCGAGCGCATCAAGAAGGCTCATCCCGAGGCCAAACCCGAGGGCACCGAGCCCAGGGTGCCGGCGTTTCCCTGAGCGCCTCGCGGCGCTAGACGTCGGTGAGGAAGGGTCGCTTCTTGGCTGCCGCCATATTGGCTCTCCTAGGCGAAGGCGTTGTCCAGAACCATCATTGCCGCAAGCCGGGCGTGAGCCTTTTCGTGCCGGCAGGCGGCTCGAAGCCGTCCGATAGCGTTTGCATGAATTTCACGATCGCGTTCTCTTCGGCATCCGTCAAGCCCAGATCGCCGAGCTCGCTCCTGTTGACGTTGGTCTTGACCTGCGCCTCCGGCCAACAATTTTGCGCGAGGGCGTCGGCTTCCGTGGTGAACGGATTCTTGCAGGCCGGTCTGATGTCGCGCGTATTGTAGAAGTGCACCAGGCCTTTCAGCGTCTTGAAATAGCCGTTGTGCATGTAGCCCTTCACGAACGCCGGATCGGGGCGCCTGTTCACGTTGCGCAGAGTGGGCACCTTCTGTTTGCCGTAGTTGTCGCTCGCGAACCGGCGGTAGTCGGCGCGGCTCGCCAGGAATTCGCCTAGACCCTGATCCAGCCATTTCCTGCCTTCGGGGTTGAAGGAGGCGGGCATCGCATACCATGGGTTCTCCGGGTTGCGCGGCACGCCCAGATTGTCGTAGGTGAAGTCCGTGAACAGCGGCGGCTCGCCCTTCGGCCCTTTGTCCAGCACGTGGCATTCGGCGCAGCGTCCCTTGCCTTTGAATAGTTCCAGTCCCAGTTTCTCGTCCGGCAGCA